>NZ_CP028426.1:3150598-3465658 GCF_003010915.2 Gulosibacter molinativorax | reverse complement strand
CCGAGGACATCGAGGCGCTCTCGGGTTCGCGAGAGCAGGCCTCCGCGTGACCCGCATCGACGTGACAGACGTCTTCCTCCGCGACGGCCTGCAGGACGAGGACGTCCTTGTCGCCACCGCCACGAAGCTCGAGATCGCGGAGGGGCTCATCTCGGCCGGGGTGTCGCGGCTCGAGGTCGCATCTTTCGTCAACCCCAAGCGCGTGCCGCAGATGGCCGACGCCGCGGAAGTACTCGCGGGACTTCGTGCCGGGGCCGCGGAATACACGGTGCTCGCGCTCAACGGCAAGGGCATCGATCGGGCCGCGGATGCGGGGGCCACGCACGTGCAGATCGTCGCGTCGGCGAGTCAGGCCCATTCTTCGGCGAACGCCGGTCAGTCGACCGAGGATGCGCTGGCCAGCCTCGCCGAGGCCGTGGCACGGCATCCGGAGATTGACTTCTTCGCCGGCATCTCGACGGCGTTCCTATGCCCGTTCGAGGGCGACGTCAGGGCAGATCGCGTCGCGGGCCTCGTCGGCGCGTTCGCCGACATGGGCGTCTCGCACGTCGGCCTCGCCGACACCCTTGGCACCGCAGCCACCGCGACGGTGATCGCGACCGTCGAGACCGTGCGGGCCGCGCATCCTAATGTGCCGCTGTCGCTGCACCTGCACAACGCCGAAGGGCAGGCGCTCGGGACCGTAATCGCCGCCGCCCGTGCCGGGATCGATCGCTTTGATGCCGCCCTCGCTGGCTTTGGTGGCTGCCCGTTTGCGCCCGGCGCGCACGGCAATATCGCGACCGAAGAGATCGTGCGCGTGCTGCACGAGCACGGATTCGTCACCGGCATCGACGAAACGAGACTCGCGGAGGTCGCGTCGGCAGCTCGCGCCGCCGTCGCATCCTCCGCAAGTCTCGTGGGCTAGTTCGCCGGACCAGCCATGAGCGTCGCCGTGCCGGTCTGCGGCGCTCCGGCCGCGGTGGTCCAGGTCACGGACACCTGCGTGTCCGGGGTGTACTCGGCGATGAGCGCCGAGAGTTCGGATGCGCTGCTCACCGTGATGCCATCGATCGCGGTAATCGTGTCGCCGGCTTGGAGTCCAAGATCGGCCGCGGGAGTGTTCTGGTAAACCCCCGCAATTGTCGTACCGTTGCCGGTGCCGAGCGCGATGCCGAGGAACGCCGGGGTACCGATCGTGTTCGTGCCGGTGTCGACACCATCGATGATCGACTGCGCGACCGAAAGCGCCTGATCTATCTCGATTGCGTAGCCACTGATGTTGGAGGTGCCGCTCGAGGCCGCCGTCGTCATCCCGACGACTTCGCCCTGGTTGTCGAGGACCGCGCCGCCCGAGTCACCGGAGACCACGTCGGCGTCAATCTGAATCATGTTCGAGAGCGACTCGCCCTTGGCCATGGCACCCTCGCTCGTCGTCGAGACACTCGCGTTCAAGTCGACCACCGTGCCGTCGGCACTCATGAGCTGACCACCGCCACCCGCGTTTCCGATCGCGGCAATCGTGTCGCCCACTGCCAGGTTGTTGTCCTGGTCGATCGTGGCGGGTGTGAGGCCCGAGGCATTGTCGAGTTGCAAGACAGCTACGTCCTGGGTCGAATCGGTGCCGACGACCGTCGCGTCGTAGGTCGCGCCGTTATCGGTCGTGACGCTGATCTGCGTGGCGCCGGAGATGACGTGGTTATTCGTGAGCACGAGGCCGTCCGAACTCATCACGATTCCGGTGCCCGCCGCGGCTGCGCCCTGATAGCCGAGCTGCGTCTCGATGAGAGCCACGCCAGACGACTCACTCACGCTCGCGGGGGCAACGTCGAGCTGCGTGCCCCCGGATGCGGCATCTGACTGGCCCTGTTGCTGTTCCGGGGTCTGCTGCTGGTTCGGGCTCTGCTGCTGATCGCGCTGCAGGTTCCATGGCAGCAGCTGTTCGAGCCCCTGCTGCGACGGGAGCGAGCCCATCTGGGAGTCCGTCTGCTGCTCGGCGATCTGCCGCTCAACCTGCCCCTGGACGATCGATCCTCCGACTGCCACTCCACCGACCGCACCGGCGAGAACGAGACCAAACGCCGCACCCGCGGCGAGGATGCGGCGCTTGATCGGGTTCTTCTGCCTGGGGTTGCTGTGTGCCCCGTGCTGGCCAGGCGTCCCGGGCTGGCCAGGTGCCCCGGGCTGGCCGTAGATCCCGTACTGGCTGTCGTCCGCGGACTGGTTATAGGTCCCGGGCTGGCCGTTTTCCCCAGTCGACTTGAATGCCGCGGGTTGCTCTTCGCCCCGGTGGTGGTTGTGTTCTGAGTTCGGTGCGCTGTTCATGCGACACACTTCAACGCGCGCGGCGTTGAAGGGCCGATGAGCTTTCTATGTTTTAGCTATGTGGCGCGGGCGATCGGCCGCCTACGCGTCCGCGAGCAGCTGCTCGGCAAACACGTGCGGCGTGAAACCGGTGAGGTCGTTGATGCCCTCGCCGGTCCCGATCAGCTTAATGGGCAGCCCGGTGCGTTCCTGCACCGAGAGCACGAACCCGCCCTTTGCGGACCCGTCTAGCTTCGTGATCACAAGCCCTGTCACGCCCGCGTGCTCGATGAACGCCTCGGCCTGCGAGACACCGTTCTGGCCGGTGGTCGCATCCAGAACCAGCAGCACCTCGCTCACCGGCGTGAGCTTCTCGATGACCCGGTGAATCTTGGTGAGCTCATCCATCAGGCCAGCCTTGGTCTGGAGTCGACCCGCCGTGTCGATGATGACCATCTCGATACCCTCGCGCATTGCGACCTCGACGGTCTGATAGGCGACGGACGCCGGGTCTTGACCGTACTGCTGGGGGCGCACGATGCGCACATCCGCGCGCATCGCCCAGGTGTCGAGTTGCTCGACGGCCGCGGCGCGGAACGTGTCCGCAGCACCAATCACCACGGTGCGGCCATAGTTGCGAAGGAAACGAGCGAATTTCCCGATCGTCGTGGTCTTCCCCACTCCGTTCACCCCGACAATTAGCGTCACCGCGGGCCGGTCCGAGAGGTTGAGCGTGGTGTCGAACTTCGACAGTCGCTCCTCGATCACTTCGCGCAGCATGCGCTTGAGGTCGCGCGGATCCGTCGTGTTATAGCGGTCAACCTGCTCGCGGAGCTCCTCGATCACCTCGTCGGTGATGGTGGGGCCGAAGTCTGCCGTGAGCAGCGCATCCTCGAGATCTTCCCAAGTCGACTCGTCGATCGTCTGACGACCGAACATGTTTCGAAGAGCACCGCCGAGCGACCAGGATTTACGTTCCGCCATGCCATTAGGGTACGGGATGACCACCCACTACGAGCTTGAACGGCGGGAAGCATGCGCATTGGACTGATTCGTCACGGCGAAACCGATTGGAACGCCCAGATGAAGTTGCAGGGCACCACCGATATTCCGCTCAACGAGCGCGGTGTCGAGCAGGCTGAGGATGCGGCCAGGTTGCTTCGCGGGAGCGACTGGACCCGAATCGTGGCCTCGCCGCTGGGTCGCGCCCGCCACACCGCCGAAATCATCGCCGCGGCCTTGGGACTCGAGCCGCCCATCCTCATCCCGGAACTGGTCGAGCGAAGCTTCGGCGTGCTGGAAGGCGAACACGTGTACCGGGTCGATGGCAGCCGAACGGCCATCGACCACCCGTCTGTAGAAACGGTGGATGCGACACTCACCCGGGCCTTCGCGGCATTTGACTCGATCGCGGCGCAGTTCCCGAATGAGAATGTGCTGGCGTTGACGCACGGGTCGGTGATCCGGCTAGCGCTCGATCAATTACTGGAATGGCGCGCACCGCACATCTCGAACGTGGCGCTGTCGGTGCTGGAATCGAACCCAGATTCGGTGCTCGGATACACCGTCCGATCGGCGAATGGGTACCCCGTCTATCCACAGTGAACGTGCCTTCTGCGTGTTGGCCGTGTACCCTTGCGGGTGGTGAAGGGGAGTATTCCTCCTGCGACGTTCTCGTCATCACGGCTTCGGACACCTAAGTTCCGTCCCGGGAGCGTCGGCCGCAGTAGCGGCGGAAGAGACCTTCAGAGTAGTTCCGTTAGTGAACCCTGGAGGCTAATCAATGGGTCATGTCGATATTTGGGTCTGGCTAATCAGCGTCGCCGTAATCGTCGGCTTCTTTGTCTTTGACTTCTATTCGCACGTCAAACACGCCCACGTTCCCTCGATCAAGGAATCGGGCCTCTGGACGCTCTTCTACGTCGCCATGGCGTTCGTGTTCATGCTGATCATTGCCTGGCTCTGGGACTGGAAGCATGCCGGCGACTTCATCGCGGGTTACGCGACTGAAAAAGCGCTCTCGGTCGACAACCTCTTTGTCTTCCTCATGATCATGACGGGCTTCAAGGTACCGAAACTCGCGCAGCAAAAGGCGCTGCTCATCGGGATCGCGATGGCCCTGGTCTTCCGCACGATCTTCATCATCGCCGGCGCCTGGATCCTCAACGAGCTCTCGTGGGTCTTCTACATTTTCGGCGCTTGGCTGCTATTCATGGCGATCCGCCAGTTCCGCGACTCCTTCGACGAATCCGATCCCGAGATGCCGAAGTGGGTCTCGAAGATCGGCAAGTTCATCCCGGCTTCCGAGAGCTACAACGGCGACAAGTGGACGATCGTCGAGAACGGCAAGAAGCTGTTCACTCCCCTTGTGCTCGTCGTCGTCGCGCTTGGGATGACCGACATCCTCTTCGCGCTCGACTCGATTCCTGCGATCTTCGGCATTACGCAGGAGCCGTACCTCGTGTTCATGGCGAACGCGCTCGCGCTGCTCGGTCTGCGCCAGATGTACTTCCTCCTCGACGCGATGCTCTCGCGCCTCGTCTTCCTCGACCTGGGTATCGCGTTCATCCTCGGCTTCATCGGCGTCAAGCTAGTGTTCCACGCGATGCACGTCAACGAACTCTCTTGGATCAACGGTGGCGAGCCCATCGAGTGGGCCCCCGAGATTCCGACGTGGTTCTCACTGCTGTTTATCTTCGGCGTGCTGCTCATCGCGACCATTGCATCCCTTATCTACTCGCGTGAGGGCGGCCCGGCCGACCGGAAGGAAGCTGCGGCTGCGGCGGCGGCTGAAGTTGAGGCTGCCTCGGAAGCTGCCTCGGCGTCGGCTGCTGGTGCTGGTGCTGGTTCTGGTTCTGGTTCGGATGCGGCTGGCGGCTCGAATGCGGATGGCGGCTCGGATGCAGGCCCCGGCTCGGATGCAGGCGCTGCGGACGCCACCTCGGCCGCGGGTACCGGCTCGAATGCGGATGGCGGCTCGGATGCTTCGGCCAACGACGTGAATGGGTCAGCATCTCCGGAAACCGAGGCGAACGGCGCACCGGGCGGCGGCGAAGCCCGCGCGTGAGCGTAAACGCGGCGTGAGATTTCACGCCAGGCGAGCCCCTGGCTCGAAGGTTCACGCCTTCACCGAATCGCGGCTTGAATTCTCAAGCCATCCACCCGAATTGCGGCGTGATATTTCAAGCCCCGCCCAACTGCGGCGTGAATTTTCACGACACGCACCAATCGCGGCGTGAGTTTTCAAGCCATCCACCGGTCGCGGCTTGAATTTTCACACCACGGTTTTCATGGTTTGAAAACTTAAGCCGAGGGAGTGTCACGGAGGGTATATCCCCTCGGTGACACCCGCTCGGCTTAAAATTTCAGGTCATCATTTTCGTGGCTTGAAATTTCAAGCCACAGCTTCCCCCTGGTTTGAAAATTCAAACCAGCAGCGTGCCTCAGCATGAATATTCAAGCCAGCGTCGCGCCCCAGCCCGAAATTTCAAGCCGCAGCCGTCCCTCGGCCTGAATATTCGCGCCGCTGACGCACCCCTGAACGCAACCGCGCCCGGAGTGGAAGTAAATCCACTCCGGGCGCCGAGCCGTCACGCTCCCAGCCGACCTGCTGCCCCGGGCGCCGGCACTTGACGGATGCGCTGCGACAGCGCCGCGGTACCAGGCACCAGGCACCAGGCACCAGGCACCAGGCAGCAGGCAGCAGGCAGCAGGCAGCAACTACCTACGGCAGCTCGCGCTGGTCCGGGCCGTTGTACACCGAGAGCGGGCGGATCAGCGCGTTCGACGCGTTCTGCTCCATGATGTGCGCGGTCCAGCCGGTCACACGCGACGCGACGAACAGCGGCGTGAAAGTCGGCGTATCGAAGCCCATGAGGTGGTACGTCGGGCCCGCCGGGTAGTCGAGGTTCGGGTGGATGCCCTTTCGCTCGACGAACTCCGCCGCAAGAGTCCGGTAGAGATCGAGCATGTCCTGGCGGTCGTAGTATGCGATCATCCGTTCCATCGCCGCCTGCATCGTCGGCACGCGCGAGTCGCCGTGCTTGTAGACGCGGTGGCCGAAGCCCATGATCTTCTTCTTGTTCGCGAGCGCGTCATCGAGCCATGGCTTGACGTTCTCGGCGGTGCCGATCTCGGCGAAGGTATGCATGACGGCCTCGTTCGCGCCACCATGCAGGGCGCCCTTGAGCGCACCGATCGCGCCGGTGACAGCGCTGTAGAGGTCCGAGGTCGTCGACGCAATCACGCGGGCGGTGAAAGTGGATGCGTTGAACGAGTGCTCGGCGTACAGCACCATCGAGACGCGGAACGCATCCACCACCTCAGGCGCAGCCTCCTCTCCGAAGGCCATCCATAGGAAGTTCTGCGAGTAGTCGAGGTCATCGCGCGGAGCCACCACGTCCTGTCCCCGCCGACGACGCTGGTCGTAGGCCACGACCGCGGGCAGGGCGGCGAACAGTCGCTTCGACTTCGCGAGGTTCGACTCCGGCGTGTTCGTCTCGGTCTCGGGGTCCTGTGCGCCGATCACCGAAACGGCGGTGCGGACCACATCCATCGGGTGCCCGTCAGTCGGCAGCGTGTCGATGATGCCCTTGAGCGTCGCGTCAAGCGCACGGCCAGCTCGCTCCTCCGCCACGAATTCGGCGAGCTCTGCCTCCGTCGGCAGCTCACCGTTCCACAGCAGCAGCGCGACCTCTTCGAAGCTGAGCTTCGCGGCGAGATCCTGCACCGGGTAACCGCGGTACAGCAGCGAGTTCGTCTCGGGGTTCACCTTGGAGATCGCGGTGTAGTCCACCGGCACACCGGCGAGACCCTTATAGATTTCCTTCTCTTCCATCTGGCTGTCCAATCTGTGTAAGCGGCCGTCGGCTAGCGCTCGACCCGGAAGTTGAATACGGAGGTGTCGAAGTGGTTGTAGGCCTCGTAGTCGAGGAGTTCGTAGAGATCAGCACGGTGCTGCATCTCGTCGAGCTTGTCACGCAGGTGTCCAACTTCGGTGAGAGCGTCAAGCGCGCGCCCGGTTGCCCCCATCGAGATGCGCAGCATCGAAACGGGCCAAATCACGAGGTTCATGCCGACGTTCCGCAGCTCATCCACCGAGAACAGCTCGCTCTTGCCGAACTCCGTCATGTTGGCGAGCAGCGGCACATCGACCGCCGCCCGCATCGCCTCGAACTCCTCGAGCGTGCGCATCGCCTCCGGGAAGATCGCATCGGCCCCCGCATCCACGAGTTCCTTCGCGCGGTCGAGCGCGGCATCGAGTCCCTCGGCCGCCCGAATATCGGTGCGGGCCATAATGAGGAAGTTCTCGTCGCGACGCGCGTCAACGGCGGCGCGGATGCGCTTGGTCGCGGTCTCTGAGTCGACCACCTGTTTGCCGTCGAGGTGACCGCAGCGCTTGGGGTTGATCTGGTCCTCGATGTGGCAGCCGGCAAGGCCAGCGTCCTCGAGTTCCTGCACGGTGCGAGCGACGTTCATGGGTTCACCGAAACCGGTGTCGGCGTCGATGATCGTCGGCAGCTCGGTCATCCGCGCGATCTGCTTGCCGCGGCCAGCAACCTCAGACAGCGTGGTGAGCCCGATATCGGGCAAGCCGAGGTCGGCAGCGAGCACGGCGCCGGAGACATAGACGCCGTCGAAGCCCTTGTCCTCGATCATGCGCGCCGAAAGCGGGTTGAAGGCGCCCGGGAATCGCAGCAGTTCGCCGCTGGCAAGCTGTGCGCGGAAGTTCGCGCGCTTCTGGGCCGGGGTGTTCTTTGCGTACAGCACTCAAAACTCCTTAGAAGAGACCGGTGTTGGGGCTCGCCACGAGCAGGCCCGGCGCGGCGACGATCGTGAGCTGGCCGAGTTCCTCCGCCTTGAGCTCGGGCAGGCGCTGCGCGACGTCGAGGAAGCGCTCAACCTCAGCATCCCCAAGGATGTCGGTAGCGAGGGTGCGGAATTTCTCGATGTATTGCTCACGCGCGAAGGGGCGCGCGCCGAGCGGATGCGCATCCGCGACCGCGATCTCGTCACGGATGACGGTGCCATCGGTCAGGGTGATTTCCACCGCACCGCCGAATGCCTTCTCAGCGATGTCCAGCGAGTGGTAGCGACGCGTCCATTCGGCATCTTCGACCGTCGTGACCTTCTGCCACAGCTCGACGGTGTCGGGACGGCCAGCGCGCTCGGGCGAGTAGGAGTCGACGTGGTGCCACGCGCCATCCTGCAGCGCGACGGTGAAGATGAACGGAATCGAGTGGTCGAGCGTCTCGCGCGACGCGGTCGGGTCGTACTTCTGCGGGTCGTTCGCGCCCGAGCCGATCACGTAGTGCGTGTGGTGCGAGGTCTTGATGAGCACCGACGCGATGTTCTCGGGATGCGCAACCAGCTCCGGGTGCTCGCGGTGCAGCTTACGAGCGAGGTCAATCCAGGCCTGGGCCTGGTACTCGGCCGAGTGTTCCTTGGTGTAGGTGTCGAGGATCGCGCGCTTCGCCTCGCCCGCGTCCGGCAGCGGCACGGAGTAGCGTGCCTCCGGGCCGTTCAGCAGCCACGCGATGACACCGTCTTCGCCCTCGTAAATGGGGGTCGGGCTCGTCTGCCCGCGCATCGCACGGTCGACCGCCTCGACGGCCATCTTGCCCGCGAACGCCGGGGCGTGCGCCTTCCACGTCGAGATCTCACCCTTGCGCGACTGGCGCGTCGCGGTGGTCGTGTGCAGCGCCTGGCCAACGGCCTGGAAGATCGTCTCGGTGTCGAGGCCGAGAAGTGTGCCAATACCGGCCGCGGCCGACGGGCCGAGGTGCGCGACGTGGTCGATCTTGTGTTCGTGCAGGCAGATCGCCTTCACGAGGTCCACCTGAATCTCGTAGCCGGTCGCGATACCGCGCACGAGCTCGCGGCCGGTGAGGCCTCGCGAGGTCGCGGCGTGCTGCGCCACTGCCGTGATCGACGGGATGTTGTCGCCCGGGTGCGAGTATTCGGCGGCGAGGAACGTGTCGTGGTAGTCGAGCTCACGAACCGCGACGCCGTTGACCCACGCGGCCCACTCGGGGCTCGTGCGCTCCGACTCCGCGAGGCCGAAGATCGTCGCACCCTCGCCGTGGCGGGATGCAGGGTGGGAGGTCGCCTGCCCGCGCGCGGCCACGATCGGGGCACGGTTGAGGGATGCGGCGGCCACGGAGGCGTTGTCGATCACGCGGTTGATTACCATGTCGGTGACCTCTTCGGTGACCTCGACGGGGTCGGTCGCGACCTGGGCGATCTTCCACGCGAGCTGGTCTTCGCGCGCGAGGTTCTCTTCGGACTTGTAGACGCGGACTTCGTGCTGTTTCATCAGGCGGACCTTGCTTTCTATGGGGCCTACTGTGTGCGCTCATGGCGAGCGATGACGGTATTGAGTCGGTTGGTGCGCAGGAGCGCATTCGTGGGTGCTGAGCGGTTCGGTTCGGTGTGTCAAAGGCGCGCGAGGGCGCTTTCGAGGCTGTTGTGCAGGTGGACTTTGACGGCGGCGGCCGCGAGCTCGGCCTCCCCCGCAAGAATGGCGTCGACGACGAGCAGGTGCTCGCGCGCCGCGGCTCGGAGCCGTGCCGGATCGTGTTGGGAGAGACGGCGCACGAGCGCCGAGTGCAGGCGCGCGCTCGTCAACGCACCGGTGACGTAGGAGTTGCCGACCGCATCCTCGATCGCGAGATCGAGCGCATCCACGATCTCGAAGTAGCGAACGATGCCGGCCTCGCCATCCGCAGCTTCGAGGAGCGCGGGTGCCGCCTCGAGCTGCTCCCGCAGCCCCTCGAAAACCCGACGTTCGCGACGCTGCGCGGCCAGTGCCGCGGCCCTCGTCTCGAGTGCGTCGCGTAGCTCGTAGAGGGCGCGGATGCGCTCGGCCGTGAGCTCGGTGACGACCAGCAGCCGCGCAGACTTCGAGGTCAGCAGCCCTTCCCCGGTGAGCCGGGAGAAGGCCTCGCGCACCGGAGTGCGGCTCACGCCGAGCCGGGTCGATTGCTCCACCTCGGCCATCGGGGTACCGGGCGCGAGCTCACCGGAAAGAATCTCGTCGCGCAGCGTCGCGTACGCCTTGTCGCTTGCGCGCATGAGCCCTCCGTTGCTTCGCCGGGTACCACGTGCTTGTGGCACCACATTCACTTATGCATACATTAGCCGCTTTTTTAGCGAGAGCAACCATGAAAATACGCTTTAGCGCATACACTCAGCGTTTACGGGATGAGTCCAAGCCTCCGCGCTTCGGTGGCCGCGCCGAGGCGAGTGCGTTGGCCGAGCTTGCGCATCACCGTCGCCAGGTAGCTCTTCACCGTCGACTCGGCGAGCGCGAGTTCCGCCGCGATTTCGCCGTTGTTGAGCCCGATGGCGACGTAACCGAGCACATCCACCTCGCGTGGCGAAAGCTGCACATCGGCTTCCTGTGCCGCGGTTGGCATCGACAACGCGGCGAGTCGAGACTCGACGTGGCGCATCCGCTCGATCAGTGCCGGGTCGCTCAGCGAGGCGGTGATGGAACGCAGTTCGGCGTAGCTCGCGCGCAGCTCCTCGAGCTTTTCGCCAGAGAGATCCGCGACGGTCGGTGCCGACGCCCTCGCGGTGGGTAGTGATCGAAGCTCGATTCGCAGCCGCTCGCGCTCGGCTTGGTCGCGATCGCGCAGCTGCTGCTGGAGTCGGGATGCGGCCTGCACCACGCGCTCGACCGACCGGTTCGCGACGCTCATGCCCTCACGCTCGGCGCCGTACAACACGCCGCGCACATTGCCTTCAACGACAACCGGCACCGCGAGCAGTGCGGTCACTCCCTCGGAAAGCACCTCGCGGTCGTAGTCGTGAGTGATGTGCCGTGCGGTGCGGTAGTCGGTCGTGAGCCTGGGTTGCAGAAAGCTCAACGCCTGGCCACCGAGGCCTCGACGCTGCACGACGTGGAGGCCGGCGAGCGAGCCGGTTCGGTTCCCCCGAAGCGACGACACGCGGACACTATTTTCGCTGGTCAGACCGCCAAACACGAGCGGAAACGAGCCAGCGTCGTTGAGCTCGGAAATAGCGGTTTCGAGGAGTTCGTATTCAGATCGCGGTGTGCGGCGGTGCAAGGTGCGATACCAACTTTCGGGGGTACCTCGGCATTGAGGGGGTTCGTAGCGTGAACGATAACACCTGGCACAGCGGAGTGCCGAGGTCTTGTAAATATCTCGCACTGACGCGAGATCTTCAGGGAGGCAACGCATGACGACCCACGCCACTTGGACCGACAGCATCGAGAATCGGGAGCAATTCTGGCTCGAGGCAGCCGAGCTCATCGACTGGACGAAGAAGCCCACTCGGGCCCTCGCCCAACACTCCGAGACCTCGTGGGAGTGGTTTCCCGACGGCGAGCTCAACACGTGCTTCAACGCCGTCGACCGGCACGTGCTCGCGGGCAACGGCAACCGCACCGCCGTCATCTATGACTCGGCGATGACCGGCACGCAATCGCGCATCACCTACGCCGAGCTGCAGGATCACGTCGCCCGATTCGCCGGCGCACTCCGCGCATCCGGCGTGCAGAAGGGCGATCGCGTCCTGATCTACCTACCGATGATTCCCGAGGCGATCATCTCGATGCTCGCCTGCGCCCGCATCGGCGCCGTGCACTCGGTCGTCTTTGGCGGCTTCGCCGCGAGCGAGCTCGCCGTGCGCATCAACGACGCGGCGCCGAAGGTGATCGTCACAACCTCGGGCGGCCTCGAGCCAAAGCGAGTCGTCGAGTACTTGCCGATTGTGGACCGGGCGCTGCACGCATCCACCGGCACCGTCACGACCGTCATCGTCGCCGACCGCGAGCGCATCGCCGGCTCCGCCGCCGACTACCAGGGTGGCGAAGTCGAATACCTCGACTGGAAAGAGGCCGAAGCAAAGGCGGAGCCGGTCGCGCCCGTCCCGGTCGAGGCCACGCATCCTGCCTACATCCTGTATACCTCCGGTACCACCGGAAACCCGAAGGGGATCGTGCGCGACACCGGCGGGCACGCCGTGGCGCTGACCCGCTCGATGGGCTCGATCTATGGCATCGAGCCGGGGGATGTGTTCTGGTCGGCTTCCGACGTGGGCTGGGTCGTCGGCCACAGTTACATCGTCTACGCGCCGCTGCTTGCCGGTGCCACCACGGTGATCTACGAGGGCAAGCCGGTCGGTACTCCGGATGCGGGTGCGTTCTTCCGCGTCGTCGAAGAGTATGGCGTCAAGGTGCTCTTCACCGCCCCGACCGCGCTGCGGTCGATTCGTCGCGAGGATCCGGAGCTCGAGTACGCGGGCCAGTGCGACATCAGCAGCCTGGATGCGCTGTTCCTCGCGGGCGAGCGCCTCGATACCGAGACCTACCACTGGGCGAACGACGGACTCCACTGCCCCGTGATCGACCACTGGTGGCAGACCGAGACCGGCTGGGCGATCGCCGCGAATCAGCGCGGCACCGAACTGCTCCCGACGAAACCCGGCTCCTGCACCCTGCCGTGCCCCGGGGTCGACCTGCGCATCCTCGACGCGGGTGGCGAAGAAGTCACAGAGCCGGGCGCGGAGGGCAACATCGCGCTCAAGCTCCCGCTCCCGCCTGGATATCTGAAGACCGTGTGGGGCGCGCCCGAGCGCTTCCACAGCTCCTATCTCGAAGAGTTCCCGGGCTACTACTCAACTGGTGACTCGGGATACGTGGACGAGGACGGCTACGTGTTCGTCACCGGCCGCACGGATGACGTGATCAACGTTGCCGGGCACCGCATCGCCGCCGGGTCGATCGAGGAGTCGCTCGTGCAGCACGAGGCCGTCGCCGAGGCCGCGGTCGTCGGTGTGCGCGACAACCTCAAGGGCCACCGCGCGTACGGCGTCGTGACGCTGAAGCACGGCTTCGACGTCGCCGCCGAGGGCCTCGAGCGTGAACTGATTGCGCACGTGCGCGACACCATCGGCCCCGTTGCCGCGTTCAAGGACGTCGCGATCGTGTCGCGGCTGCCGAAGACCCGCTCGGGCAAGGTCCTGCGCAAGACCATCCGACAGATCCTCGACGGCGAGGATTACAAGGTTCCCGCGACCATCGAGGATCGCTCCACGCTCGACGAAATCACCGCCCTCGGGCCCGCGAATCCGGATATTCCGCACACGCAATCGGTCGCGGTACCGATCGCGGTCTAACACACCACACTTCCCCACCACACTTCCTGCCCGCGCACCCGCGCGAGCTTCATCACCCGTCCCACCATGCGGCAAGGAGGCCCCATGCACGACGCCAATAACGTGCCACCGAACGGCACGATCGATTACGAGAAATTCCAACAAACCCCCAAGTTCCAGCGCCTGCGCAAGAAGCAGCGCTCGTTCGTCTTCCCGATGACGGCGTTCTTCCTCGCGTGGTACTTCGCCTTCGTTTTGCTCGGCGCCTACGCGCCCGAGTTCATGGCCACTCCGGTCTTCGGGATGATCAACCTCGGACTGCTGCTTGGCCTCGGCCAGTTCATCACGACGTTCGCGATCACGATGTGGTACGTCCGGTTCGCCAACTCGAAGCTCGATCCGGACTCCGCCGAGCTTCGTGAGGAGCTCACGGCCATCGAAAACGGCGAGCAGCTCGAGGTGGTGGAGCGCGCATGAACGTCCAGCAAGCCCTCGCGCAAGCCGTCGAGACCATCGAGAACAATCCCCTGCTGAACATCTCGATCTTCATCGCGTTCGTCGCCATCACCCTGTTCATCGTCGTGCGAGTGAGCCGCCGCAACCAGTCGGCCGCCGACTATTACGCGGGCGGTCGCTCGTTCTCCGGCACTCAGAACGGCTTCGCGATCTCGGGCGACTATCTTTCCGCCGCATCCTTCCTGGGCGTCACCGGCGCCATCGCGATCAACGGTTATGACGGCTTCCTCTACTCCATCGGCTTCCTCGTCGCCTGGCTCGTCGCGCTCCTGCTCGTCGCCGAGCTGATGCGCAACACCGGCAAGTTCACGATGGCCGATGTACTCTCCTTCCGCCTCAAGCAGCGCCCGGTGCGGATGGCCGCGGCGACAACGACGCTCGCCGTGTGCTTCTTCTACCTGCTCGCACAGATGGCCGGGGCCGGTGGGCTCGTCTCGCTCCTGCTCGGGATCGACGACAAGGTCGGCCAGAGCCTCGTGGTCGCAGTCGTTGGCGTACTCATGATCGTCTACGTCCTGATCGGAGGGATGAAGGGTACCACCTGGGTGCAGATCATCAAGGCCTGGCTGCTCATCGGCGCCGCCCTGCTCATGACGCTCTGGGTGCTCACGATGCACGGCTTCAACTTCGGCAGCGTGCTGGAGCACGCAGTGGATGTGTCGGAGAAGGGCGCGGAGATCCTCGCGCCGGGTCTGCAATACGGCGGCAAGGAGCTCGACTTCATCTCGCTCGGGCTCGCGCTCGTGCTCGGTACCGCGGGTCTCCCCCACGTCCTGATGCGCTTCTACACCGTCCCGACCGCAAAGGAAGCCCGCAAGTCGGTAGTCTGGGCGATCTGGCTGATCGGCGCCTTCTTCCTGTTCGCCCTCGTCATGGGCTACGGCGCCGCCGCGCTCGTCGGCCCGGACACCATCCTGAACTCGCCTGGCGGCGTCAACTCGGCCGCGCCTCTGCTCGCACTGAAGCTGGGCGGACCAGTCATGATGGCGATCGTCTCGGCAATCGCATTCGCCACGATCCTCGCGGTCGTCGCGGGCCTCGCGCTCACCGCCGCGGCCTCGTTTGCCCACGACATCTACGGCAGCGTCATTAAGAAGGGCAAGGCCTCCCCCGAGACCGAGGTGCGAGTCGGCAAGATCACCGTCGTCGTGCTCGGCATCGTCGCGATCATCGGCGGCATCGGTGTCCAGGGCCAGAACATCGCCTTCCTCGTCGCCCTCGCGTTCGCGGTGGCGGCCTCGGCGAACCTACCCACGATCATCTACTCCCTCTACTGGAAGAAGTTCACGACCCGAGGTGCGGTGCTCAGCATGTACGGCGGGCTCGCGAGCGCCCTCCTACTCATCGCTTTCTCCCCTGTCGTCTCCGGTACGGAGACCTCGCTGCTCGGCGCGGACGTGAGTTTTGCGATCTTCCCGCTCGCGAACCCCGGCATCATCTCGATTCCGCTCGGCTTCTTCCTCGGATGGCTCGGCACCGTTACGTCGAAGCGTGCTGAGGATGCGGCGCTCGCGGCCGAAATGGAGGTCCGCTCTCTGACCGGTCACGGCGCGGAGGCGGCGGTCGAGCACTAGCCGCAACACGCATCCCGGAAAAAAGAAATGTGGTGACCATCCCTGGGGATGGTCACCACATTTCTATGCGGCAGAGCCTACTTGTTGATCGTGATCACGTGCGGCTGCGCGACCGCCTTGAGGCCAGCGTCACCGAACTCGAGACCGTAGCCCGACGACTTGGCACCGCCGAAGGGGATGCGCGGGTCAATGCCACCGTGACCGTTGATCCAGGTCGTGCCCGCCTCGAGGCGCTTCGCGACCTCGACGGCCTGCGCCGAGTCCGTACCCCACACCGAAGAGCCGAGGCCGACGTCGAGGCCGTTCGCCCACTCGACGGCCTGGTCGAGGTCCGAGTACTTGATGATCGGGAGCGCCGGACCGAACTGCTCTTCGGCGACGAGCGGGTTGTCGTTGTCGATGTCCGAGACGATCGTCGTCGGGTAGAAGTAGCCCGGCTGGCTGTCGTCCGGGTTACCACCGAGCGCGATGGTGGCGCCACCGTCGCGAGCCGCATCCACGAGCTTCGAGACGACCTCGTACTGGCCCTTGTTCTGCAGCGGGCCGAGCACGTTCTGCTCATCGAGACCGTTACCCATCGGGGCGTTCTTCGCGACCTCGACGATGGCCTCGACGGCCGCGTCGTAGTCGTCCTCGTGGACGTAGAGTCGCTTCATCGCGGCACAGGTCTGGCCGGTGTTGATGAACGCACCCCAGAAGAGGTCCTCGGCGATTGCCTTGACGTCGGTGCCGGGGAGGACGATGCCGGCGTCGTTGCCACCAAGCTCGAGGGTGAGGCGGGCGATCGAACCGGACGCGTCGCGCGCAATGATCTTGCCGACCTCGGTCGAACCGGTGAACATGATCTTGCCGACCTTCGGGTGGCTCGACAGGGCCGCGCCAACCTTGCTGTTTGCCGGGACGACGATGAGGACGTCCTTGGGCAGTGCCTCGTTCATGACGGCGGCGAGAGCGAGCACCGAGAGGGTGGTCGAGCTTGCGGGCTTCGCAACGACGGTGTTACCCATGCGCAGCGACGGTGCCCACTGCCAGATCGAGATCATCATCGGCCAGTTCCACGGGCTGATTGCGCCCACGATGCCGATCGGGTCGTAGTGCATTTCCGAGCGGACCTTGTCGTCTTCGACGATGACCTCGGGCTCGAGCTCGAACGCGGCGTTAGCGCGGATCCAACCGACGCATGCCTCGACCTCGAAGCGTGCGTTCGGACCATTGAGCGGCTTGCCCTGCTCACGCGAGAGCAGCACGGCGAGTGCCTCCGAGGACGCCTCGATCGCGTCGGCTGCCTTGTTCAGGTAGTCGCTGCGCTCTGCGTGCGACAGCTTGCCCCACGACACCTGCGCGGCTTCCGCGCGGTTGACCGCATCCTCGAGGTCTTCAGCGGTGGCGACCGGAACCTGGGCGAATACCTCGCCGGTGGCCGGATCGATCGCGTCGCGACCGCCTTCGGTTGCCGAAATCGCGGCAAGGAGTTCGTCTACGGAGTTGAACGACATTGAGGGTGACCCTTCTCTTCATTGAGCGCAGCGCAAACTGTGCAGCGCCAGGTGAAATCACCGTATGCCCGCCGGCTGGACGCTACAAGGCAGTGCGAGCTACGGGGCGCGCGTAGACAACGGCAAGGCATTGTGGGTCAATTTCATAGACTAGGGAGCATGCCGCAATCTCTCGAAGCCTCAGCGATCGTCAATCTCACCCCCGATGAGGCGTTCGCCCTCGCCCACACGCTCGGTGCTGACCGGATCTCGTGGGACAGCCACGTCGAGAAGCGGATGCTGCTTCGGGATGCACGGGCGCTCGATCGCGGGGTCCAGGTATTCGAGCGGGTCAACGATGGTCGTCGCCTGATTCTCGAATACGATGTGTGGTTCCCCGGCCAGGTATCGAGCAACCACATGGTGAAGGGCCCATGGTGGCTTGCCGACTACGGCGAGGGCTGGCACTTCAAGGCCGTGGACGGCGGCACGAAGGTGACCTGGAAGATTACCTATCGCCACGCCGCGCCGTTCCTGAGCGAGCAGCTGGGCGCAGCGATGAAGCTGTCCTTCCGCACCGAGCTCGATCAGCGCTTAGCCGACTTCGTCGCGGCGAGCCTCGACGCCGACCTAGTCCAGGATGCGGTATCCGGCAAGCTCCCGAAGTACGCGCGCCATCGCGAGGCAGGGACGGCCTAAACCGCGAGCTCTAGTCCGCCGCGGGGACTCGTGTCCCGATCCGTTAATTCGTTTCAGGTATCTGGCGATGGATTTGAGGATATCCTCGTCAGTCTTGGTCCAGATGAACGGCTTCAGGCTCTCGTTCCACGCCTTCACCAAGGGATGTTTGTGCGTGGAGTAGTTATCAGAGATCACATGCACGTCGAGGTGTTCGGGGACGTTCGTATCGATCTTCTGGAGGAACTTCTTGAACTCGATCGAGCGATGCTTGCGATGAATTGAGGAGATCACCGTCCCGTCGGCGGCGTTCAGCGCGGCAAACAGGCTCGTGGTGCCATGCCGGACATAGTCGTGTGTGCGCCGTTCGGAGTCGATTCCAGTGTGTCGATGACCACCTGTTCCACACGGTCCGAGTACGCAACTTCAGCGTCCGCCGACGGAACCCCCACCGATGCCACCGCCAGCCATTCCGCCACCGCCAAAGCCGCTCGAACTCGCCCCACCAGTATCGCCTGAGGTGAAGTGTGTACTCCGAGGCTGCCCAAGCTGCGTGACCGCCGATGCAAACACCAGAGGATGGTATCCGTGGAACCAGTCCGGGGTCGTACTTACCGACTCGTACTTCGCTTGCAGTTCTTTCACCCAGGTTCGTTCGAGCCCGAACAGGGACGCATAGGGCAGCAACCGTTCATAGACATCGATCACGCGCGCATCTGCCGCGTGAGCAGCCGCAGTTTCTGCTGATTGCAATGCCTGGATACGGTCGGCCTCAGCAAGCCTGATGTAGTCGCGCAGCCCACACAAATGATCACGCGCTAGCGCACCCGTTGGAGTACGCAGCCAAGTCGTAACGGACCGCGAAACCGCAGCCATGATGACCAACAGTAAGAAGTTCAAGAGGAATAGGTTGATCAAAGCACCGCCGTTGACAATCAGCATGACAATAAATGAGGCGAACGATAGGAGGATAGACGGAACCGCTACCCACAGTGTCCGCCGCTTTGCAGCGACGGCAGCCCCAGAATTCTCGATGAAACCCTGCTCGACCATGGATGCACGCGCAACTTCGACGAAACGCTGGTACGCGCTGCCGACTGATTTGTTTCCATTGACTGTGACGATCACGTCACGTGGGAATAGCACCGATTCGACGAACCGCTGCTCGATCCGTGGCAAATCTGCACGACTGTATGACTGCCGCAGGCGCAGTTCCTGCCTCCGCTTTCTTATCCCCCAAACGCGCGGCGAGTCATTCTCTGTGGCCGATTCCTCGATGGCGAGGGCACCGTGCACAGCACCGTAAAGGACACTCGAGGAGAACGCGCGACGCGAAAGCCCAGGCATGAGGTGGGCTGCTATTTGCGGTGATACGTCCGAACGTGGCTCGTAGTGCGGTACAATCGTCCCGCCCGGCGCGTGGCGTGATCGTCGCAACTGCACGACAAGCAGCGCGGCGCTAACAAACAGACTCGCGAACGAAATCACCGCCACAACAAACGGGAACCAACCGATCCGGTCGAGAAGCGAAAGTTCCGGCACCGTACCCTGCTCGAATCCGAAGTTCAGAGTGACTGTCACGTTCGGGGTCATCGGACTCGGCGCGATGTAGTAGCTCAGGCCCTCCTCGAGAATCTCGCACTGATCGGTCGCGCCGGCCCGGCCAATGTAGCAAGACGCCTCGCCAACGAGCGACTCAGCGAGTTCCGGGTCCAATATGACCCGAGCCGAAAAGGACACAATGCGCTGCGGCCTCCACGTTGGGAGGAGATCAGCATATAGCTCTTGGACTTCTGGATTCCCCAGGTCATCGATCACGTCACGCAGGGTGTATGTGAGGACGTAGGTCTGAATGCCGTGAACGAACTCTTCTCCCCCGATTTCAACCGTCAGTTCCCCATTAGATACATGGCTCTCAAACTCAACCTTGTTGTCTTGGGCATCGCGGACGTCGACGTCTGTGACCTCCAGCTGACCGTCGATAGTGTCGAGCGGCACGGTCCGCACAATGCCACGGTTCTGGTCAGTCAACGGAAACACTGGCACAAGCGTCTCCGTCACTTCAGCGTAAGAACGCTTTTTTCCGCCTGGTGTGCGCTCCAAACCGACGTACCAGTCGCTTGTCCACGACTCAAACTCGAAATCTCCGACGCGAGTTTGGTCCGCGGTATATTCCGATGACGAGTTGCCGAACCCTCCAAGCGCTTGAGCCAGCATGGCGACCAAAACCACCAGGTACGTCGCAAGCTTCCCACGATGCGACCTCCGCCTCTCCGCGTCCGGTCTGGACGAACGCGCCGAGTGACCTGAGGCAAATTGGCGAATCAATGCAATCCCTCCCGTTGCAACGCCTCAAATGTACCTATGCGGGCCTCACCGTAGTCAAACATCCGCCGAAACACTGACGACCACGCAGCCTCACGATCCGCCGACAACCTCGATCCCCTTGAACGAGAAAGTACGATCCTCTAGTGTGCCGCGGACTCTAGTCCGTCGTGGAGTCTAGGCCGCCGCGGAGTCTATGACGAGGTTCACACGGCGAGTCACGCTGCGAGGTACTGGGCCCACTCGGCAGCCACTGCGGTCTCGGTGCCGCGGAGGTGCCAGCGCTGCGGCATCGGCACACCCGGGCGATGGCGAAGCTTCCAACCCATCTCCTCCGGGGTCCGATCGCCCTTGACGTTATTGCAGCGCAGGCAGCAGGCAACGAGGTTCTCCCACGAGTCGCGCCCGCCGCGGGAGCGCGGCTGCACGTGGTCGATGGTGTTGGCGAACGCGTCGCAGTAGGCGCATCGGTGGCTATCGCGTCGGAGCACGCCCTTTCGCGACACCGGCTGGTGACGGGCCATCGGGATGCGGACGTACTGACGAAGCAGGATCACCTGCGGGCTCGCATGCACCTCGGTCATCGAACGCAGCGGTACCGATTCATCGGCCTCCAGCACCGAGGCTTTTCCGCCCAGCACGAGCACGAGTGCTCGGCGGTCAGACACGATCGAGATTGGTTCATAGCCAGCGTTGAGAACGAGGGTGCGCATACAGATCCTTCCACCTAGCCCCGTGGCTCGAGGCTTCCTCGGGAAACAGAAAACGGCACCGTCAAACGACGGTGCCGAGATGATGCCGACAGACGAACACTACTGTGCACGACTAAGGGCGACGCGATGGATATCGCGTGTAAGGAATGACGCTCAAACCCGCTGCAGGCGCCCGAGCACGCGCGAACAACCCTGGTGGGGTTGGTCTCGTGAACTCGCATGATGCCTCCACACGATAGGTCTGGCGTGCTGAAAGCGATAGTACCCGCCAGTCGGCCGGATACCACGGATTTCTTTCCCGACGTCACGAAAGGTTCACCTTGTCGTCGACTCCGGGTAATGCCGCGCGCGCCGGTCGATGGTGTACCGGCGGCGCTCGAGAAAAAGACAGAACGCTCCGCATTGGCGGAGCGTTCTGTCAAAGTCATCGCAGAAATTAGATGCGCACGAAGTAGTAGCTGCTACCAGCGTCGAGACCACCGATCTCGATCGAACGGCCTACGTCCGGGGAATCAACCATCTGGCCGTTACCGACGTAAATCCCAACGTGATAGCCGCCGAAGATGACGAGGTCACCAGGCTGCGGGTCAGACACGACGGTACCGAGGCTGGACTGACCACCAACGCTGTGCGGAAGGCTGATGCCGTGCTGTGCGAATACCCACTGGGTAAAGCCCGAGCAGTCCCAACCTGCGGGAGTGTTGCCACCGAACTGGTAGATACCGGTACCGATGTAGTTTTGTGCCGTTTCAGCCACATTCGCGCCGACCGCCGAGGTCGGTGCGGAGTATGAAGCCGTCGTCGCAGACGAGCTGCTCTCGCTCGACGAGTTGCTTTCGCTCGAGGACGACTCCGACGAGGCGTCAGCGGCACCCGAATCGCTCGGGGCAACTTCCTCTTCAACCGGCGTCTCGACGACGACCTCAGTGGCCGCGGCCTGAACGACGGATGCGTCAAAGCTCTGGATCGTGGTCGACTGCGCGTCAACCTCGATCGGCGCCGGGGTAACGACCTCGGCGGGCGCCTCTTCAGCGGCCGTCTCTGCCGGCTGCGAAGCGGTGTCATCGGCGGTTGCCGAGAGCAGGTTTGCCTGGTGCTCCTCAGCTGCGACGCTTGCACCCTGACCACCAACGGTCGTCAGTGCGGCGGCAGCGATTGCGGTGACCGAAGCAGCGGCGGCGAAGCCACCGGCGACTCGGCGGCGACGCTGTGCGATCAGCACGGGCGGGCGGTCGGCGCGAACCGAGAGCCCACGTGCGTCGAATGCCGCAGGAACGGCGACCGCTTCATCGGCCATCGGAGCGGCGATGCGGTTCACGAGTTCAGTCGGGAGGACCGAGACCAGCGCGTCCATCTCGTAGCGCGCGATCTCGCCCGTGTCCTTGGTCTCTACCGAAGGAACGATGCCGGCGACGGGACGAACGCCGGTACGGCGCTCGATCTCACGAGCCTGGCGACGGGTAAGCGGCGCAGTGGCGGTAAGCGTGGTGTTTTCCAAAGTTCGACCCTCCACGTCGCCCGGCTAGTGCCGCCCGCCCCACAAAGTGCTGTGGATGAACAATGTCGAGGAGCGGGATTGCGACGCCCCGACATGATCTGAACACGGATGTGTTCGTCGATATCTACGAGCGTAACGAAAGATCTCGGAAATGTCACGTCCTGGTGACAAAAGCCTTACGAATCGATAACGGATTTCGTCATTCGTGTTGAGCTGTATGGTTGCCGACCCGGCAAGCTCGAGAGTCGAGTGGGGGCAAAACCCGCAGATTCACGGGGATCAACCCTGTTGCGACGGCAACCTGGACAACCATACACGATCTTTGAAGACTTTCAGAACGACGCGAGCCACCCGAAACTTTCGAGACCGGGTCTCGAAGAGGTAACGGGTGGCTACGCGCTGAATAATCGTTAGGGAAGGATCGACAGCGGGTCGACCAGCGAGCCATTCACTCGAACCTCGAGGTGCAGGTGCGCACCGTACGAGTTGCCGGTGTTCCCCACCGCGCCGAGTCGCTGACCCGCAGTAACGTGCTGACCCTGCGAGACCGAAATCGAGCCATCCTGCATGTGTGCATACAGCGACTCCACGGACTGACCGTTGATCTCGTGCGTCACCACAACGTAGTTACCCCAGCCACCGTGACCGTAAACGACGTCGGTCACAACACCGTCGGCAATCGAGCCGATCGGAGTGCCGGCTCCCGGCGTGAAGTCGGTGCCTTCGTGCATCCGACCGTCGCGCCAGCCGTAGTGGCTGCTCACCGAGCTGCCAGCGGGCCACACGATGTTGCCGGAAGGCGCGGGCGCCGAGGCGGTCTGCGAAGACGAGCTCGAGTCGGATGAACCCGAGTAGTCCGAAGCGGGTTCGGAGGTTTCCACCGGCTCAAAAGATTCAGCAGGCTCGCTTGACTCCACCGGCTCGCTCGACTCAACGGGCCCGCTCGGCGCGATCTCCTCGGCGGGCGTCTCGATAACGACCTCGGTCGCGGCAGCCTGGACTGCGGACGAGTCGAAGCTCTGAATCGTGGTCGACTGCGCGTCGACCTCGATCGGCGCCGGAGTGACGACCTCATTGGCCGCCTCGTCGGGCGTCTCGGTGGGCTGCGGAGCAGCATTCTCGGTTGTTGCCGACAGCAGGTTCGCCTGGTGCGCGTCTGCCGCAACACTGGTGGCCTGCCCGCTAAGCGTGGAAAGCGAAACGGCTGCAATCGCGGTCACCGAGGCGGCGGCCGCGAAACCACCCGCAGCGCGACGACGCCGCCGCGCGACAAGCGCCGCGGGGCGCGGGGCGCGAACCGAGAGGCTCCGTGCGTCAAAGGCGACGGGTACCGCGACTGCATCATCAGGGGAGTCCCCGGCCACGGGGCTCGCGATGCGGTCCACAAGTTCGGTCGGAAGCACTGAGATCAGTGCGTCCATTTCGTTTCGTTCGATCTCGCCGGTGTCATTGACGTCGACCACGGGGGCGATTTTCGCGACGGGACGAACGCCGGTACGGCGCTCAATCTCACGAGCCTGGCGACGAGTCAGTGGCGCATTGCCGGTCTGAGTAGTAAGTTCCAAAGTTCGACCCTCCACGTCGCCCGGTTCCTACCGCCCGCCCCACAAAGTGCTGTGGATGAACAATGTCGAGGAGCGGGATTGCGACGCCCCGACATGAACTGAACACAGATTGTGTTCGTCGATTCCTTAAGACCGTAACGAAAGATCACGAAATAGTCACGCTTTCGTGACTTAAAACTTACGGAAAGATAACGGCGTTCGTTATCAGCGAAGTTTCGAGCGCTCTCGACTTCGGCAAGATGGCGCGGTTATTTGGCCACGTAGATGTGCCGTGCCGCCTCAACCGGAATGATCACTCCGGCGTTTCGGCCAACAACGGTAACGATAAATCGCTCGCCAGCGTTCTCTACTGTCACGGATGCGCCCGGAAACACTCCCCCGCCATGCAGCATCGCGAGAAGGTCGAGATCAGCCTGGACGGGCTCGCCAAGCCGGCGCACGAGCTGTGGTCCCGCATCCGCGCCGACCTCGCTGAGCGCCTGAACCCCATCAAGAAAATCCGTGCTCATCTGCCGACCGTCGTCCTCGGCGGTTGGAATCGGGGTGCCGTACGGCGAATGCGTCGGCTGGCCAAGCAGATCAAAGATCCGTTCTTCGGCCTCATCGCTCATGACGTGCTCCCAGCGGCATGCTTCGTCATGAACCTGTGACAGGTCAAGGCCGATCACGTTGGCGAGAAGCGACTCCGCGATGCGGTGCTTGCGCATGACCCGCGTGGCCTTCTCACGGCCTTGCTCGCTCAGAACGAGGCGGCGGTCGGGCGCCACTTCGACGAGGCCGTCTCGCTCCATACGCGCAATAGTCTGCGAAACGGTGGGGCCCGAGTGGCCGAGCCGTTCAGAAATTCGCGCGCGAAGCGGCGTGATGCCCTCTTCCTCAAGGTCGAGAATGGTGCGCAAATACATCTCAGTGGTGTCGATGAGATCAGTCACGACATTCCCTCCCCTCTCAATATCCCTGCGGCGTTCGCGGCGCGTGAACGACACATGCAAGCCTACCGATCCGAAACCCCACGAGCGCTCTAGGCTTGTGCCCATGACCGAAATTCGTATTCCGGCAGATCTTCTCCCCCAGGATGGAAGATTCGGATCCGGCCCCTCGCTGGTGCGTACCCAGCAGCTTGACGACCTCATGGACCGTGCCACCACTGTGATCGGCACGTCGCACCGCCAGCAGCCGGTGAAACAACTCGTCCACGATATCCGAGAGGGTATCGCAGACCTGTATCGCGTGCCCGACGGTTACGAGGTACTCCTGGCCAACGGTGGCGCGAGCGCGTTCTGGGATGCTGCGGCCTTCGGACTTATCGAAAAGCGCGCACAGACCGCCGTGTTCGGTGAATTCAGTTCGAAGTTTGCGCATTCGGCCTCGGCCCCGTGGCTCGAGGCTCCGGATGTTCGCGAGGCCGCGGCGGGTTCGGTGGCCCGCCTTGAGGCCGCAGAGGGCATCGACCTCTACGCGACGGCTCACAATGAGACCTCCACCGGTGCGATGGTGAGCATCGAGCGTGTCCAGCATGACGGCGCGTTGACGATGGTGGATGCAACCAGCGCCGCTGGTGGTATCGCGGTCGACCTCTCGGCCACGGACGTGTACTACTTCTCGCCGCAGAAGAATTTCGGCTCCGACGGCGGGCTTTGGCTCGCTGTCGTGTCCCCCGCCGCGATAGAGCGCATCGAACGCATCGCCGCATCCGACCGCTTTATCCCCGAGTTCCTCAGCCTGAAGCACGCGATCGACAACTCGCGCAAGGATCAGACGCTGAACACGCCGGCGGTCGCTTCCCTCTCGCTCCTCGAATCGCAGGTTCGCTGGATGAACGAAAACGGTGGGCTCGAGTTCGTGGATGCGCGCACCCGCCAGTCGTCGAACTTCCTCTACGAGTGGATTGCCCACAACCCGTGGGCGTCCGCGTTCGTTGCGGAGGAGCAGTATCGTTCGCAGGTCGTCGTGACAATCGACCTCGACGAGTCCGTGAACGGTAAGGCCGTGACATCGGTGCTGCGCGAGCACGGCATCGTCGACATCGAGCCGTACCGGAAGCTCGGTCGCAACCAGTTGCGAGTCGGCACCTTCGCGTCAGTCGACCCGGTGGATGTGTCGAGCCTGGCCGATTGCATCACCTACGTCGTCGAGCGACTCGACTAGACGAAACCTGCCGCGACGCACTGAGGCGCGACACGCTAATGGCAACACACTGAGGGCCTGGTACCACCGAATCGGTGGCACCAGGCCCTCAGGGCTTATCGCGAGAGTTCAGCGCGACGCCCTGCTCCGCGGGGAGTCGCATGACTTGGAAAGCACTAGCGCCCCGACTCGTCGTCAGTATCGGTTTCTTCGAATGAGACGCCGTCGAGAGCCTCGTCCATTTCCTCCGCGTAGTCGCGAATGTCTGGCGCGACGGGCAGTTCTTCCTTGGTGGCAGACGATGCGTTCATCGCGGGCCGAACCCGACGACGGGTGCGCGACTTGGCCTTGGCGCCGCCCGACTGCTTCTGCTCGCCGTGCTTCTGCTCGTCCTGCTTCGACTCCTCGGCGCCGCTAATCACGTCGTCCGAGTTGGTGTGAGTCGCGGCACGATCGGTGGTCGCCGCGCGCTCTTCGTCGCCCGGAACGGAATCGCCCTCGGTATCGGCATCAGTATCGGTATCGGAATCGGAATCGACCGCGTCCTCGGTCTTCACCGATTCACCACGGCGACGCAGTCTGGTCCGCGTGCGCTTGCGCGTGCGGCTGCGCGGGCTCGCCTCGGCGTCGCCTTCCGCCTGTTCGTCAGCCTCCGGCAAGAGATTGCCGTGCGAGTCGTGCGTCGCGCGGAAACGCGCGAGGCGCTTTGCCCAGGGCACCCACTCGGGCGCGAGCAGCGCATCCTCACCGGGAAGCAGTCCGCACTCGAGCACGGTAGGCGCGTCCGCACCATCGATGCGCGTCAGCGCCGCAGTCCACCACCAGTCGCGGAACCCAGGCGAGTTTGAGACGAATCGCAGCGAATAGATCCCGTCGCCCTCGTCGACGACATCGTGGAAGTCGCCAATGAAGTTGAATTCGGTGATCTCGCGCAGCGCGTCCTCGGCGAGCTCGATCGATTCCGCCAGCTGCTCCGGAGTCAGTTCGAGCGGTGGCGCGGCCTGGGTCGTGTCGGCAACCGTGGCCGACTCGGTTTCGATGTCGGCCGCGGGCTCGCGCGAAGAGTTGACGTCAGGCATCGAGATCATCTGCCACTCGGCGCAGCATCGCCGCGATCTTGCTGCCGGTCGACGACGGCGGGTACTGGCCGCGACGCAGCTGGCCGCCGACCTTGTCGAGCACCTTCACGAGATCCTCCACGATCACCGCCATGTCGTCGGCCGACTTGCGCTTGAGCTTCACGACGGACGCGGGCGCGTCAATCACACGAACCGAGAGCGCCTGCGCGCCCTTTCGACCATCGGCGATGCCGTACTCGAGCCGGGTGCCCGGCTTGAGGGACGTGACCTCCGGCGGCAGCGCCGTCACGTGGAGGAACACTTCCTGGCCGTCGTCGCCCTGAATGAACCCGAATCCCTTGTCTGCGTCGTAAAACTTCACCTTGCCAGTTGGCATGGCTCATCTCCTTGTGCGCTCAAGTTCGGCGAGCGCGTCGTACTTACTAACTGAAATCATGGCGCAAGTGCGCCTGTGAGGCACGGGTGACCCGAAACCGGAGTCCGCCGGACGGTCGTTCCCGAACGTGCTCGCGCCTCGCCGCAGTCCACCCATTGTCATGGGATCCCGCTACGGCGGTGTGCGCGGTGTCGCACAATGTAACTAGTCTACCCGCCGCGGCATTCCACGGCCCGAGTCGACTAGGCTAATTCGGTGACCAATTCGCAAGACGACATCCGAGCATCCACGATGGAGCGCATCCTCGCCTACCTCACGGTCGGGATCGCCGCTATTTCGTTTGTCGCGTTGTTCACCGTCCTCCTCGCCCCACTGTTCGGCGTCGACTTCGCCACGAGCACCTCGTGGGTCTGGCCCGCGTGTGTGCTCATCGCCTACTGGGGCTTCCCGGTGGCCTTCGTTCTCCTGGTCATTTTCGTGATTTGGCGCGTGATAGCCAACCGGAGAGCACTAAAGAAGCAGTAGTTCCGCCGTGTCCACCGTTCCTGATTCGCTCCGCATTCTGTCGTCGCTGCGCAAGCTCGACGAGCCGGGCTTTGCGCGGCTGATTCAGGACCGAAAGGTCAATTCCCGTGCCGTCGAGGATCTGCTCGATCTCGCGGAGTGGCTCGAGGCACCGGCCAATATCGCGTCCGCGCTCGGCCGCCTCGACTGGCCGACGCTGCGCGGGCTTCGTCTCGGCAACGAGGATGCGCTGGATCGCGCGGCCGAGCTCGAGCTCGCGGTCGGCGAAGACGATGCACTCGAGCTGCTCCCCGAAGTTGTCCGGCAGCTTGCCACGCTCGTCCCTACCGTCACCAAATATCGCGAGCTCGACCGCAGCCAGCCCGAATCGGCGGGCACTGCATCCGCCCACGAAGTGACCCAACTCGCGAACGACGCGCTGTGGCTGATCGCGGTCGAGCCCCGGATCGTCCGCCGCACACGCGACCAGGCGCGGATGAGTGGCGTCGAGGTGCGCCGTCTCGCCACGCAGCTGGGTGCGGATTCGACCGTAGTCGGGTCGATGTACCGCTGGCTTCACGCCGCCGACCTCATCACGCCGGTCGGCGCGGCGTGGCACCTCACGGAGGACGGCGACGCATTCAGCTCGCTCCCCGTGACCGACCGGTGGCGCCGCCTGATCGACGCCTGGCTGGCGGAGCTCACCCTGGAATCGCTGCAGACGCTCACCGATTCCCTCGATCTCGTCGGTTCCGCCGATCGGTCGACATTTATCGACGACGGCGAAGACACGAGCGCGCTCACGCTCCTGGGAAATGCCGCCGCCCAGGTGGATTCCGCGGCCGCGCTCGGCCTCGTCGACCGCGGCGAGTTCACGCTGCTCGGCGCGCTCGTGCTGGACGACGACCGTGCCGAGGCCGCCGACCTTCTCGCGCAGCACCTGCCCGAGGAGGTCACGCAGGTCTACGTGCAGCCCGACCAGACGATCCTCTCGCCCGGCCCGCTCTCCGGCGCCCTCGATCAAAAACTTCGGCAGGTCGCCGATCTCGAGCGGCGCGCGCTCGCGAGCGAGTATCGCGTCACGCCCGCCTCGCTATCGCGCGCGCTGAACGGTGGGATGACCGAGGAGTCGATTCGTGCGCTCCTCGCTGAAATCTCGCTGACCGGGATCCCGCAGCCGGTCGACTACCTCATCACCAGCACGGCGGCTTCGCACGGCAAGGTCCGCGTGCAGGCCTACGACCGCGCGGCGAGCAGCTCGACCCGAATTCGGGTTGAGGATGCGCAACTCCGCGACGCGCTCGAGGTCGATACCGCGATCGGTACCCTCGCGCTTCGTCGCGAGGGTGAGGACCTCGTGAGCCGCGTCGCGCCAGCCGTGGTGCTCGCGGCCCTGCTGGATGCGCGCTACCCGGCCGTTCTCGAGGGCGCTTCGGGCGCGCTGGTCTCGCAGCGATCGCGCACGATCGCCACGCCGCAGCGACCGCAGCCCGGCCCGACCGCGGCGAAGACCGCGGCCGAGCTGGCGGTGCAGGCCGCCTCGAGTGATCAGCATGACGACCGCGGCACGTGGATCCAGCGGCGCCTTGAGATCGCCCGGCGCAACCGTGCGGAGGTGCACGTCGCGATCGACGTGCCCGGTAAGGACTCGGTGACCCTCGCACTTGTGCCGCTGTCGGTGGGCCCGCAGCGGCTTCGCGCACTCGACCTCGACGCTGACGTGGAGCGCACTCTCCCGATGCGCTCGATTCTGTCGATCGACGACTAGTCCCCGCGCGGAGTCTTTTCGCGGGGCTGACCGGAAAGCACCGGGGCCGGTACAATTGAGCGTTATGGCTCTTGGACCCCTCATTGTGCAAAGTGACCGAACCGTGCTGCTCGAAGTCGCACATCCGGACGCCAATGATGCCCGACACGAGCTTGCCGTGTTTGCCGAACTCGAGCGCGCGCCCGAGCACGTCCACACCTATCGCATCACGCGATTGGGCCTCTGGAACGCCCGAGCCGCAGGCCACACCGCCGACGAGATGCTCGAAACGCTCAACAAATACGCGAAGTTCCCGGTGCCCGAATCGGTCGCCTACGACCTGCGCGACACCGTCGACCGCTACGGCAAGCTCGTGATCGAACGCGATGACGAGGGCCTCATTATTCGCTCGACCGACGAGACCGTGATCCGTCAGATCGCGACCAATAAGAAGGTCGCGCCGATGCTCGAGGCGCCCATCGAGGGCGGCTATCGCGTGCAGGACTGGGCGCGCGGTTCGCTCAAGCAGCAACTCGTCAAGCTCGGCTGGCCCGCGGAGGATCTCGCGGGCTACACCCCCGGCACCCCGCACGAGATCGACCTCACCGAGGACGGCTGGTCGCTGCGCGATTACCAAAAGGATGCGGTCAGTAACTTCTTCGAGGGTGGCTCCGGCGTCGTGGTCCTCCCCTGTGGCGCGGGCAAGACGATCGTCGGTGCAGGCGCCATGGCTGCGGCCGATACCAACACGCTCATCCTCGTGACCAACACCGTCTCGGCACGCCAGTGGCGCGCCGAGCTGCTGCGCCGCACGACCCTGACCGAGGATGAGATCGGCGAATACTCGGGCGAATCGAAAGAGATCAAGCCCGTCACGATCGCGACCTATCAAATCCTCACCGCGCGACGGAAGGGCGAATACGCGCACCTCTCGCTGCTGAACGCCCTCGACTGGGGACTCATCGTCTACGACGAGGTGCACCTGCTGCCCGCGCCAGTGTTCAAGCTGACGGCCGACCTGCAGGCGCGCCGACGACTCGGCCTCACCGCGACGCTCGTGCGCGAGGATGGCCGCGAGAGCGACGTGTTCTCGCTCATCGGCCCGAAGCGCTTCGACGCGCCCTGGAAGGAGATCGAGGCTCAGGGCTTCATATCCCCCGCCGAGTGTTTCGAGATTCGCGTCGACCTGCCCTACGAGACGCGCATGGAATACGCCTCCGCGGCGGACGAGGATCGCTACCGCATCGCGGCAACCGCCGAGGTCAAGCTGGATGTCATGAAGGAGATCGTCGAAAAGCACCGCGACGAGCGCATCCTCATCATCGGCCAGTATCTCGACCAGATCGACGAGGTCGCCGAGACCCTCGGCGTGCCGAAGCTCACCGGTCAGACACCGAACAAGGAGCGCGAGGAACTCTACGAGGCGTTCCGAAACGGCGATGCCCCGATTCTCGTGGTCTCAAAGGTCGCGAACTTCTCGGTCGATCTCCCGGATGCGTCGGTCGCGATCCAGATTTCCGGCTCATACGGTTCTCGCCAGGAAGAGGCGCAGCGCCTCGGCCGCCTGCTGCGCCCGTCGTCGACAGGGGTCTCCGCATCCTTCTACACGATCGTCGCGCGCGAGACCGTGGATCAGGACTTCGCGCAGAATCGCCAGCGCTTTCTCGCCGAGCAGGGGTACGCGTACTCGATCCTCGACGCGGAATCGCTCACGGCGGTTGCGTAGGTCCTTGAGCCTGTCGAAAGGCCTTTCGATACGTCGCTCCGCGACAACTCCGGGTCCGTCGTATATCCCAAAAATCCCGCTCCGATCAGGGAACCTGGGAACGATCACCAGCGGGCCTTCAGCCTAGTGGGTCGATACTGGTCAGTATGAGTGACGGACCTAAGATCCTTGTTGTTGATGACGAACCGAACATCCGCGAGCTGCTCTCGACGAGCCTGCGCTTCGCCGGATTCATGGTTCGCACCGTCGGGAACGGTGCAGGCGCAATCGCCGCGGTAATTGACGAGGAACCCGACCTAATCGTGCTCGACGTCATGCTGCCCGACATGTCGGGCTTCGGCGTCACGAAGCGCCTGCGCGCATCCGGTTATGTCTCCCCCATCCTGTTCCTCACGGCGAAGGACTCGACCGACGACAAGATCGAGGGCCTGAACTCGGGTGGCGACGACTACGTCACGAAGCCGTTCAGCCTCGACGAGATCGTCGCGCGAATCAAGGCAATCCTCCGGCGCACTATGCAGACCGAGGAAGAGGCCGTCATCCGCGTGGGCGAGCTCACGATGGATCAGGACACGCACGAGGTGTTCATTAACGATGAACCAATCGACCTCAGCCCGACCGAATTCAAGCTGCTGCGCTACCTCATGCTGAACCCGAACCGCGTGCTCTCGAAGGCGCAGATCCTCGACCACGTCTGGGAGTACGACTTCAACGGCGACGCCGGCATCGTCGAGTCCTATATCTCGTACCTGCGTCGCAAGTTGGATGCGCACACGAGCGAGTCGCTCATCCAGACCAAGCGAGGCTTCGGCTACATGCTCAAGGTTCCGGGCACCAAGGTCTAATCGAACGTGGCCAAGCGCTTTCCGCGCTGGGACCAGTTCTCCCTCCGCAACCAGCTCACCATCGTCAATGTGGTGCTGCTTGCCTTCTCACTGATCGTGGCAGGCACCGGCACCACGTTGTTGTTGCGCCCAACGCTCGTTGGGCAGATGGATGCAAATCTCCGCTCGATCGCGGCGGATCCCTCGCTCGTCGTCGGTAGTGAGGCGAACACGGGCCAGTTCACGTTCGAACACATCCGTAACGCGCCCCAGCCCTACTACGTCGCCATCGTCGACGAGTCGGGACGCCTGCTCGTCGACAACTGGACAGGCCGGCCGCGATCCATCGCGCCAGACACGAGCACGATCCCGTTCGACTTGCCCGCGGATCCGGACGGGCCTTCCTACCCAATCGGCGAGATTCACGACGGGCTCGGCGCGCCCTGGCGTGTCGTGACGGTTCGCGAGGATCAGTACCAGGCCGACCAAGTTTACGGCACCCTCGTGGTCGCGATGCCCCTATCGAGCGTGAACGCCACGATGGCCAGCTTCCTCGCGATCTTCTTCGGCTTCGGGCTCTCCGTCCTGATCTTTGCCGCGGCGCTCACGCGCCTCATGGTGTCCGCGACCCTCCAACCGCTCCGAAAAGTGGAGGCCACCGCGATGGCCTTTGCGGCGGGCGATTATGACCAGCGATTGCCCGAATCGACACCGAATACTGAGGTCGGCAGGCTCTCGCGCGCCCTCAACTCGATGCTTGGCCGCATCGATTCCGCGCTGATTGAGCGTGATCGCACGATCTCGCAGATGCGCCGGTTCGTCGGGGATGCATCCCACGAGTTGCGTACCCCGCTCGTGACCGTGCGAGGCTACGCCGAGCTTTACCGCATGGGCGCGCTCGACAGCGAGGAAAAGGTTGATAGCGCGATGGACCGAATCGAGGGCGAGGCGAAGCGCATGGGGGGCCTCGTCGAGGACCTCCTCCAGCTCGCCAGGCTCGACGAGGACCGCGAGGTGCCCAAGGACGTCATCGACCTCGAGCCACTCGCCGAGGATGCGGCGATGGACACGATGGCGCAGGCTCCCGAGCGCACCGTCAGTGTGAGGCCCGTGTACGTGGTAACCGCCGACGATACCGAATACGACCCCGGTCAGAGCGCATTCGGGCATGCTGGTGCTTCCGAGCCCTTGTCCGCGAATCCGTTGCTCGAGTCAAGTGATGAAGACGTGGCGACCGCAGAGCCCGAAGAACAGGCGCCGCGAGAGCGCGGCGCCCGCCGTCGTCGGCTCGTACAAGCGCTGACCCCGCGCATGCCTCGGATGCGCCGCAACGCGGCGGCAACCGACGATGACCTCGCGGTTGATGACCAGCGCGACGCCAGCCAGGCCCCCGCCTCTGCCCCCACCCCTGAAATCGTGGAGCCCGCGGCGATGGCGCAGACCGACTCCTACGACGAGGACGAGGGCGACATCCCGGCGATGATCTACGGCAACAGCGACAAGGTTCGCCAGGCCATCCAGAACATCGTCGGCAACGCCCTGCGGTACACGCCCGAGGGCAGCCCGCTCGAGCTCGGCGTAGTCGTCGATGAGCCGCGCAAGCTCGCCATCATCGAGGTCATCGACCACGGCGAAGGCGTCACGGAGGAAGAACAACAGAAGATCTTCCAGCGCTTCTGGCGAGCCGACAAGTCCCGCGCGCGCGACACCGGCGGCACGGGCCTCGGGCTCGCGATCGTGTCGGCCATCATGCAGGCCCACGAAGGTACCGTGGACGTCGTGGACACGCCCGGTGGCGGGGCTACCTTCCGCCTCAAGTTCCCGCTGCTGACCGCACCGCCCGTCGAGGACGACTACTCCGCGTAATCGCGCACAGCTTTCCGCGTAATCGCGCACAGCTCTCGCCTCCGCTTCGGCGTTACCCGGTCGCGTATCCGCCTGTGGATGCGCTCTCCTCCACAGGTCGCGGGCGTGGCCACTCGCGGCGCGGATGCGCGGCCTACCTTGGTCTCGTCACCCGCGACCAATGCGCGCGGGGACGGAGCAGAAGGAGCCCGCCGTGGCAAAGTTCACCGTTGACTCAGATTTCATGGCCACGACCATGGCCACCGCATACAGCGATATCGATGCCGTCCAGACCCATACGAGCCAGCTCACGACGACGCTGACCACGCTCGAATCAAGCTGGTCGGGTCAGGCCTCCGTCGCGTTTCAGGGTGCCGTCGAGCAGTGGCGCGGCGCCCAGAGCCAGGTTGAGGAGGCCATCCAGAGCATCAACCAGGCGCTTGGTGCCGCAGCAGATTACTACGGCACGACCGAGAGCGACATCATCCGTCTCTTCGCCGTCTAGCAGCCGTCACGCCCGACGCGAGCGGTCCGGTTAATGCACCAGTGGGCGGCACCCGAAGGGGTACCGCCCACTGTGTGAACCGTTAGTCAGACTTAGAAGTCCATCCCGCCGGTGGGGTCAGCCGCCGGAGCTGCGCTTGCCGGAACCGGCTTGTCTGCAACAACAGCCTCGGTGGTGAGGAAGAGGCCAGCGATCGAAGCCGCGTTCTGCAGCGCCGAGCGGGTCACCTTTACGGGGTCGAGGATGCCGGTAGCAACCATGTCGACGTACTCGCCGTTCGCGGCGTTCAGGCCGTGGCCTGCCTCGAGGTTGCGGACTCGCTCTGCGACGACGCCTGCTTCAAGACCAGCGTTGAGTGCGATCTGCTTGAGCGGAGCGTCGAGCGCCCACTTCACGATCTTCGCACCGGTCGCCTCATCGCCCGAGAGCTCGAGGCCGTCAACAGCCGCGCCGGACTGTGCGAGGGCAACGCCACCACCGGCGACGATACCTTCTTCAACAGCAGCCTTTGCGTTGCGGACTGCGTCCTCAATGCGGTGCTTGCGCTCCTTGAGCTCAACCTCGGTTGCGGCACCAGCCTTGATGACGGCAACGCCACCGGCGAGCTTCGCGAGGCGCTCCTGGAGCTTCTCACGGTCGTAGTCTGAGTCGGTGTTCGCGATCTCAGCCTTGATCTGCGAGACGCGACCCTCGATCTGCTCGGCGGCGCCAGCGCCCTCGATGATCGTGGTCTCGTCCTTGGTGATGACGACCTTGCGTGCGCGGCCGAGCATGTCGAGCTCGGTGTTCTCGAGCTTGAGGCCAACCTCTTCCGAGATGACCTGGCCGCCGGTGAGGATCGCGATGTCCTGCAGCATTGCCTTGCGGCGGTCGCCGAAGCCCGGAGCCTTGACGGCAGCCGACTTGAAGATGCCGCGGATCTTGTTCACAACGAGGGTCGCGAGTGCTTCACCGTCGACGTCTTCCGCGATGATGAGGAGCTGCTTGCCAGCCTGCATGACCTTGTCAACGACCGGGAGGAGGTCCTTGACGTTCGAGATCTTGCTGTTGACGATGAGGATGTATGGGTCCTCGAAGACCGCTTCCTGGCGCTCCGCGTCAGTCACGAAGTACTGCGAGAGGTAGCCCTTGTCGAAGCGCATACCCTCGGTCAGTTCGAGGGTGGTGCCGAAGGTGTTCGACTCTTCGACGGTCACGACGCCTTCGCGACCGACCTTGTCGATTGCCTCAGCGATGATCTCACCGATCTGCGGGTCAGCAGCCGAGATCGAGGCGGTAGCAGCGATGTGCTCCTTGGTCTCGACATCCTGCGCGCCCTCGAGGAGCGAGGCGACAACGGCGTCAACAGCCTTGTCAATTCCACGGCGGACCGAGATGGGGTCGGCGCCGGCAGCAACGTTGCGGAGGCCTTCCTTGACGAGCGCCTGAGCAAGCACGGTTGCGGTGGTCGTACCGTCACCAGCGACGTCGTCGGTCTTCTTCGCGACCTCCTTGACGAGCTCGGCACCGATCTTCTCGTATGGGTCTTCGAGTTCGATTTCCTTGGCGATCGAGACACCGTCGTTCGTGATGGTGGGAGCGCCCCACTTCTTCTCGAGAACAACGTTGCGGCCGCGCGGGCCAAGGGTAACCTTCACGGTGTCGGCGAGGATGTTCAGTCCACGCTCAAGACCGCGACGAGCCTCTTCATCAAAGGCGATCATCTTCGACATAAATTCTTCGTCCTTTCAGGACGTCCATTGGCGGTTCAACAAATTAGCACTCAGCTAACTCGAGTGCTAAAGACAATGTTGGCACTCTCAACCTGAGAGTGCAAGCAGAGCCCCGCCGGTCCGCTGGTGGCGAACGATTTCAGACAGCCAGCCTTGGATCAGGCTGCGGCCCGTCGTTAGGCGCCGGCGGGACGAACGTGCTCGGCCTGCGGGCCCTTTTCGCCCTGCACAACCTCGAACTCGACGGCCTGGCCCTCTTCGAGCGTCCGAAAGCCCTTCATCTCGATGGAGCGGTAGTGCACGAACACATCCCCACCCTCACCATCGACGGTGATGAAGCCGAAGCCCTTTTCGGCGTTGAACCACTTCACGGTTCCAGTGGTCATAAGAATCTCTCCCTCGGCGCTGCGGCGCCCTCATGAATCAACACGAGGAAGCTACCGACCCCCGGAAACGCCCGGGTGCGGCAGATCAGCCGCGACGAGAACGGAGATTGAACGCACGGGAAACACCGCGTGGCCCCACCCTGCGCGGCGCAACGGGCAGGGTGTTGGCAGGCTGCGGCGGCGGGCCGACGCGCCTAACCCAAGAGCGAAGTGCCGTCGGCGCCGACGATCACGACGAGTTCACCGGGCTGTGCCACCGCGGGGTCGACGACGGCCTCACCGATTCCGAGCGCCTCAACGACGCCGAGCGCGGCGCCCATGTCCGCTTCGCTGTTCACGGCAACGATCGTCGTTCCGTAGTCGGTGTTGTCCGCATCCGTCACGGTGCCGACGTTCCACGAATCAGCAGTCAGCGTATCCGCGACAGTGCCGGCGAGGCCGCTCACGCCAGCGCCGTTGAGCACCGTCACGTTGATGTTCGGATCCTGCGTCGCGACCGGTGCCTCGGGAGTCGGGGTTGTCTCCGGCTGCGCGGTTTCCGCCGCCGTCGTTTCAGGGGCGGTCGATTCCGCGACCTGCGAGGTGAACTGCACCTGCCGATCAATCATCCACATCACGCCAACGCCGATCCCGACGAGGAGCACGAACGAGGCCACCGCGATGAGCCAGGAAGCCAGCTTCGAGCCTCGCCCACGTGGCGCACGGTGCGCCCCGCGCCGCTTCAGGCTGGCGGGGAAATCGTCGAAACGATCATGGGGGTACTTCACGTGGGTAGTTCTTTCCTGGTGCAGTTGGTGCTATTCGACGTGAGAAGTCTAGTTCGACTCACAAATCTACGCCGACCGATACCGGCGCGCGCGCTTACGGTCGCGAATCCGGTGCAGTCGTTTGATCAACAACGGATTCTCCCTGAGTGCGTCCGGGGATTCCATGAGCGTACCGAGAATTTGATAGTAGCGAGTTGAGGAATAACCGAAGTCGGCCCGGATCGAGTCCTCTTTGGCGCGCGAGTGCTGCGGATGCGCATCCTCAAAATCCAGGATGCGACGCTCGAGTTCGGAGAGCGAAGATTCGCCAATCGGCGACGGCGACAAACTCATCCGAACCCTTCCAGAGTGTTGGCCCGCGTGATTGCAGGCAGGTCTAGAGATGATATGCCTGATTCTCTGAGGCTCCCACTCGACGCGCGTAGACTGACCGGATCGCGAGAGGAGTTCCAATGACTTATGAGATCGAACGCACCGATGAGCAGTGGCGCGAGATCCTGAACCCCCAGGAATTCCAGGTCCTCCGTCAGGCCGCGACTGAACGTCCGTGGACTGGTGAGTTGCTGGAAGAGGCACGCCCGGGCGTGTACTCGTGCCGCGCGTGCGGCAACGAACTGTTCAAGGCGGAGACGAAGTTTGACGCAGGCTGCGGTTGGCCGAGCTTCTGGGAGCCGCTGCGCCCCGAGTCGGTGAAGTATCTCGAGGACGACTCGCTCGGGATGCGCCGAGTCGAGGTTTTGTGCGCAAAGTGCGGTTCGCACCTTGGCCACGTTTTCCCCGACGGTTTCGGGACGCCGACCGGCGACCGCTACTGCATGAACTCGGTGAGCCTGCAGTTCACCCCGAATGCGGAGTAGACCGAACTCGCAGTAGTTCGAACTCGCAGTCGTTCGTGCGCCGGGCCGTTCACGTGTCAAGCAGTTGACGCGTGGACGCCCGGCGTTATTTCTCAGGCGCCTTGCGCACCGAAATACTGTCGCCGATCGACCACAGCTCCCCTTGCGTGACGATCCCCCGCAAGTAAGCCTGCTGCAACACCGTCACGCTGTTGGGCTGCTGCCGCACATCCACGAGCCCGGAATTACCCCCGATCGGCGGGTCGTACTCGCGATTCGACAGCAGCGCGATCATCTCCTGATGCGAGATGTGATTCGCCGCCCGGGCCTCGGTGATCGCGAGCGCGCTCGGGACCTTCCCGGTCACGCGCTTCACAATCCTCACGACACGGACGTAGGGCACGTTGATTGCGGCACTCACGAGCTCGAGCGGGATGCGGTGGGCCACGATTGTGCGAGCGAGAAAACGCTCGACCTTGGGCACATCCCTCGGCCGTTCGTTCCACGACGATTGGATTCTCGCGAGGGCTGCGCTCTGCTCTTTCGTGAGCGGTTCGCGCAGCCGGGGCTCCGCGGGCGATTGCGTCGTGCGCCGTTTCGTCGGGCCCGCTGGACTCGGCCTCGCTGCCGAGCGGGTTCGCGGTTCGCCCTGGTGATCAATATTCGACATAGCCCGTAGTCCCCCTTGACCTCAAGAGTGGCTCGGCCATCGTTCCCACCGATCAGCCTTGATCACTCTTCGTGGGATGTCGCGACTCGGTCGCAACATCGTGCTCCCAATACGTCCAGGGTATCGCGCAACCGATTACCTAGGGAATCGCTGTGCGCTTGGGACAACGGTGTGTCGCTTCAGACGAGCATGCCTGTGCGTCCGCTACGGCAGATGTCCCTTTTCCGGAGGCGAGCACCACGCCGCGGGTACGTCGGGCTAGGCGTGAAGGTCCCGGCTCCTAAACCCAAGGAATCCCACAACGACCAACACTGCCGTAATCCCGCCCATGATGAATAGCGGCAGGGCGTCGAAGCCGTCCGTCGGGTACGCCGGGGTGTTGGTCAGCGGCGAGATATTCATCGCCCAGTCTGGCAGCTTCAGCAGCCCGCCGAGGAACAAGACAATGACAACCCAAGTCACGAGCGCCCAGGCCAGCGAGGCGAAGCGAGGGATGAGTCCATAGAGGGCGACCGCGACGGATGCGATGAGCAGGATCGCGGGGAGGTACGTCAGGGACGCAAGTTGGAGGTCGTCGATGCGGTCGGGCTCCCGAGTACCAATTGCCACGCCAGCCCCGACGCTGATCCCGAGCAAGACGGTCGAGATCACGGTGTAGACCAACACCGTCCCGAGCCAGCTCGCGAGGAATCCGCTGCGCGACCGACCCGCCACGAGCAATTGCGCAAGCCGCCCCGAACCCTCTTCCTGACGCATCCTGAGCACGGAGGAGGTCGCGACGATAATCGGCGCGAGGAGCACATACTGGAGGATGAGCCCCGCGAACTCCCCCGACAGATCGGTGCCGCTGAGCGCAACCCAGTCTCGCAGCGACGGATTCGCGTCGAGCATGTCGCCGATGTTCGACACCAGCGTGCCCATTGCGACGCCGAAGAACATGATGCCGAGCGTCGTGACGATCCAGGTTCCACGGATGAGGTGATCCGCGAGTCCCCAAGGCTGCAGCAGATACCGGGTTGCGCGTGCCCTGCCAGGGCGCGGCGCGCGCAACCCGGCGCCGAGGTCTCGCCTACGCGCGAGCGAAAAGGACACGGCGAAGAGCACCACGATCACCGCGACCGAGACCGCGAGAGGCCACCAGCGCAGGTCGACGTAGACCTTCGTTTGCTGCGCCCACGCGAACGGCGAAAACCACGAGAGCCAGGAGCCGCCAGTCTCGAGAGCGTCGCCGATGCCGCGAACGAGAAATGCGACCGCGAGCGCGCCGGACGCGACGCCCGTGACGTTGCGCGCGTGCTCGGTGACCTGCGCCGCCGTCATCGCGATGCTCGCAAACACCATCCCGGTCAGCGCCGTGCCGAGCCCGAACGCGAGCGAATCCGGCGCGGCCATATTGGATGCGATGAGAGCCCCGGCGGTCGCGCCCCCGACCAGCACATTAGCGATCGCGACCGTGACGATCGCGGCGGTCGAGTGCGCGAAGTGCCCGACCGGGAGGGCTCGGACGAGCTCGAGTCGCCCGGATTCCTCATCGGCACGCGTGTGCCGCACCGTGAGCAGGATGGACATGATCGCGGCCGGAATAAGCACGTAAAGGTAGAGCTCATTCGCGACCATCGCGCCGAAGGTGTAGTGGTCGAGCGAAAATGCGGGGCCGGTCATGATGACCGTCGCGGGGTTGTCCATGAGCTGCCCGCGCGCCGCGAGCGACTCCGGTGTCGGATACGCCTCGTCGAGCGCAACGACAGAGGCCCATACCCCGAGACCGATCGCGAGTGTCCAGATTAGGATGCGCACCCGGTCGAGGCGCAGATTGAAGCGGATGAGCGCGCCTGTTCCCGCGAACGGCCGGTTCATTCTGCGGCCGCGACTTCTCGAATGTCGTCGCCATAGTGTCGGAGAAAGAGATCCTCGAGCGACGGCGGGGTGATGGTGACGTTTTCGACGCCGCCCTCGGCAAGGACGTTGAGCACCTTGGCGAGGTGCGCGCCGTCAATGTCGAAGTGCAGCGTGCCGTCCCGGACCTCGAAATCGTGCACGCCCTCGATGCGCTGGAAATCCTCGGCAGGTCTCGCCGTGGTCACCCGAACCGTCGAACGGGTCAGGTGCCGCAGCTCCGCGAGCGTGCCGGTCTCGACATCCTTGCCCGCGCGGATGATCGTCACCGAATCGCACAGCTTCTCCACCTCCGCGAGGATGTGACTCGACAGCAGGATCGTGCGCCCATCGGCCCGCAGCGCCCGGGCCTCATCCGTGAAGATCGCCTCCATGAGGGGGTCGAGCCCGCTCGTCGGTTCGTCGAAGACAAACAGCTCCGCGTCAGCCGCGAGCGCCGCGACGAGCGCGACCTTTTGCCGGTTGCCCTTCGAGTAGGTGCGCGCCTTCTTCTTCGTGTCGAGCTCGAAGCGCTCCACGAGCCGCGCGAGTCGTTTCTTGCTATGGGTGGTGCCGCGGATGCGCAGCAACAGGTCGATCGCCTCGCCACCGGTGAGGTTGGGCCACAGGCTCGTGTCGCCGGGAACGTATGCGACGCGACGGTGGATCGCGACCGAGTCTCGCCACGCATCCTGCCCGAAGACCTGGCACGTGCCGGACGTGGCGCGCAGCAGCCCCAGGATGACGCGGATCGCGGTCGATTTCCCGGCACCGTTCGGCCCGAGAAAGCCGGTGATCTGCCCGGTCGGCACGCGCAGGTTGAAGTCATCGAGCGCTCGAAGCGAGCCGAACTGCTTCACGAGCCCTCGAGTCTCGGCGGCGAGATCAGTCATGGGTGGCCTCCATCCGGGCGCGTTCCTGACTGGAGGCTACCGACGCGGCATTACGGGAAGTTGAGTGCGGGCCTGCCGGTCGCCGTATTCGCGTCGGGCTGCTCGAACGTCGCCCACCACCAGTCTCGCCACTCGTGCGCATCGGGATGCGCCGGGATGGCGATGGCCTGCCTGCCAGCCCGCACTTCGGAGACGGGACTCACGCCGTGGTCGGCGTTCACGAACCACAGCGGGCCGTCGCCCAGCTCGGTGGCGTAGATCGACCGGTAATCGACGGGAATCCCAAGTTGTTCAGCCCGGTCGGTCACTTGCCGCATCGTGACGCTTGGCAGTTGCCGCTCGAAGCGATTCGAGAGCACAATCCCGCCGTCGCGCCAGTGCACGAGCGACCCCGTCGAGGCCTCAAGCAGGGCGCCATCGGCATCGGTCAGGATGATGTCGTCCGCGGCCCGCGCATCCGTCGCGTCGTCAGCCGCGAGCGCTGCGGCCTTGGCCCTCGCGAGGCGCGGAATATCGGGGCCCTTGGTGCGCGGATCGAGCCGCGGGTCAGGAGCGTCATAGACCAGCAGCGTTGTCTCGTCGCGCGCGGTCGGGCACGGCCGGATCGCGAGGATGAGGTCGGGTGACGGACCAGAATCGCGCCCGGCAACCGCGCCGACCGCCTCGAGGCTGATCCGCGGGAAGAGCGACGCGTCGCCCTCGGCCTCGATCACGCGGATGAGCGAGGCCCACACCGCGCGCCAGCCATAGTCGACGTGCGAGACGCGACGGCACGCATCCTCGAACCGAGCGACGTGATACTCGAACGCGGCAACGCGGCCGCCCTCGCTGCGCCACGAGTCGGCCACGAGGAGTTCGCCTGGGGCATCCCGCGCCACGCGCACGAAGGCGTCGCCCTGCCAGCGATATTCAACGGTCATTGTGGGCCTCCGAGTCGTCTGCCGTGGCGTGTGCCGCGACCCGACCGATCGCGCGCACGAGCGCCGCGGCCTTGAGGTTCTTCTCCTCGATCTCGGCCGCGACGTCAGAGTCGAGCACGATCGCGCCGCCCGCGCCAATCTGCATCTTTGAACCAGCCTTCACGATCGTGCGGATCACGATGTTGAGGTCGGCGGTGCCGTCGTGTCCGAGGTAGCCGAGGGTGCCCGAGTAGATGCCGCGCGGCCCGGCCTCGAGCGCGTCGATGATCTCGAGCGTTCGCGCCTTCGGAGCGCCGGTCATCGACCCACCGGGGAACGTCGCGCGCAGCAGGTCCACGAGCGAGTGGTCGGCCCTCAGCCTGCCCCGGATCGTCGACACGAGCTGGTGGACGTTCGAGTAGCTCTCGATCTGCATGAGGGACGGCACCGCAACCGAGCCGACCTCGCACACCCGACCGAGGTCGTTGCGCAGGAGGTCCACGATCATGAGGTTCTCAGCGCGCGTCTTCGGGTCGTCGCGGAGTGCGTTCGCGAGCCCGATGTCTTCGCCAGGGTCTGCCGAGCGTCGTGCCGTGCCCTTGATCGGCTTCGACTCGACCGTGCGATCGGCGGTGACCCGCAAAAACCGCTCGGGTGAGGCCGACAGCACCTCGAGGTTGTCGCCAAAGGTGTTGAACCGGAAGTACCCGGCATACGGGGCGCGGCTCTGGCCGCGCAGCTCGCGGTACAGCGTGAGCCCATCGACTTCGGCCGTCACTTCGTATGCGTCAGTGAGGCACACCTCGTAGGAATCGCCGCGCAGGAGGGCCGCCGTGATGTCGGTGATTCGGGATGCGTACTCCGTGTCGGTGAGCCGCCAGCGACCGCGCGGGGTCGGTGTGCGGTGCCCGCCGGAGACTTGCCGTGTCGCCGGCACGGCGCGTTCAGCCGAAACTGGGCGATCGACCGTGCTTGGTCGCTCGACCGTGCCTGGGAGATCGACCGCGTCTGCGCGCTCGGCTGGGTCTGCCTGGCCGGTCGGAGCTGCGGAGGGCGCCTCAAACCGCAGTGCCTCGCGAAGTTGCTGCCGAAGCTGGTCGGCGTCCTCCCCTTCTCTCACGACGAGATGCGTGTGGCCGAGGTCGTGGTCGACGACGATGTGCGCCTGCGGTTCGACGAAGTACGCGTCGGGCTGCTCGGAGCGGAACCGCGACGGTTTACCGGGCGTGGTCAGCGTCCGGCACTCGTAACCGAGATAGCCGAAGAACCCGTCGGTGAACGGAATGTCGGGCCAGTCTCCTGCGGTCTCGGCGAGCGCATCCTCGAGAAACGTCAGGATGTCCTGCTCGAGCACCTCGGTGCGATCACCCGTTTGGATTTCGGTCGCCCCGCCGACGCGCGAGCGGACGGTTCGCGCGCGGCTCCCCTCGTTCGTGCCCAGCACGCTGTAGCGGCCGGAGTCGCTCACGCGCGAGGCCGAATCGAGCCAGAACGCTGCCGTGGCGCCCGCATCCACGTGTGCAAAGGTCGCGGCGCAATCAATCTCGCGCTCGATCGTCTCGACGGTGACTTGCGGCCTTGGCAGCGCAGATGCGGCCCGAGCACGCCGCCGACGCGGCGCAGGGCCTTGGTGCCCGGCAAACTGCTGCCCGGCAAGTTGCTGCCCTCGTGTCCACTGCCCCGTGCTGCGCTGGCCCGCGGCCTGTAGGTCAGCGCGCTGCGGCACTTGCACCCGCGCGAGGTCGAGGAAGTTTCGCACGAGCGTCGCGCCGTGCTCGGTCAGGATCGATTCCGGATGAAACTGCACGCCCCAGTGCGGCCGGTCGCGCACCTCGAGGCCCATGATCACGCCGTCCTCGGCACGGGCGTGGATGCGCAGGCTCACCTCGTCGACGTCCCGCACGTGCAGCGAGTGGTAGCGGACCACCGCGAACTCCTGCGGCACATCCCGAAAAATCCCGGCTCCTGAGTGCGCTACGCGGCTGACGAATCCGTGGCGCGCGCGAGGTGCCCGATCCACGGTGGCGCCCGCGAACATCCCGAGCCCCTGATGGCCCAGGCACACGCCGAGCGTCGGCACATCCCCGGCGGCCTCGAGCGCGGCCCGCGAGCCGGCGAAGTCGCCGTGTTCTGCGGGTGTGCCGGGCCCCGGCGAGATTACGAGGTGGCTGAACTCCCCCGCCGCGAGACGAGCCGGAAGTCGCTGCGCAAACACTTCGTCGGCGGGCACCCCGAGCGGTTCGGTACCCGAGACGACTGCAAACAGCTGCGCGAGGTTGAACGTGTACGAGTCGCGGTTGTCGACGATCACGATCACGTCGACCACCCCGCTTCGGCTCAGACAAGTGGAGCCGCCTATCGGGTTCGAACCGATGACCTTCTGTTTACAAGACAGAAACACTAGGAAATCACTAGGGTTTCCACTCCCTTGGGATTTCGGGCTACGTCGTTGATTTGGTGCGGAACACGCCGTATGTGACGAATTCCACAAATAGACACTAATGGACAAGAATTGACAGTGCGAAATCCCACTCAAATCCCATGGGATTTCAAACCGAGAGGGGCAACCGCAATGCCTGAGGATGAGACTACAGGGGACACCGAAAAGCGCGCGTATCGCGCCGGTCGCCGCTCGTTCGGCGCGATCGAGAAGCGCGGCAAACGGTTTCGTGCTCGGTACGTCGGTCCAGACGGGCAGACGTACACCGCACCTACGACATTCACGACGAAGACCGACGCCGACGGCTGGCTTTCCAAACAGCGCGGCGCGATCGAATCGGGGAAATGGAAATCCCCCAAGCAGCAGAAGTCGGAGATTTTCGGCGCATACGCCGCAACCTGGATCGAGCAACGTACCACCGCCGACGGCGCGCCACTCCGAGCGAAGACGCGGAGCGAGTACCGCCGGTATCTCGATAAGAGCTTGCACGAATTCACCGCCGACCCGATCGCGGGAATTACCCCGGCCCGGGTGCGGGCCTGGCACACGAAACGCGCCAAGGAGGCCCCAACCGGTGCGGCACGCGAGGTCGCGTTCTTGCGATCTGTGCTCAGCACTGCGATTGAAGACGGGGTTATTGAAAAGAACCCGGTTCAAGGCAAGCAAACGAAAACCTCCGCCGGGGTCGAGCATCGACCGCCGACCCTCGAGGAGCTTGCGCAGCTCGTGCAGGCAATGCCTGAGCTGTGGCGGGCGGCCGTCGTAATCGCCGCCTATGGCGGGCTTCGGCTTAGCGAATGGCGGGCGCTGCGGCGGAGCGACTTGCGATTCGATGCAGAGGCGGGGCGGTTTGAGATCAGCGTGAACCGGCAGGCGCAGCGAGTGACGAAAGACTCCGACGACCTCACACAGGAAGCGGCAGAGTTAGATGCCCGGAACGCAAAGGAGACCGCCGCCGCTGAGATGGAAGGCCGCCCCGCGCGGCTTGAGCGCCTCGTGAGGTCCTCATGGGAGGTCGGCGATCCGAAATCCAGAGAAGGCCGGCGGGTGGTGACTCTTCCCGCACATCTCGCGCCGATGATTCAGGCGCACCTTGATGCGCACGCCGCAGCCGGCCCCGACGGGCTCCTCTTCCAGCCCGGAGGTGACGCTGAATTCATTGATGATCAGCGATTCAACAGACCCTGGAATGAAGCCCGGGACGCGGTCGGCGTGCGCGGTGAAGTCCGAGAGCACGACCTAAGGGCCTTCGCGGCCACCGCGTTTGCGCAGAGTGGCGCCACGCTCAAGGAAACGCAAGCGTTTCTGGGACATTCGACGGTGGCCGCGGCGATGACCTATCAGGCATTGACCGGGCGGGAGGCGGAGTTGGCCGACCGCATGCCGGCGCTTCCCGAGGTGCCCGCCAAAGAGAAGGAGAAGAAGAAGACCGAGGGCGGCGAGGTGGTGCAGATCACCGAGGTCCGCAAGGAGGCCTGAGAAAACCCCACCCGGGCAAAGGCGGGGTTTTCATTCACGGTCAGGCGGAACGAGCCGTCAGCGGTTCGCCCATCGCCTCGATGTCAGCGCGGCGGATGCGGATAGCGCGGCCCCCGAAGCGGCGGGCGGGCAAGTCGCCGGTAGCAATCCAGCGGCGGATCGTCTTCGTGCTCACCTGTAGGAAGTCTGCGGCTTGCTCGATCGTGAGGAGCGAGGCGGGTATGGGCGCGGGTGTCTTGCTGTGGGCTGTCATGGATGCCCCTATGCGCGAGATTCCATCAGGGTGCAGAATGTGGGTCATTGCGGGGCTATGCGCGGTGTCGAGATTCCAATTCCTCGTCACGCTCGATGTCCGCAGAATCTCCAGCGGTCAATATCTCCATCCATTTAGACAAGCGGCGCCTGGTATTCACCATGCAGATCCCCGATCATGAGGCGAGGCATCTATGCGGATTGCCGCCGTTTCCTCGACACCCGTACTCGCGAAAGCAGTTCCTTTGCTCCTCCACACCTTCGAGAGTTCCTCCATAGACGTCATACCAAATCAGTCCAATTCCGGCACGACCGGCGAATCGAATCGCGTGAGCGGAACGCATCCCCGAAGTGAATACGAGCCCCGTATATGGACCAGGTTCAGCGGCGACCGGCCACGTACGTTCATGCAGTCAAATAACCGGTGGCGAAAAGTTGTTGAGAACTCTGGCCCTACTATCTGCTGACGACGCGATAGCAGCGCTTAGAGTTCAAAGGGTGCGACGAAGCCGATCTGCCCGCTGAACCTCCGATCTCAGTCAATCCTTCAGCACACCCAACGACGCAGTCTTGCGATGAACCGCAGAATTCACACGAAGCGCATCAAGGACCAAGTGTGTTGCTGTGGGTGGTCAGCGAAACCGAGGTCAACCGGTCTGGGGTCAGCGAGTAACGTCACGCGAGCAACGGTCAAGACGACTCCAATAGGTGACAGCCCGAGCCCCAGGAGTGGTCACCGCCATCAAAGTGACCGTGACCACTCAAGGCCTCAATCAATCAAGCTATCGAAGCTCCCCATTGAAGGTCCATTGCTCTCGAGGGACACCTTCGACAGTCACCCAGGTTTCTGGTCGTCTACCGTCGGAACCGGTGCAATACTCGGCCACAACCTTGTCGATGGCGATTGCAAGCCGCTTCGAGAGTTCCGGATCCTGCTGCAACCGGTGCTCAAATAACTTGACATTCACGAATGGCATAATATTCCCTTCTACGACCAGATTCGATCAAAACGGGCTCGAGCCTCAGCGCGTGCTGCCAGTGCTTCTTCCATATCTACTGGCACGAAGCGGACTTTCGTTCCGGGAGACATGCGAGCAAAAAGATCCATATCTGCGCTGATGACTGTGCCCGCTTGAGCGTACCCACCACCTGACACCGCGTCGTAGTGCAGCACGATCGGTTGGGTGCCGCCAGGGATTTGGATGGAACCCACCGGGTACCCGGCGTCCGTGATATTCGAAGGGTCCTGGCCTGCTCCGAAGGGCTGGGGTTCGTCTTTCCACTCGACTCCCGGCCCGTCGAACCGCAGTCCCATGCGGTCTGCGACGGGCGTGAGCGTCCACTCGGCTTCGGTGAGGTTCCTGAGTCCCTCGTCGGTGAGCTTGTGATCGTAGAGGCCAACCATCACACGCACGCGCATGCTCCTACTATATTCGGGCAGCATGTCCTTGGGCACTCGTTCAAGTCGAGGCAACGACTCCGGGTGAGGTAAGCCCACCGGTAATGTATCGCCGGCAATAAGCGCGCGTCCCTCAAGTCCGCCGATCCGGCCGATGGGATAGGTTGAGCGAGAGCCGAGCGCTTCCGGGACATCGATACCTCCCGCCACAGCGATGAAAAATTTCGTTCCGCCCTTGATCACACCAAAGGAAAGTTCGTCTCCCGCTTCGAGTTCAAGGCGCGCATTCTGCTCGACCTCCACACCATTGACGAGCACATCGATCGGTGCTCCAGTGACGGAAATGAGGGCATCGGAATCTATACTGATCTTGGGACCAAGATAGGAGCACTCAAGCAACGCGTCATCGGCCGTGTTGCCAACGATGCGATTCGCCAGTGCCGCAGCGTACTGATCCATTGCGCCGCCCTGAGGAATCCCATACCGATAATAGCCGAAGCGACCCCGGTCCTGAACCGTTGTCGATAGCCCGGGCTTGATTATCTCAAGCGACATTTAGTGCCTCCAAAAGTTTGCGATTGTGACCGTCGATATCGTCGAGAGCTTCCGTGAGCGAAAATGTGACGGACGCCTGCTTGTAGCGATAAGTGCCCGCTTGCACTTGCTCCTCAATTTCACGGTACTCAGCTTCATTGACCGGACGGTACTTCACAATATCTCCAGTCTTGAACAAGACTGAGAAATCAGTGAAGTCGGCGAGCTTCTGCTCTGGATCGTATATAGGCGCCGGGGCGATTCCCAACATCTGATATCCGCCCGCGCCGCGAACTGAATAATGCGCGGTGAAGCAGCCTCCGATGCCCACCGTCAGCGGAGGAGTGTCTGTGCGCGGGCTCAGGTATTTCGGCACCTCGAGCTGCTCACTCAACGGGGCCAGCTGGTACAGAAACGGGAGTCCGGCGACAAAGCCCACCATGGAGACGATCCAGGGCCGCTCGTGGTGACGGCGAACGAACTCCTGCGCGTCCGCAAGCCCATTTACATGTGCCGCATACTCAAGGTCGGTGCCCGAGGGATCTTGATGGTAGCCCTCTCGAAACTTCGCTCCGGTCGCCCGGGTATAGGGGTCGTCGTACCAGACTGGGACTTCGAACACCCGGGTCTCAAGGACACCTTCGGTTGCTTTTCGAACCTCGACATCGACATCGCGAACGTGGCGCTCGAGGTCCATGTAGGGCAGCTCATCTGGGTTGAAGCGAATAAGCAGCGACGCGTTCGCAGGGCAAATATCCACTATCCCTGGCAGCTCTCGTTCCTCGATACGTGTCGCGATCGAGTTAGCGACGAAGTTCGCCTCCAGCGACATGTCTGGGGCGATCTCTACGACGAGGAATTCGTCACCGCCCCAGGTATAACGGGCGTGTTCTGGAAGGGTCATAAAGTCATTCCCAACTTTTCGGATATTGATTCAAGAAGGGTCGTGTGATGCTGCGCCTCGGCAAACTCCTTGAGTGCAACAAGTTCCCGCATAAGCGGCACTGTGGTTTTGATACCTGTGATCTGTACTTCGTTAAGCGCACGCCCTGCTCGAGAGAGTGCGCGCTCACGATTGCTGTCCCAGACGATGAGTTTGCCGAGCATCGAGTCGTAGAACGGCATCACGGTCTGCCCCACGGAGAAACCGAAATCAGAACGGACACCGGGTCCGCCCGAAAGATCAAGTGTCTCGATGAGTCCTGGACTCGGCATGAAGTTGTTGCTCGGGTCTTCGGCATTGATTCGAAATTCGAATGCGTGGCCCTCGAAATGAACGTCCCTCTGCGAGTATCCAAGCTTCTCGCCTGCGGCAATACGCAGCTGTTCACGGACCAGATCGATACCAGTGATCACCTCGCTGATCGGGTGTTCTACTTGCAGGCGCGTATTCATCTCAATAAACGCGATCTCTTGCCGGTCCGGGTCATAGAGAAATTCAACAGTGCCGGCACCCGAGTATTTTGATTGTCGAGCCAATTCAACAGCTGTCTCCCGCATCCGCTGCCGCAGCTCATCTGGAATCCCCGGCGCAGGAGCTTCCTCGATGATCTTCTGCTGTCTGCGTTGCATCGAGCAGTCGCGGTCCCCCAGATGCACCCAGGTCTCCCCATCACCGAGGACTTGCACCTCCACATGACGTGCTCGGGTAACAAATCGTTCGAAATAAACCTCGCTCGAGTTGAATGCCGCGAGTGCCTCTGACTGCGCAACTTCCACTGTGCGGCGAACGTGTTCACGTTTGTTTATCCGCCGAATCCCGCGGCCTCCACCGCCCGCCGCGGCCTTCACCACCAACGGATAGCCGATATCATCAGCGATCGCTTCAATGTCCTCAGCAGTATCCAACCAGCCATTGGTTCCTGCGAGGACGGGCACACCAGCCTCGATCGCGGCTTGTCGTGCGCGCGACTTGTCACCCATTAGAATAATGGTCTCGGGCATCGGCCCCACCCAAATGAGGTTCGCGTCGATGACCTTCTGCGCAAACTCTGCATTCTCCGAGAGGAAGCCGTAACCCGGATGCACTGCGTCAGCCCCGGTCTGCGCGGCAGCGGCCATGACTGCGTCTTGGTTGAGATAACTAAGGCTTGCCGCTGCAGGACCAATCTCTACTGATTCATCAGCAAGTCGGCCAAAGTTCGAGTTTCTGTCGGCCTCACTCACCACCGCGACAGTGGCGATTCCCATCTCTCGCGCGGCACGAATCACTCGAACCGCTATCTCGCCACGGTTGGCGACTAGCAGTTTCTTCACTATTTGCTCCTTTCAGCTCTATCGTTATGGGTGACTTAGCTGATCCTTGCGACGATGTCGCCGGGCCCTACCATGCCGTTGTCCTCGATATCGAATGACGCGATCACGCCCGCCACGTCACTACGCACTTCGGTGAATTGCTTCATGATCTCGATGACGCCAATGGTCTGACCTGCCTCGACCTCATCACCAACCTCGGCAAACGGACTCTTGTCTGGCGCGGGGCGACGGTAAAATATTCCTGGAATAGGGGCGATGATCTCTGCGCTCATATGGGTGGTTCCTCTCCGTAAATGAAATGGTTTGGGTGAAAATAAAGTTCGATCAGCTACGCGATCACAGCGCGCACTGCGACAGCGACATCTGCAGCATTGGGTGTATCCGAATGGATGCAGATACTGTCAAATTCGATGGGTAGCTCGTGGCCGCCAACTGTGACGATAGTTCCGTCCTCAATTGCCCGCTGCGCCTTCTCTGCGGCTCGCTCGGGATCAGTTGCGTGTGGTTGTCTCAGAATAATTAGTCCGCCGTCATCGTTGTAGTCGAGATCCACATACAGCTCACCCACAAACCGGACGCCTTCGCGCTCAGCGACTCTCTGATGTGCTGATCCAGGGATTCCGAACACGGGAACTTGGTAGTCCTGAGCGACTCGCACGGCCGAAAGCATTAGTCCTTCGTCGCGAGCGAGCATTCCATAGAGCGACCCGTGCGGTTTGATGTGGTTTAAGGGAATCCCGTACTTCGCCAGGAAGCCATTTAGCGCACCGACCTGATAGCGAATGAGATTCTCGACTTCCTCCGGCGTCAGTTTCATCTCACGACGACCAAACCCAACAAGGTCTGGTAGGCCAGGGTGGGCACCCACGCGCACTCCTTGCTGCTTGGCGAACGAGACGGTCTCTTCCATTACGCCAGGGTCACCAGCGTGGAATCCACACGCGACATTTGCGATGTCGATCAAGCCCATAAGGGCAGAATCGTTGCCGAAGGTGTGCAATCCGAAGGCCTCGCCCAGATCCGAATTGACTGTTACTGATTCACGTCGTTGTGTAGCCATAGGCACGAAATTACGCGTTCGAGGCAGAAAGCGTTACTATGCATGCGCAAGAATGTTCCTATGCTATTTGTGCAACTGCAAGAAAGAAAACGATGCTGATTTCGGACCTGCTCGCCGAGCCCTCCTTGCAGTTGCGCCTGGAGACACCTTCGTCCAAAAAGCGGCTAAGTCGCGAGGTAGCTCGTTGCGCCCCCGCAGAATACCTAGACCCGACGCCGTACCTTGAACCGAATGCACTGGTCCTCACATCGGGAATCGGCATGAATTTTACTGAACCACTAATTTGGGATGCCTACGTCGAACGTCTCAAGCGAGTGCCAATTTCCGCACTCGTGTTCGCGGTCGGCATCGCTCACCAAACACTGCCCGCCGGATTGATTGACGCTTGTGCGCGCTATGACGTTCCCCTAATCGAGGCACCAAATGAAGTACCTCTTTTCAAAGTCAACCAATACGTTGAATACATGCTTCAGACCGAACGGATCGAGCTCACCGACCGAGGCTGGCAGCTGGCTGACGAGTGCGCGAGGCTCGCAAATAACGGCGCAGAGATTTCGACTCTACTCGCCGCAATCTATGCGGTCCTTGAGGTACCCGTTGCGGTATACGACGCGCATGACCTCCTGATCGCGAAATATCCCTCTTCAGCCACGTGGCAGACGGGCATCGATCACAACGGTAAGTCTCAAGCATTTCTCATGGCCCTGCCAATGGGACTCAATAAGCCATGTCAATTAGCCGTACAGCGGCACCGATCTCCTCACGAGTTCGAAGCTCTTCTGGCCCCCGTTAGCTCAATCCTCGCATTGCAGCTCAATAGAGCAGCAAGGGTGGACGCCAGCAGTCACACTGACATGCTCCGCTTTCTCAACCGCTCAACGTCATGGTCGGATTCCACGCGCAGCGAAGTGGCGAGCGCTTTCCAGGAACTTGGGCTGAACCGGACGGCCGAAACCTCGCTATTAGTCGCTGATCTAGGCGGTAAGAACGCGGCCTCAGTCTGGAAACTTCGAGTCGCTCTCCATGACGCGTTCTATGAGGTTCGTGTAATCGAAGTCGAGGACCGGCTCATCGCACTCATGCAGATTCCGCGTCACGATCTCCCCACCGACACAGAGCACTTACTACAAGTTGATCCGAATCTGCCACTAGTGTTTCGCGGACCCACACACACTATCGATGAACTCCGGATCGCGCTCGTACATGCACTTGACCTCATAGGGCACACAGAAGGACCTGTCATAGCCCCTGCACTCGGGCTTAGCGCCGTAGTCGCCGCTGCGGCCGGTCGAGGAGCACGAGAGTCGGCGAAGAAGTTTCTTCAACCGCTCATCGAGCAAGATGAGCAACGTAGCACCGAGCTGCTCCCCACACTCCGGACATGGCTCAGGCACGACGCACAGCCTTCACGCACCTGTGAGCAACTATTCATACACAGAAATTCGCTGAGCTATCGCCTACACCGCATCGAGGAAATCCTTGGCATCCCTCTCGACACATTAGACGGTAAGGCAACTTGCCTCATGGCTCTTCGACTCGTTGAACTTGAACCGTACTAGTTTGGCCGATCGTTCTCGCGCGTGGCCGACAGCGAGCCCGAACATCAAAGCATGAAGCTCGGGCTCGCGGCAGGCGCACATTGCTATCGAGCATCCACCTTTACAAGGGCGGTCCGACTCACCGGGTTGGTCTTCCACAAAATCGCGTATACCACGGAAGAAGCAACAGCTGTAAGGATTGGACCCCAAGTCGATCCGATACCAGCAAGTTCGGGGTTTATAGCGCCGAGGATCATCATCACGAAACCGATCACGGTACCGACCAACCAAGCAATCAGTCCGTTGTTATTGAACGCGCGATAGTGTTCGTCGGCGATGGCCGCGTGCTCCTGGTTCTTGCCGCGGGCCAACAATATGTGGGTCAGTGCGATAGCGACCCAGGCCGTCACCAGCACACCCTGCCAAGCAAGCGCCAACAGGAGGTACTCCACAATCGGCAGAAGCATCAATAGGTAGATAATCACCGAAGAGATGAGAACCCACGCGATGTTGGGCATCTGGACTCGAAATACCCGTTCGCCAAAGGCCCGCAGGTTTGCAGCCGCAAGGTAATAGTTCGCCGTATTAATGCGAGTTTGCGACGCAATGATCACGATGAGCCCAAGGACACCCATGAGGCTCACGATGCCGCCAGCGAGACCGGTCTCGGTTACTTCGACGCCAGGAATCGTAAAGGTGAGAAAGATTCCCACGAATGCCGAGAAACCGTACGCGAGCACGTAGAAGAGCGGACCGAATGTGATGCGCTGGTGAAACTTCACGTCCTTCCGCTTGCCGAGCGCTGCGTAGTCCATTGTGAACATCATCATGATCCAGACGCCCATGTAGCCGGCGAACGTTGCCAGCCAGCCAGGCCCGCCTGCGGTAAAGGGCAATTCAACCTCGGGGGCGTGTGTCAGCCAGGCATCACTGAAGCCGTACACGGCTCCTGCCCAGATCACGGCTGCGATGAGCCCGAAGAAGTAGAGCGGCATCAGCCAGCCGTTGAGTTTATCAAGAAAACGACGAACACCACCGAGAATCAACGGGGTTGAGTAGATGACGACTATGAGGCTCCACATCCACATCTCGCCGCCGAAGGCCGCCATGAATGCGTAAGCGACGATGGATCCTTCAAACACCGCGTAGTAAATTGCCACCAGCGCGAATATGACGGTGGCAATCGAAGAACCCGCCGTGCCCAAGATAGTACGCGAGAATTGGGCAACAGTCGTTCGGTTTTCCAGCGCGTATTTCGAGAGGACTGCGTTGATTGCGCCGTAAGCGAGGATAGTCAGAATGATCCCGATAATTGCGTTAGCGGTGCCATATGCGCTCGCCATGGCTGCGCCAATGTAAACGAAGAAAAACGCACTCGCCACACCAGACCAGGCGAGGGCGAGAGACCCCCGCGACATCTGGTCTTCGTCGTTACCCTCCCGAGCTAAAGCGTCTGTTGCTTCAACGTCTGAATTACTGCCGGTGAGATTGAAACTCACTTTTCATACCTCCATTGGTATAGAAATCGACCTGCTTGGCCGCCAGCGCAAACTGCATTGCGCGGCTTTTCCCTTTGCAAGGTTCCGTTAATGCCGGGAGATCCGGCAAAACCTTGGGCGACGCGAAAAATGAGCGCGTCGAGTACTCATTTTTGTGACTTCAACCACTAATGCGTACTGTGCAATCGCCGGAATTTACACTGACATCTTTGTCATTTGCATAAACTCTGGGATCGAGGGCCTTCGGGATTCAGATGAACATCGGTCCCAAAGTTGGGGCCGAGGAATTGCACGCCGGCCGTGAGCTCGGACTTGACGCATGCCGTGCCCGAGCTCACGTGGATACCGACTACGACTTCCAGTGGCCAGCGGAGCGTCGCATCATTTGTTCGCGATGCTGGCGCGTGGTTTCCTCAAAGAGTTCTCCCGTTCCCCAGTCAAGGATCACACCGTAGCGCCGGATAACATCAAGAAGGTCAATCTCTCCTGACTGGTATTTCTCCGCCACTTCGCGCGGATCTACCAGTAGCCAGTCAGCGCGGCGCTCTCGGATCCAGTCACGCTTCGCACTAGTGGCCTGAACGTCAATCTTGTACTCGTCGAGGTCAGGATCGATTGAATGGATCACTACGCCGTAGTCCTCAGCGGCGCGCGCTACGGAGACATAGTCGTCAATCACATCCTCAAGCACTTCCTCAGGCGTGCGCTCAAGCGGATCACCGAGCCCGCCACCGCCCGCTGACGGGCGGAAGAAGGAATCACCTGGCTGAACGGGCACCGAAGAGAAGATTGAACCAAGGAATCGCTCCTCTTCGGTGTCGCGGTTCAACCAGACTCCGTGGGGTATCGAGGGCAGCCCACCTTCGATCCCCCAAGTGATTGATCGTGCGCGGTCGCAACAGTAGCTCATGACTGAAGAATCAGCATCGGTGAGTAGGCCACCCTTCTCGACACCACAGCCGCCTCGGTATCGGCCAGGGCCTCCAGAATCGGTGCCAATTTGGTGCATGGTGGTCAGCACCGGGGTCAGCCGTTCCTGCCCCTCGCAAGCTTGCACTGCAAGTCCGACACCGAATACGGGCGCAGTAGCACTCGACCCGTCCTTGGAGACTCTGCCGCCCCACCCACCGGCCATCCAGTCGTACCACATGAAGTACGGTGCGTCCGCGCCCCGGGCGTCTCGCCCGCCGACAAGCAGGTACTCAAGATTGAAGGCACAAGCCATTGCACGTTCGGGCATCACTTTCGACCAAATCTCGAAAATGCCATTCATGATCTTCTCGTAGGGGCCGGAGACCGTGCCGGTGACAGCAAGTGGCCAGCCCGCGTTAATCACCGTTCCCTCAGGACCGATCTCCGCAGTCACTGCCGCATAAAAACCAGAGTTAAGCGGCACATCGGGGAAGAACGTCTTCGTCCCCGCGTAGATCGCCGAGAACGTCGTACCATAGCCCGAGTTCAAGAACGCCTTAATCGCAGGCCCACCCTCAAGAGTGTAATGAATACCCTCACCGTCAAGTGTCATCTTGATATTAATCGGCACGAGGCCTTCTGGCGCACCGGGATCGAGGTCCAAGTAGTCCGTGGTCTCCCAAGTACCTTGGGGTAACCCTTTCAGCCGACGAAGCACCGTGCGCTCGACATAGTTCTGGGTCTCTTGCATAGCGTTCTCAACCGTGTCGGTGCCGTATCGCTCTGCAAGCCGAAGGATCTCGCGCTCACATACAGCGGTTGCCTCCGACTGGGCGTGGAGGTCTCCCATGGCTTGCTCGGGGGCTCTGGTATTGCCGACGAGCAGTTTCGCGATGTCCTGCAAGTAAACGCCCTTGGACCAGATGCGGATCGGAGTGATACGCAATCCCTCGCCAAAATGCTCGGTAGCTGCGACATTGAAAGATCCAGGTACAGGCCCGCCGATGTCGGCCCAGTGCCCCTTATTCTGGGCGTACGCAATAATCCTTCCCTCAGAGAAAATCGGGCGGATGAATGACACATCGTTAATGTGAGTGCCGCCCTTGTATGGGTCGTTTACCGCGAACACATCACCTGGGTGAATATCGTCGCCGAATTCCTCGATCACGGCCTTGCACTGAAAATGCAAGGTACCAACATGCACAGCGATGTCACCCGAGCCCTGCATGACGGTATTGCCCTGAGCATCGCACAAGGCCGACGAGAAATCACGTGAGTAGATGACGAATGAATAGCAGGTGCGCAGGATCTGCTCGCTCATGAGGTCAACGCTCGTCGCAAATGCGTTTTTCAGCACCTCAAACGTGACTGGGTCTAGGGACGTATGACGATCAACAGTGGTACTGGGAGTAAGTGTTACATTCATCAGTTAACCTCCTCGAGGTGGATGCGGATATTAAGCCATTCATCGATCTCCGCCCGAGTATGTGGCGGAACGACTGTGGTCGAGTCGAGCTGATTGATGATGGCCGGACCAACGAATGCCGTGCCCGCGGCCAGTGAGTCGCGGTCGTAAACCGGCGTGTCGAGCCATCCGTCGGCTCCAAAGTAAACGGGGCGTCGTGAATCTGGAACGCCAGGCGCCTGAGGCACGGGAACACTAGGTTTGAACGAGGGCTTCGGAATCTTGCCCACAGCGCTCAAGTGCAGCTGGTAGACCTCGACAGGCGCGTCATCCTGGCGAAATGCGAACTCCCGCTCATACTGCTCGTGGAACGTCTGCACGGCATCTTCTAGTGCTCCTGGGCCCGAACCGATCGAGACTTGCAGCGACCGCCACTGCCCCCGGTATCGCATCGAAATCTTTCGTTGCAAAATCCCATCCGAATCAGCGACACCTTCGTGGCGGAGCCTCGCCGAGGCTTCTGTCTCAAGTTCGACGAATACCTGCTCGATTGCTTCTTCGTCAGCATTCGAAGCCAGGCCTGTATACATTTGAGCGAAGTCATGCTGGATATCAACGAGTAGGCAACCCATCGCGGATGTGACGCCCGGGTTCGGAGGCACGACCACACTCGGGATACCCAATTCTCGAGCCACATCTGCTCCATGCAGGGCGCCAGCACCGCCGAATGCGAGAAGGGCGAAGTCTCGAGGGTCGTACCCCCGACGGATTGAGACGAGCCGCACCGCATCGGCCATGTTGGCGTTGGCAACCGAGATAATCGCTTGCGCTGCCTCTGCGGTCTCCATACCGAGTGGCCCAGCGATGACACTGTTGATTGCGTCTTCGGCACGTGTCTTATCGAGCTGTTTCACGCCCCCCGCAAGCGAGGTCCCGAGGCGTCCAAGGACGACGTTCGCATCGGTATTCGTTGGCTGCACACCGCCGGTGTCGTAGCAGGCCGGTCCAGGGTCAGCACCAGCGGACTGGGGCCCGTTGCGTAGCGATCCGGCGATGTCGATGTGGGCGAGCGATCCGCCACCGGCGCCGATCGTAAGCACCTCGATTGACGGGAAAATGATCGGGTGACCAAACTCGACCTCCCATGATTGTGTGACCCGGAGTTCTCCGTTGGCCACGAGCGAAATGTCAGTCGAAGTCCCTCCCATATCAAGACTGACGGCATTGTCATAACCGCATTGCTGTGCGATGTGCCTTGCCGAGATAGCACCAGCCGCGATGCCCGAGGCTGCGAGTCGTACCGGAAACTTCTCGACCAGACGCGGGGTCATTGAGCCACCACCCGAATGCAATAGGAGGAGGTCGCCTTGATATCCACCATCCCGCAATTGATCCGAGAGCCGGTTCACGTATCCAGAAACCAGTGGCGCGAGCACCGCGTTCGATACTGCTGTGTTGAACCTCGGGTACTCGAAGATCTCTGGGAGTACTTCCGCCGATGTTGAGACTGTAGCGTCGGGTATCACCTCTTCGAGGATCTCACGCATGCGTGTTTCGTGCGCTGCATTCGCATAAGAGTTGAGAAAGCACACCGCAATGGTCTTCACACCACGGCGTTTGATTAGATCCGCAAGCTTGCGCGCTTCCGCCTCATCTAGTGGAGTGACGGTATTCCCTGCGTAGTCAATACGCTCGGTCACTTCGAATCGGTCCCGACGGCGAATATAGGGTTCTGAGACATCGTTGTACGCGTCCCATAGGTCGTCCTTCGTTCCGTCACGGATCTCGAGTACATCGCGGAATCCACGTGTGGTCACGAGAGCCGCGGCCGGGAAGTTTCGGGTGATGAGGGCGTTCGTGGCCACCGTAGTGCCATGCGAGAACTGCGCGACTTCATTGAGATCAATCTCGCCGCGCTCGACTCCGTTCATCACTGCGATCATCGGATCGCTCGGTGTCGAGGGCACTTTAGTTACCCGCATTTGTTGCGTTGCATCGTCGAAAATGCACACGTCGGTGAACGTCCCGCCGACGTCCACTGCAACACGAATGTTGCTCATAAGTCCTCCAAAAAAATCGTCATTGAGCTTCGGAATGCATCCCAGACTCGGCGCTCCCATGGCTACGAGCAATAGAGATATCGAAGGTTTCCACGCTACGATTTGTAGTATCTACAACCGCGGGTCAGATTCAGGGAAGTTTTCCCTCTGTTCCCACAAAGTGCGAGCATTCTTCAACCACCTACCGGCACGCTACCGACTACCTGAACCTTGGATCACGATGACCGTCCCCCTGCCCCCCAGCGCAGAGTTCGAACGTCTCCGTTCTGCACTCGACATCACCCATTCGTTGATCTCTGCAATCTCCTCAACGGACCCGCTCCCAGCACTCGCTTCCCGCCTCAGCGTCCTTTGCCAGGGTTCTGCCACGATTTACAGCTCCGAAGGCGCCATCGTCGCAAGTTCCGGTGAGGCCCCGACACACCTAATCTGGCAGGAAGTCACGAACACCAATCTCAACGACCTCGAATTTGAAGTCGGCCGCTGGCACGTACTGACAAGGCGAGTCTCCCTCCAGGACAGCGTCCATGTAATCGCTATCTCGAGTCGTGGCCCTGAGACCCTGGCCCGCATTGGAGAACTGCTTCTCGATTCCTCCGAGCGCCTGTTGGGGGCGGTGCACGGAATTCGCTATGGGGCCAGTCAGCGCGACCGTCGCGACAACGAGCAACTCCTCGCCGCGCTCCACGACGGCATGGTCCCCGCGCGCGAACATCGATTCTGGGGCAGAATTTCCCAGTTCCGCTTTCCCGCATACGCGCCTGTTCGCTCGGTCGAGCTCGACCCGTTTGATACCAGTAGCGCTACGGAAGATCACATCTCAGAGCTTGTCGGACGAGCCCGAACCGAGAATCTCCCTCTGCTCGCAATGCTGCGCCGCGCCACGATTGATGCCCCGGCCACGGTCTCGGCGCTCATCTCCGATTCACCAGCTGGAGAGCAATGGCTGAAGCAAGCCGCTGAGTCCTTCCTCGTCGGTGTTTCCGAGCCAACAACCGCTCTCTCGCAAATTCCGCAAAGTGTTCGCGAGGCAGAAACCGCGCTCGATATTGCTCGCTCCTGGTCTGCCTCCAGTGATCCGCTAGTACGACCAGCCCCAGCGTTCATTGACCGTATCGATCTCTCAACCTGGCTCCTTTCTCAGGCCGACCGGCACCAACTCAAGGCCCGTATTGAACGCACACTCTCACCAATAGATTCACACCAAATTCGTGAGACGCTACTTGCTTATTTCGCCTCTGACCAAAGCATTTCTCGTACAGCCGAAGCTCTATTCGTCCACCCAAACACCGTGAGGTATCGCCTCGCCCGCGTCGAAGACTCAATTGGTGAACCCCTGGCTTCAGCATCCGCGACCGCCAACCTAATCCTCGCGCTCTACCCGGCACTCATTGGCAACGTCGTAACAAAGCCGGACGGGGAAGCGCCGACGTAGCCGCTTCAGCTTCCCGAGTTACAGAGGGCAATGTGAGCCAACCGCTAGTCGACAGCCGTGTTGCGGCGAGTTGCTGCCTTGCCACATTCCTCGCTGTCGACAATGGCCAGTGTTTTCGCGAGGTGTTGGCTGATCAGCCGCGTTAACCGCATGAGAAGGCGACAGGTGTCATTGAATTGGGTCTCCAGTACTGGACGAGTGTCGCAATTCATACGTTTTGTGCAATCCTCAGTCTGATGGCTCAGGGACAGGATTTCGCCGTCAGCCCAATGGGTCATGCTAATCATCCCCGCACCGTCCGATACAGTGAGCATCGTGTGAGCTGACTTTCCCTCAGCGGCACAGGAATGATCGAGGAGGATCATGAACGCTGGATCTCAGAGCGAGCTGCAATTCGAGAACGAACACTTTCGAGCAGTGAAATGGACGATCGAGCCCAATGGCGCTATACCCATGCACCGCCACGAGCACGCATACGTCGTCGTGCCGATGATAACGCAGCGCATGCATGTGGTGCAGGCTAATGGCAGCGAGCTTGTCAACGACCTAGTCGAGGGCCAAAGTTATACGAGACCCGCGGGCTCCGAACACCAAGTAGAAAATCGGAACTCCGACTCCGAAATCGTCTTCATCGAGATCGAGCGACTTACATGAGCCGATCAGTCGAGGTACGTTCGGTTGAGGCGAATGATCGAGACGCGTGGTCGATTCTCTACCGGGGGTATCGGGATTTCTACGGGAAACCACACGATCCCGCGGTGCTCGATATCGTGTGGTCATGGCTCTTGGATTCGCGTCACGAAACCCGCGGTCTTCTCGCAATTCGCAATGGTGAGCCTGTCGGGCTTGGTCACTATCGCACCTTTGCGCGCCCCATCGATGCCGCGCGTGGACTCTATCTTGATGATTTATTCACGGCACCCGAATCTAGAGGCAAAGGTGTAGCTGAAGTCATGCTGAAGCGCCTCGCTGAGATCGCCCGCGACGAACGCGCCACGCTCGTTCGCTGGATCACCGCAGCTGACAACGCGACGGCGAGGGGACTATACGAACGGGTGGCGCGCCAGACTCCTTGGGTAACGTACGACCTTGAGCCAGCAAACTGATTAGGAAAGGAACTCGGCATCTGACTTTCAGAACGGCATGTCAAGTAATTTCTTGATCAATTGTCTTGCGCTGATGAGCGAGCTGCGATCCTGTCGCACTGCTCACCCGTGCAGTGCTCGTTCACATCGAGGGTGAGCACAACGTCAGTGGGAAGAACACCGAGCCAGCATGGGGCCCGCTCACGTCACATGTGGCTCCCAAGCGCAAAATCAGCCAATCACTGAAGTGGCTCCCGTCCACACGATCGGTGGGCCCCAACCAGGCGAATATTCAGCAGCGGGAAGAGCCGGTGGAGCATGGCGGCTACGTGCGCGGTGCGACCTACTATTCGGGTGGTGCGAAGTGAGCGGTATCGATATTGAGACGAAGCGGAAGCTGCGGGAGATGGGCGCGGGCGCACTGTTGGAAGCGATCGAGGTGCAGGACGAGGACCTCACGTTCGGGATGACGTTCGAGCAACGACTCCAGCTCGTGGTCGACGAGGCGCACTCGGTGTTCAACCATGGCAAGGTCGAGGGGCTGATCCGGCGTGCCGGACTGCGCTATCCCGACGCGGACCTGCGCCGGATTGATCGGGTCGAGGAACGTGGCCTGGACCCGGCAGTGTTGGCGCAGCTGGCGACGTGTTCGTTTATCGATCGACAACAGAATATCGTGTTCCAAGGGTTCACGGGGTCGGGGAAATCGTTTCTGGGGTGCGCGCTGGCGAAGCAGGCCTGTCAGCATCGGATCCGTGCGCACTATATTCGGATGCCCGATCTGGAAGAGGCTTGGGCGTTGGCGAAGGACAAGCCGCAGGGCACGACGAAGTTCTTGAAGAAGTATGCGGCGTTCACGCTGTTGGTGATCGATGAATGGCTGCTTGATCACCCGGATGAGGCGATGCGCAGCATGCTGCTGGAATTACTCGAGCGCCGGTGCGGCAGTACGTCGACGGTGTTCTGTACGCAGTACCTGAAGAAGGACTGGCATCAACGGCTGGGCTCTGGGGTGCACGCCGACGCGATCATGGACCGGATCGTGCACAACACGATCTGGATTGATACAGGCACGCACAATATGCGTGAACATACCGCGATAGTTCAGTAAGGAATCGCCGGTGGGGGTCAGTGGCCCCGAGCGTCAACGGTCGCTGGCCCCCAACGGCAATATCGGTGGCCCCCGAAGGCAACACTGAGTGGTCCCCAAACCTACGAATATTCCATAGCACGTGTGGGTCGACCGGGCGTGTAATCTCGTCACTTCGTGGACACTGAAGCTCGGGACTTCGTAGACAATGAGTCTCACGACTTCGCATGTTATGTCTCATCGCTTCGTGGACACACGATGTCTCAACACTTTGTGGACAACAGCAGCGTATGTCTTGGGGCAGTGTTGAGCGCATTGTTAGCGGCCATGGAAAACTGCCCATAGGCGGCCAGGGAATTGCCCGCTGACGGCCAACCGGACTGCCCACTGGTGGCCACAAGATCTGCCCACTTCGAATAGTGAATCCCCGCGGTGACGTAATCGCGGGGAGCCCCTTCCCGGGTTGGATGGCGATGTTGAAGTCGCATCACTGTTACCCGGGAAGAGGCTCGTATGAAGTCTGACGGAGAAATTATGGAAATGCTTGCTGCATATGATCTGACGGGATCGTTGCGTGCTGCCGCCGAGTTGGCGGGCTGTTCGCATCACACCGTCGCGCACCACGTCGCCGCGAGGGACGCTGGCCGTCCCGTGGGCGCGGTCGAACCGCGAGAACGCGTGACTGATCCATTCCTGCCGAAGATCGAGGAATGGGTCGAGGCGTCCCAGGGCAAGATCCGCGCCGATAAGGCCCACGCGAAACTGGTCGCGCTTGGCTATGCGGGATCGGAACGCTCGACCCGGCGCGCGGTCGCTGAGGTTCGTGCCGCGTATCGCGCGGGCCGCGTACGGGTGCATCGGCCGTGGATCACGGAACCCGGCATGTGGTTGCAGTACGACTTCGGCGATGGGCCGGTGATCGACAAGGTGAAGACGGTCTTGTTCGTGGCGTGGCTGGCGTGGAGCCGGTTCCGGATCGTGATCGCGTTGCGGGATCGTACCGCGTCGTCGGTGTTCGCGGCGTTGGATCGGACGTTTCGGATTCTGGGTGGCGCGCCGACGTATGTGCTGACGGATAACGAGAAAACAGTGACGGTGTCGCATATCGCGGGCGTGCCGGTCCGGAACGTGCAGACGGTGGAGTTCGCGCGGCATTACGGGGTCACGGTGTTGACGTGTCAGCCCGCGGATCCCGCGTCCAAGGGCGGGGTGGAAGCATCGGTGAAACTCGCGAAGGCCGATATCGTGCCGAAGGACACGAACCTGCTGCCCGAGTACGCGTCGTTCGGTGAGGTCGAAGCGGCCTGTGACCGGTTCATGGCCGAGGTCAATCAGCGCGAGCATCGAGCCACGCGTAGGCGGCCGGTGGACATGCTTGGTGAGGAACAGGCGCGGTTGCATCGGGTTCCGGATCGGGCGCACACGGTCGCGTTCGGGGTATCGCGCCGGGTGCCAGCGAACACGCCGATGATCACGTTCGAGAATGGTCAATACTCGGTGCCCGCGGGGTTACTGGGTGCGGAGGTGTTCGTCCGCAGCCATGGTGCCGGCGAGGGCGAGCAGGTCATCGTGGTGCATGTCAGTGACCGGGGACCTGTGGAAGTCGCTCGGCATGAGCGGGCCACGCCGGGCAGCCCGCGGGTTGATGATGCGCATTTCCCTGACCAGCCACAGAAAACGCCGGGTGACTACACGGTTCGGCCGCGTACTGCGGCTGAGGTCGAGTTCCTCGGGATCGGCGCGGGCGCGGAGGCGTGGCTGTTGGAAGCCGCCGCGGTGGGCACCTCCCGGATGCGGCAGAAGATGGCCGAGGCTGTGGCCCTCGCGAAGATCAGTGGGGTGGCCAGGGTTGATGAGGCGCTTGGCGAGGCGGCCACGTATGGCCGGTTCGCGACCGGGGATTTGGTGTCGTTTCTGGAGGCGGGTGTTTCTGGTCCCGCGCGGCGGGCAGACGAGTCGACCTCGCTGGTGTCAAGCCCCGGGTTTGGTAGAGAGTTCTTTTCTTGGTTTTCTATGCGGCAAGCACCATTGGTTGGTGCTGTGCGTGGACTTCGTTCGGGGTGAGGTAGTCGATGCTGGAGTGGAGGCGGCGCTGGTTGTACCAGCCCACCCATTCTGAAGTCGCTGCCATGACGTCGATCAGGCCTGACCATTGCTGCCGGTCGATGAGTTCGGCCTTGAACACCGAGTTTAGGGCCTCGGCCATCGCGTTATCGTAGGAATCACCTTTCGATCCCACGGACGCGACCACGTCATTTTCCGCGAGGGTTTCGGCGTAGCGAATCGCACGATAATGCACTCCGCGATCGCTGTGATGGGTGAGGCCGGTCACGGATTCTCCGGCACGTAACCGCGCCGCTAACGCCATGTGCAGCGCGTCCGCAGCCAACGATGCTCGTAGGTGGTTCGTGACTTGCCAGCCCACGATCTCGCGGGTGCACACGTCCAAGACGAATGCGGCGTAGACCCAGCCCGCGATCGTCTGAACATACGTAATGCCGGCGACCCAGAGGGTATTCGGCTCGGTCGCGGTGAACTCCCGTTCCACCAGAACTGTCGGGCACGCCTCCGGATCAGCAGACTTCGTCGCCGGCCGTTTGCTGCGGCGTTGTATTCCTCGGATTCCCATCTCGCGCATCAGTCGTTCCACGGTGCAGCGCGCGACGGGCTCCATGCCGGGTTCGCGGTTGATCGCGTGCCAGAGCTTGCGGGCGCCGTAGCAGGAATAGTTCTCTTCCCAGATCCGCTGCAGGTTCACTTTCAATCGCGCGTCACGCTGTTTGCGGGCACTATCGGGGCGTTGTTTGAACGCGTAGTAGGAGCTGGCGGCAATACGCGCGGGCGTGGCCTGAAGCGCGCGGACGATTGGCTCGACACCATATTCCGGGCGGTGTTCGTCGATGAAGCGGACGATCACTTCGAAGGGCGGCCTGGCTCCGCTGCGAAAAAAGCTGAAGCCTTCTTCAGGATCTCGTTCGCGCGTTTGGTTTCTGCAAGCTCTGCCCGAAGCCTGCGGTTCTCGGCAGCGAGGTCCACGGTATCGGCTGGGGTACCGCCGCTGGCGCGTTTATGAGCACCGACCCATCCGCGCAGGGTCTCACTGTTGAGGCCGAGTTCTTCCGCGATGCGGCGCACCGCGCCCGGCGAGGTCGCGGGATCGGATTGGGCGTGAAGGACGAGTTCGACCGCGCGGGCTTTCAGTCCGTCGGAGTATTTCGTGGGTATGAGAGAGAGTTCCTCGTTTTCCTGTTTCCTACTCTCTATTTAACCCGGGGCGATCCACGGCGAGCCAGTCGTGTGGATTGACGATCAACTCGAACTCTCCCCTGGCACCCGCGCCGCAGCTGAAGCGGCCGGGGTCCTCACACTGTCACCGCACCCCGGGGAAGGGCTCACCGCCGCAGATATGGCCGCGCTCGCAGAGATTGCGCGAGGCTAACGACGTGCCGATTTACAGCATGCACCACAGCGAGGATGGGTTCTCGCTCACCCTTAGCCGGTCCGAGCCCGTAGACCCCGGCCGTGTGACCCTCAGGCAAGATGATCCCGAATTCCCTCACATGCGCACCACTCCAGCCAGCCTCGCCCGGCTGCACACATGGAGCTTACGGGACCCTGGGTTCGAGCTCGTGCATGACGGCCCATCCGCGGCGCATGTGTTGCCGGTAGTGCTCCACAATGGCACCAAGGGCGTGACTGACACGCACCGCGATTGGACGCGATCCTGCATCCCGGACCCGCAAGTTTGGGCGCCGGTAGACCTCGCGATGCGGCGGGTCGAGGCGGAGCTTGGCGAGGGTGACGCGCTCGATGCGCTGATCCGGGCCGTGGCCGTCACGCTCGCGCAATCGCCGCCCGGCTGGCATGGTGCGAGCAAAAATATCGCGGTATTCGCGATCGCCGCCGCACTGGTGGACGCCGGGCATGAGCGGCCCGGCGAATGGCTCACGGATGCCTCCGAGCTTCGGCGCGAGATTGCGCGGACGCTTGCGCGTATCTGCAGCGGAGACCGCGAGGCGATCGCGACGCACGGCGACTCTGCGTGTGCCGTGCTTGGCCGGCTTGCGGCAGCCCGTGAACGCATCGAGGCGGAGCGACTGCCGGGGTGGGAAGACGCGGCGGCGGAGAATTGGCAGGAGGCGGAACGGCTGACCGAGGCGCGCCAGGCCGTGGTAGATGCAGTGATTGCCCTCGACCGGGGCGGGGAATCGCCCCGGTGAGGTTCCCGATTCGCGCTTAGGATCGCTCCCACAGCACAAAACGCCCGCGGAATCCCAAAATGGGGTTTCGTGGGCGTTTTTCTCGCGCGCCTGAGCCGCAGCGGAGGCTTAGGGTCCCTCCCACAGCACGGCTGCTCGCGCGACGCCTGCGGTTCGTCCCGTTGCGATGCGCTCGGCGGGGTGTCTGCGTCAGACTGCCGCGCATAGCGAGAGTGTGGGATTTCGGGGCGGGGTTCTGGGGGTGAAATCCCGCCCCGGAATCCCACACCAACGAAATCCTGAAATCCCACTGGAATCCCAGTGCGGAAAAACAGAAGGTTTGCATTTTCGTGAATGCGCCTATGACCAGGTGTTTTCTTGGAGCCGCCTATCGGGTTCGAACCGATGACCTTCTGTTTACAAGACAGATGCTCTACCAGCTGAGCTAAGGCGGCGCGACGACCATCCTACGGGCAAACCCCGACCGAGTTCCAATCCGTCGGGCATCGATTCCCGGCCCGTGGCGCGGCAAGCGCCAGCCTGGCCGCGGACTACGATGGAACACCATGGCTGCAGTGACCTTCCGAGGCGTGACCCGTCGTTTCCACGGCGCAACGCGCAATGCCGTCGACCACTTCGATCTCGAAATCGGTGATGGCGAGTTCCTCGTCCTCGTGGGGCCCTCGGGATGCGGCAAGACGACGACGCTGCGGATGCTCGCGGGGCTCGAGCCCGTGGACGAAGGCCAGATCCTCATCGGCGAGCGGGACGTCACCAACGTGCCCTCGAAGGATCGTGACATGGCGATGGTGTTCCAGAGCTACGGGCTCTACCCTCACATGACGGTGGAGCAGAACATTGGCTTCCCGCTGCGAACGAGCGGCGTGCCGAAGCGCGAGCGCGCCGCGAAGGTGCGCGAGGCGGTCGACCTCCTCGACCTGCGCGAGCTCCTGCACCGCCGTCCGGGTGAGCTCTCTGGAGGGCAGCGGCAGCGCGTCGCGATGGGCCGCGCGATCGTGCGCGAGCCCGAGGTGTTCCTCATGGACGAGCCGCTCTCGAACCTCGATGCGAAACTGCGTGTCCAGACCCGCACCCAGATCGCATCCCTGCAGAATCGCTTGGGTGTGACAACCGTCTACGTCACACACGATCAGACCGAGGCGATGACGATGGGCGACCGGATCGCCGTACTCAACCACGGCAAGCTGCAGCAAGTCGGGGCGCCGCAGGAGCTTTACGACGCGCCCGCGAACGAGTTTGTCGCGAGCTTCATTGGCTCACCCGCGATGACGATCTGGTCGACCCGTCTCGACGCCGGGATGCTCGACCTGGGCGATGCGAAGGTGCCGGTTCCCGAGTCGGTCGCGTCACTCGCGGGCGAACGCGAGGTTCGCGTTGGGCTGCGGGCCGAGGATTTCTCGATCGCCAAGAACGGCGAGCCGGGTCTGCGGATGCACGTCGACCTCGTCGAGGAGCTCGGCAGCGACGGCTACCTCTACGGGCGCGCGCCGATCGCGGGCCAAGAGCTGCAGCTCACGGTTCGCGTCGACGGACGGCATCACGCGCAGATCGGCGATACCGTCACGGTGCGCGCCGACACCCAGCGTCTGCACGCCTTCGACCCCGCTACCGGCGACCGCCTCAGCTAGTGCCTCGTTTCGATCCTTGAGTGCGGTGCGAAGCACCGTGTATCGAAAGGATCGAAAAGAGGCACGAGGCCTTTCGATACGCGCCTTCGGCGCTACTCAAGGTCCGGTTTCTAGGGCTAGCTCGCGTCGGCCTCGGCGCGGAGCTTAGAGACCTCGTAGAGCGTGACCGACGCGGCGATTCCAGCGTTGAGCGACTCGGTTGCCGAGTCGATCGGGATCGACACGATCGCGTCGCAGTGCTCAGCGACCAGGCGAGACAACCCCTTTCCCTCCGACCCAACGACCACCAGCAGCGGCGAGGTCGCGAGTTCGAGCCCGGGAAGCGACACGTCGCCGTCGCCGTCGAGCCCGATCACGAACACCCCCGCATCCTTGAATGCCTTGACGGTGTTGGTGAGGTTGGTCGCCAGCGCGACCGGCAGGCGTGCGGCGGCGCCCGCCGAAGTCTTCCACGCGGATGCGGTCATCCCAGCCGCGCGACGCTGCGGCACGATCACGCCGTGGCCGCCAAACGCGGCAACCGAGCGCACGATCGCGCCGAGGTTGCGCGGGTCGGTGATGCCGTCGAGCGCCACGAACAGGGGCACCTGTGCGCGCGAAATCGTCTTCTCGAGCAGCTCGATCGGGTCAGCGTATTCGTAGGCCGGGACCTTGAGCGCGATGCCCTGGTGCACCGCGTCGAACGGCACCATGCGGTCGAGCTCCTGGCGCGTCACCTCGAGCATCGGGATGTTCCGCTTCGCGGCCAGCTGGATGATCTCGCGCATCCGATCGTCGAGGTCGGCGCCCTGGGCGACATAGACCGTCGTCGCGGGGATGCCGGCACGCAGCGCCTCGAGCGCCGAGTTCCGGCCGGTGACGAGCTCGACATCGCTGATCTGCGAGGGTCGGCGCGACGGGGAGCGGCGCTGCGGCGCCGGCTTCCCGGCGGCGTCGGCTGCGGCTGCCGCGCGGCGACGACGATCCTTGGCCCAGTGCCGATCGGCCGCCTTCGGGGTCGGCCCCTTGCCCTCAAGCGCCTTGCGCCCGTGGCCGCCAGTGCCCTTAAGCGCGCCCTTCTTCTTGCGGTTGCCCGAGGGGCGCTTTCCACCAGTACTCATACTCATACACTCCAGTGCGACCCCTGCGGGGTATCTTCAATCGAAATTCCCGCTGCGGCCAGTGCGTCGCGGATGCGGTCGGCGGCTTCCCAATCGCGAGCTGCTCGTGCGGCGGCTCGCTGTTCGAGGAGTCCGGTGATGAGGGAATCCAGGGCGGGTTCGAGCGCCGAATCGCTCGCGGAAGAATCTGCCCATTCATCGGCCTGCGGGTCTACCCCAAGGATACCGAGCATTCCGCGAACCGACGAGGCGATCTCCCCGACCACAGTCGCATCCGCCGCCTCGAGCGCCTGGTTTCCGGCGGTGACGCTCTCGTGCACGACCGCGAGCGCTTGCGGCACGCCGAAGTCGTCGCGCATCGCGGCAACGAACGCATCGGGCAATTCGACCGCCGGGCTCGCCGGCTCCCCGACCAGCCGAGCGGCGCGCTCGAGGAAGTTCTCAATGCGCTCGAAGGCCGCGGCCGACTCGGCGTAGGCCTCATCGCTCAGCTCGATCGTCGAGCGGTAGTGCGCCGAGCCGAAGAGGTAGCGCACCACAATCGCGCGCCGGTTCTCGAGCAGCTCCCCCGCCGAGACGACGTTGCCGATTGATTTCGACATTTTCGTGCCGCCGAGCGAGACCAGGCCGTTGTGCAGCCAGTGGCGAGCAAATGCATCCCCCGCCGCGCGCGATTGCGCGAGTTCGTTCTCGTGGTGCGGGAATCGAAGATCGCGGCCGCCACCGTGGATATCGAACTCGGTGCCGAGGTATTTCGTCGACATCGCCGAGCACTCGATGTGCCAGCCCGGGCGACCCGGGCCCCACGGCGAATCCCACGCCGCCGATTCGGGCTCGACCGTTTTCTTGCCCTTCCACAGCGCGAAGTCCTGCGCCGATCGCTTCGCGCGCGGGGCGCCGTCCTCGGCCGCAACCATGTCTCTCGGCTGCTGATGGGTCAGCTCGCCGTAGTCGGCCCAGGATGCGGTGTCGAAGTACACGCCATCGTCGGCCACATAAGCATGGCCCCGGTCAATGAGCCGGGCGATGATCGCCTGCATCTCGGGGATCGCACCGGTCGCGCGAGGCTCATAGGTCGGCGGCTGGATGCGCAGGGTCGCGTAAGCCGCGTTGAACTCGCGTTCGATGCGATACGCGAGCGCCCACCATGGCTCGTGCTCGGTGGCGTTCGCGAGCGTCTTGTCGTCGATGTCGGTCACATTGCGAACGAGCGTGACCCGGTACCCCTCGTGAGTGAACCAGCGGCGGATCTGGTCATAGACGAGCGCGGAACGAAGATGCCCCACGTGAGGTGAGGATTGCACGGTCGGCCCGCACACGTACATGGAGATCTCACCAGCACGGAGCGGGGTGAAATCGACGTTCGTCTGCTGGCGAGTGTCGTAGAGGCGCTGAGTCACGCGTCTCATTCTAGGGTCGTGCGCGGCGCAGGTGCTGATCCCTCGCTACTTCTTCCCGAGAGCCGCCGCCCTCAAATTGCGGTGGCGGGCACCGCGACCAGCGCCGTCGCGACCGCGAACACGCCCTCGTTCGCGTCGCCGGTGAATCCGAGCCCGTCCGAGGTCGTCGCCGAGACGGAGACGGGGGCACCGAGCGCCTCGCTGAGCACCTCGCCCGCTTCGAGAGCGCGATCGCCGAACCGCGGACGTCGACACACCACCTGCACGCTCACGTTCTGCACAGTGCAGCCGCGGTCGGCGAGCAACTGCCGCGTCCCGCGCAGGAACTCGGCGCCGTGGGCATTCCGATAGCGCGGGTCCGCGGTACCGAACACCGAGCCGATGCTGCCGAGCCCCGCGGCGCCGAGCAGGGCATCCACGATCGCGTGGCTCGCCGCATCGCCGTCGCTGTGCCCCGACAGGCCCCGCTCTCCCGGGAAGTGAATTCCCGCGAGCCAGCACGGGGAGATCTCGTCGAAGGCGTGGACGTCGGTGCCCACACCCACGCGCAGCTCGTGCTGGCGCGGCGCTGGATCTGCGCATAAGGCACGGCGCGCGATGAGTCGCTCGGCCGCCGCCAGGTCCTCCAGCGTCGTGATCTTGAACGCATCCGGATCCCCCGCGATGACCTCGACCACGCCGCCGCCCGCCGCGAACGTCCCCGCATCGTCGGTCGCCTCACCCGCCCCGCTGTCGTATGCCCGCACGAGACCGGCGAACGGGAACCCCTGGGGCGTTTGCATCGCACGAAGCGCCTCGCGGTCGACGGTGTCGAGGACATATGCGGATGCATCCACCCGCTTGATGGTGTCGACCACTGGCAGCCCGGGGACCACACCGTGCCCGGTTGCGCGCACGGCCCCCGCGACGCGAGTGAATTGCTCGGGCGGGGTGAGCGCGCGGGCCGCGTCATGCACGAGCACGACGTCGCACGCCGCCGGCAGCGCCCCGAGACCGGCACGGACCGAGGCGTGGCGGCTCGCCCCGCCGTCCACTACGGTCGCGCCGACGAGCCGTTCCCCGAATATCCACAGCTCGTGATCGAGCGCATCCTCGGCAATTGCGCGCCGTTCGTCGTCGCCCGGTGGGCCGACGATCACCACGGCGACCCGTCCAGGAAGATCAACAAGCCCGCGCAATGCGTGGGTCAGTATCGACGCCCCCGCGACTGGCACGAAGGCCTTCGGAATCCCCATCCCGAGTCTGGTGCCGGAACCTGCCGCCACGATGACCACCCCGGTGCAGGGTACGCGCTCACTCATGACGGCAAGCTTGGCACACGTGGCGCGCGCCAAGGCCCTGACCTGCCCTGGGAAACGACGAAGCCCGTCCCCGTCGCGCAGGGCGACATTGGGACGGGCTTCGAGGGTGGATCGATCCGGCTTGCGTGACTAAGACGCGAGAACCTGATCGAGGTGTTCGTTGGCAGCGTCTTCGCTGGTTTCTTCCGCGAGCGCGAGCTCCGAGACGAGCACCTGGCGGGCCTTCGAGAGCATCCGCTTCTCGCCGGCCGAGAGGCCCTTGTCCTGGTCACGACGCCACAGGTCGCGGACGACTTCCGACACCTTGATGACGTCACCCGACGCGAGCTTCTCCATGTTGGACTTGTAACGGCGCGACCAGTTGGTCGGCTCTTCGGTGATCGGCGCACGTAGCACGTCGAATACCTCTTCGAGGCCCTTCTCATCAATAACGTCGCGTACACCGACGAGTTCGACGTTGTCAGCCGGAACTTCAATGGTGAGGTCGCCCTGAGCCACGTTGAGCTTCAGGTACATTTTCTCTTCGCCCCGAATCACCCGGGTCTTGACCTCTTCGATCGTTGCCGCACCGTGGTGTGGGTAAACGACGGTCTCTCCGACCTCAAGCTTCATAAATAGTTCCCCTCACTTACGCAGATTTGTCTATTTTAGCACGGATCAGTGCTAGGATTTCGCGCCGCTCGAGAATCGCTCCGCGAAATCGGCCCGATGTGCGAATGCAACGAATGCAATCGGCTAGGCTTGACCCAGGTTTGTAACCGCGAATTGTTTTCACAGGCAATTCGCACCGTGACCAGGAGGCCCCTGCAGTGAAGATCCGCGCCGTTGCCGCAGCCGCGATTGCCCTCGCCATCGGCGTTGGGCTGACTGGTTGCAACATGATTAGCCCCCAGCGCACCGAGTTGAAGTACGACGCGAGCGACGGCATCAGCGCTGACCTCGGCGGCGTCAGCGTGCAGAACGCCATGCTCTTCACCACCGACGAAGCATCGGACGCCAACCTGGTCTTCACAGCGGTGAACCGCAGCACCGAGGACGCCACCGTCACCGCACAGGTCGGCTCCTCGACCGTGGAGAACCCGATCAGCGCCAACATGGACAAGAACGTCCTCAAGGTTGGCTACGGCGATGCGGGCCCCGAACTCGTCTCCGGCACTGAGTTCGTCAGCGGTACGACCGTCGCAGTGACGTTCTCGTCGACCTACACCGACTCCGAAGGCGCGTCGCAGACGGCCGAGGAAGTCGTGATGGTTCCCGTCCTCGGCTCTGACCAGCAGGACGGTGTGCTCGAGGAGTACGCAACCCTGATGCCTGAGCCCGCCCCCGCGGAGAACGCAACCGAAACTCCGGTCGCAACGCCGGATGCCGGTGTCGACGAAGGTACTGTCGAGGGCGACCCCGCACAGCCAGCGGAATAGGTTTAGTAAGCAGGCGGGCGGGCTTCCAATTGGATGTCCGCCCGCTTTCGTTTCCGCACACCCGGTTCTCCTGACCGAACTCAAGGTGTGCATCCGGTGCCAGCGCCTGAAACGCGCCAGCACCGGCGGATCCGGCTAACCCTCGAAGCGGTACCCGAGCCCGCGTACGGTCACGAGCAGCTTCGGCGATGACGGCGCGACCTCGATGCGCGAGCGGATGCGCTTAATGTGCACGTCGAGGGTCTTCGTGTCCCCGTAGTAGTCCGGTCCCCAGACCCGATCGATGAGCTGCCCGCGCGTGAGCACGCGGCCCGAGTTGCGCATCAGAAACTCGAGCAGTTCGAATTCCTTCAGCGGCATCTGGGTGAGCTGGCCACGGACCACTACGGTGTGCCGGTCGACATCCATCCGGATGTCATTTACCTCGACGATGCCGTCGTCCTCGTCTTCTTCGACCTGTTCGGCCCGACGAAGCACCGCCCGGATGCGCGCCAACAGTTCCCGGGTCGAATAGGGCTTGGTGACGTAATCGTCCGCCCCAAGTTCAAGCCCGACAATGATGTCGACCTCCGAGTCCTTCGCCGTCAGCATGATGATCGGCACGGCCGAGATCGCGCGGATTCGTTTGCAGACCTCGGTGCCCGGCATACCCGGAAGCATCAGGTCGAGGAGGATCAAATCAGCGCCGTCGCGTTCAAATAGCTCAACCGCGTCGTTGCCATTTTCCGCAACCGCAGTCTCGTACCCTTCACGGTTCAGGAGGAAGGCCAGTGGTTCGTGGAGCGAGGACTCATCCTCAACAATCAAGATTCGGGTCACCATTCCATTGTGCATACGAACGGCTAACGAATGGTGAACGGACGGAGTCTTTAGCGCCGATCAGACGAATTCTTCGGGAGCTGAATCGCCGCGGTCTGTTGCGATTCATGCAGCGCACTCGCCTGCCGGGTCGGTTCGAGTAGCGGCAGCCGGACGGTGAAGGTCGATCCCTGACCGGGCTTCGACCACACCTGAATCTCGCCGCCGTGGTTCTCGACGATGTGCCGCACGATGCTCAGTCCGAGACCCGTGCCGCCGGTATTGCGCGAGCGCGCAGCATCCACCCGGTAGAAGCGCTCGAAGATCCGCTGTTGATCTTCCTGGCTGATGCCGATCCCCTGGTCGGCCACCGAGATTTCGATGGCGTCGTCGGCGATGCGCATCCCGAGGCCCACGCTCGAATTCTCGGGAGAGTAGGTAATGGCATTCGTGATCAGGTTCTGCACACACATCAGCAGGAACGACTCATCGCCCCAGACCTGCGCGTTCGACACCGTCTTGGCACGCACCCGGATGTTCTTGGCATTTGCGGGGACCTGAGTCAGGTCGATCGCCTGCTGCACGACGTCGGACATGTCCACGACCTCAGCGTTTTCGAGGGTGTCCATGGCTTGCAAGCGGCTCAGGTCGATGAGCTCACGCGTCAGGCGACCCAGTCGATCGCTTTCGATGAGCATCCGGCCCGCGAAATAGCGCACCTGCTCGGTGTCGTCCGCCGCTTCCTGCACCGCCTCGGCGAGCAGCGTGATCGCTCCGATCGGGGTCTTCAGCTCGTGCGATACGTTGGCCACGAAATCGCGGCGAACGGCCTCGACCCGAACCGACTCGGTCACGTCCTGGGCCAACGTCAGGATGAATCTGGGCGCGAGACGCGTCGAGCGGAGGCGGTACTCGAGCCCCGCTGAACCGAACGGTCCGCGCGGCACTTTCTTCGTCGCCTCGACCGGATGCTCACTCTCCCAGGCTTTCGCCGCAACCGGCACGATGGTCGAGGCGAGCCGCCCGTTGCGGGTCACAAGCCCCGCGTTAGTCGCGCCAAAACTCGCCCGGATCACCTGATGCGAGGGATCGGACACGATCGCGATCTGCGGGAGTGCGGCGAGAACCTCTTCGACGTCTTTGGATAGCGCGGGCTGGGAGCTCGCGGCCGCCTCCGAGCGCGCACGTTGAATGACATAGACCAACGTCGCGATGACGAGACCGACCACAATGCCCAGACCAACACTTGCATAAATGGCCGCTGTCGAAGTCATAACGCAACTCTAGATGAGGGCCACGCCCGCCGATTGCCGTACGAAGGTTAACGAGTGGTTACCGCCCGGACACCGTGAGGAAAGCTCCCGCGCGTACGTTCTCACACTGATACATTCCCGGTTCTTCACCGCTAGGGTTCAAGGAAGCTGTTAAGTTCCACCCAGCAAATATCTAAAGGATGCCAATGCGCGAAGTATTCCAGCAAGAACTTGCCGACGTTCAGTCCGGCCTCGTTGCAATTTCAAAGGATGTGCACTCGGCAATTACGCGTGCGACCGCGGCTTTCAACCACTCGGATGTGGGGCTCGCCGACCAGGTCATCAGTGATGACCTCAAGATCGACGAGTCGACGCTCCGAGTCGACGACCTCGGCGTGGAGATCCTCCTCATGCAGTCGCCCGTAGCGCGCGACCTGCGCTTCATCGTCGCGACCATGCGAATCACCGCTGCCCTCGAGCGTATGGGTGACCTCGCCGCCCACATCGCTCAGCTCGCCCGCCTCCGCTACCCCGAGGCCTCGGCACCCGCGGACCTCCGCGACCGGTTCACCCGCGTCGGCGAGCTCGACGTCGCTCAGGCCGAGCGCGTTGTCCGCCTGCTCGAGACCGAAGAGTCGGACCTCATCGACGAAATCATCGAAGCAGACGACGCGGTCGACGCCATCCACAAGGAGGTGCTCGAGTTTCTCACCCAGCACGAGCAGGCTGGCGACATCCCCGCATCCCAGATCGTTGACGCGACCCTCGCGAACCGCTACTTCGAGCGCTTCTCGGACCACGCGGTGAGCATCGCCCGCCGCATGCGCTACATGCAGGAAGGCTCAATCGAGGACATCGAGCCGGGCGAGTAGTCACTCGACGCTCCGTCGACACACGTAGAACGCCCCAGCCAATTGGCTGGGGCGTTCTACGTTGCTAGCTAGGGTGGTGCTTGTACTTCAGTGGCTACTTCTTCTCGCCCTGGCTCGCGACGGCTGCGGCGCCGGCCGCGGCAGCCTCGGGGTCGAGGTACGCTGCAGGCTCGACCGGCTGGAGCGTCTCCGCGTCGAGCTTGTACACGAGCGGAATACCGGTAGGGATGTTGAGGCTCGAGATGTCGTCGTCTGAAATGCCGTCGAGGTGCTTCACGAGTGCGCGCAGCGAGTTGCCGTGCGCCGCCACGAGGACGGTCTTGCCAGCGCGAAGATCCTGCGAAATGTCAGACTCCCAGTACGGCAGCAGGCGCTCGAGCACGTCCTTGAGGCACTCGGTGCGGGGCAGCTCGTCGCCAAGGCCGGCGTAGCGCGGGTCGTTCACCTGCGACCACTCGCTGTCATCGGCGAGCTGCGGCGGCGGTGTGTCGTAGGAACGGCGCCAGGTCATGAATTGCTCTTCGCCGAACTCATCGCGGATCTGGGCCTTGTCCTTGCCCTGCAGGGCGCCGTAGTGGCGTTCGTTGAGTCGCCAGTCGCGCTTGACGTCGATCCAGCCGCGGCCTGCGGTCTTGAGCGCGATGTTCGCGGTATCAATCGCGCGGGTGAGTCGGGAGGTGTAGAGGATGTCCGGGGCGAGACCCGCTTCGCGCAGGAGCTCCCCAGCACGAACCGCTTCGGCACGGCCCTTTTCAGTCAGGTCTACGTCCACCCATCCGGTGAACAGGTTCTTTTCATTCCATTCGCTCTGGCCGTGGCGAACCAGGATGAGCGTCAGCGGTGCGTTCATGCCACCAGCTTAGACGGCACTAGGTAAATGAATTCCTCGGAAGCGAGGGCCGAACTCCCCGGCCCTATTCGAGCAGCCAGCCGCGTTCGAGCGCGATGTGGACGGCCTCCGCGCGGTTCGCCGCCCCGGTCTTGCCCATCGCCGAGGAGAGGTGATTGCGCACGGTTCCGCCCGAGAGCATGAGCTTCTTGGCGATCTCTCGCACCGAGCTGCCGTCGCGCGCAGCGTTCAGCACATCCATCTCCCTGCCCGTCAGCGGATTCACCCCGAAATCAAGTGTCTCGGCGGCGAGCGCGGGATCGACCACGCGCTCTCCCCGGAAGACGGCACGCACCGCATCCGCGAGCTGTTCGGCGGGAGTGTCCTTGACCACGAATCCCGCCGCCCCGGCCGCCATGGCACGCCGGAGGTACCCGGGCCGACCGAACGTGGTGACGATGAGGGCACGGGTGGGGATCCCCGCGTCACGGAGCGCCTCGGCAACGTCGATACCGTTCGCCCCCGGCATCTCGATATCGAGCAGCGCAACATCGACGTCAAATTCGCGCACGAGCGCGAGCACCTCGTCCCCGCGCCCCGCTTGCGCTACCACCTCGAGATCGGGCTCCATCGACAGGAGGGCGGCGAGCGCTCCTCGCACGAGGTCCTGGTCGTCAGCAATCAGAATGCGAATGGTATCGGTCACGCGAACCTCACCTCCAGCGTCGTTCCCCGGCCATCCACGCCCTCGAGCGTCAGTTTCCCTCCCGCATCTTCGGTCCTCCGTCGGAGCCCCGAGAGCCCGTTACCCTCGGCCGCCGCCATGCCGATGCCATCGTCGTGAACCACGAGCGCATGTCGCGACAGCGTCACGGTGCACGTGGTTGCCCCGGAATGCCGCACGATATTGGTCACGCCCTCGCGAATCGCCCACGCGAAGAGCGCTCGGTGTTCGACCGCCACGTCGTCGCTGCTGCCGCGAACGACGAGGCGGATGTCCTTCGTCGCGAGTGCCGTCTTGGCCGCGGCCAGCTGCGCTGCGAGCTCGGGAGTACGCAGTCGGCCGACGGTGGCCCGCACCTCGTCGAGCGCGGTCTGGGTGTGCGCGAGCACCTCATCCAGTTCGGTTTCCGCCCGCGCCGGATCTTCGCGAAGGGTGCGTCTCGCGAGCTGCGTTTTCAGCGCGATCACGGTGAGCGTGTGGCCCAGGATGTCGTGCACGTCGCGAGACACCTCTGCGCGCTCCTGCACCGCGGCGAGCTCGACCCGAGTGCGTTCTTCCGTCGCGGTCCACGCGAACACCAGGCGCACGATCACGACGAAGCTATTCGCGATCACGGGCCCCGTCACAGCACCGAAGTCGACATGTCCGAGGATGAGCCATACGAGCCCCCCTGTCACCACGGCCACCAGCGCGAACCAGACCAACCCCGGCCGCAGCGGTAAGAGGAACAGGCCGTATCCCGCGAAATAGGGCGAGAGCGCAAACACGTTGAGGCCCAGAGCGGGCAGCATCAGCGCCGCCAGTGCGACAAGCGCCAGCAGAATCAACACGAACCATCCCCAGCGCGGCCAAGGATTCGACTCGCTCAGCATTTCCTCGCGGGGAACGAACACGAAGCCGCAGAGGTAGACCGCGCCGAAGGCAGCAAGCGCTCCGTATGCGATCCAGTCCCAGAACGGCCCCGCATCGGAGGTGAGAGCGACAAGAATGGCCGGGATAGCAAGAAAGACGAGCCAGACGCTCGAATAACGAAGGCTGGCGAGGCGAGCATTGCGCTGCTCACCCCGCTCAGTCTCCGTGACCCGTGTCGCGCCGGCTGTCGCACCGCGTGTTGCGCCCGGTGTCATGCCCGGTGTCGTGCCCATATCGCCAATCTAACGTCGCGAGGTGCCCCGACGCGCCCCGATCAGGGCGACGACACCAAAGATCGCCGACCACACCGCGATATTCAGCAGTGGCTGCCACAGCGCGTATTCGATCACGCCGCTGGCCGCATCCGGGTCCATCCCCATCCCCTCGTTGAGCGGCCACAGAGCGAGCTGCATGACGCCCCAAACCGGGGTGAACGGCGCAAGATCGAGGAGGAAGCCCGACAGCGGCACGAACGCGTTTCCGAGGAACATCAGGATGACAATCAGCCCGCTTGACGCGCCAACCGCACTTTCACTGCGGAAGAAGAGCCCGAACGCGAGTCCGTAGAGGGCAAATACGATGCCGCCCACGAGGATGAGCGGGGCGGTGGCAGGCCACAGCCAGCCGTCCATCCGCGCGTTAAGCAGAACGCCCGCAAGGTAGACCGACAGGATGGGGAGGACCGCGAGCGCGAGCGCGACGATCGTCTTGCTCAGCACGTAACCGCCACGAGTAAATGGCGTGAGCCCGAGCTGCCGCCCCCAGCCCTGTTGGAGCTCGACGGCCGCGGTGCCTGCCAGTCCCGAGGTCGCCATAACCGCGCCGTAGGCCGCCATCGCCACCATGATCTGGGCCGAAACGTTACCGCGACCATTCCACAGCTCAATTTCCGAGTAGGACTGCATGCCGCCGAAGATCACGAACATCGCGACCGGGAGGCCGACGATGAAAACGAGGTTGCCGTACATGCGTACGTTTCGCCGTAAATCGAACCCGGTGTAGGCCAGGTTCACCGTCCGTGAGAGATTGTTCGGCGTGGATGCGCGGCTCGTTGTGGGTGCGCTGCTCATGATCGTGCTTCTTCCGTGGTGAGGTTGGTGAATACGCTGTCGAGGCCTGCCGCGGTGATTTCGAGGTTTCGGGCGCTGGTGTTCAGGAGGAATCGCGCGGCAGTGTCCGAGTCACTCGTCACAAATTGGATGCGCGACCCGGAGCGCTTCAGTTCCTCGGTGCCCGGAATTCCCGCGAGATCGGCGTCGGAGGCATCCGGCCACTCGACGGAGACATGCTTTCTTCCCGTCAGCGCGCGGATCTGTGCGACCGGGCCGTCGGCGACGATGACCCCGTGGTGCACCATCACGATTCGCTCGGCGAAGTCATCCGCTTCTTGGAGATAGTGCGTCGCGAAGATGATCGTGCGACCGTCGCGCGCCTCTTTGCTCATGGTGGCCCAGAAGTCCCGCCGCGCGTTGACGTCCATCCCGGCGGTTGGTTCGTCGAGCACGAGCAGTTCCGGTTCGGGCAAGAGCGCGAGCGCGAAGCGCAGGCGCTGCTGCTCGCCGCCCGAGCACTTGGACACTCGGCGATTCGCGAGCTCGCGGATTCCCGCCCGTTTCATGGCCTCTTCGGGCGCGAGGGAGTGTGGGTAGAGGTGCGAAATCATCCGGACCGTCTCCCCCACCGTGAGGTCGCCGAGGAGGCCGCCCGATTGCAGCACCGCGGCGATCTGGCCCGCGGCCACGGCGTCGCCCGGCGAGGCGCCGAAGAGCGAGATTTCGCCCTTTGTCGGTGTGGTGAGGCCCAGGATCATGTCGAGCAGCGTGGTCTTGCCCGCGCCATTGCTGCCCAGGAGCGCGATAATTTCGCCGCGGTGGATTGTGAGGTCGACACCGGCAACGGCGTGGACGGGGTTTGGCCCCGTGCCGTTGAACGCCTTCTCGACTGAGGTGACTTGGACGACTGGCGTGTTCATACCTCAAGCATGGCCCGCGGATGCCATGTTTGCCTCGGCCAAATGTCATGGAAACCGCATGACATTTGGCCCGCACTTTGCTCATTTCGATGCGCGCCCTGCGGGCGCTACTCAACGAGCGAAAGCGCGCACGCGCCTTGAGTAGTCGCGAAGCGACGTATCGAAAGGCGGCGCCGACGCTACTTGCGGCGCAGGCCTCGCGGGATGCTCACGGCGCGCCCCGATTCGGGGCTCACGATCACGGTCTGGAAGGCCGCGAGCCGCTCGATCGGTGACTCCTCGACCGCATCCGGCTGCACGTCCTCGACGGGCGAAACGTTTTCGCTGAGTTCAACGACGAGCTCGGCCGTCGGGTCCACGGCGCGCTTTAGCAGCGCGAGCGCAATTGGCCCCGACTCGTAGTGCATGACGGCGCTCGTCACCCGCCCGACCGGCTTCCCATCGGGGTCGCTCCCGAGGTGCACGAGCGCGCCCTTCGCGGGCAGCCGCCCGTCCGTGCCCTCGAGGTCGAGCTGCACGAGCCGACGTGGCGGGTGGCCGAGGTTGTGGACCTTCGCGATGGTTTCCTGGCCGCGATAGCAGCCCTTATTCAGATGCACGGCAGAGCGCAAGAGGTCGAGCTCGTGTGGGATGATCCGATCGTCGAACTCGTACGCCTGCCGCGGCCGCCATGCTGCAACCCGCAGGCCGTTGAGCGCCATCGCTCCGGCGGCCTCGAGCTCGCCCGATCGCACCCGTTCGACGAGCGCCTCGCGACCTGCCGCATCCACAAGGTGCAGCGACAGCCCGAAATCGTGACCGGGATGCTCGGCCGGGTCGATCGCGGCGTAGCTCACGGCACCCTCGACTCCGGTGGTCCACGGGTCGTGCCACACGAGCGGCACGCCACCCGGGGCGACTGCCCCGAGGTCCTGCGCGCCAAGCGTCCCGATCGCGAAGAGATCCGCCGAGCGATCCGTGACGACCACGCGCATCCGGAAGCGCATCTTGTGCAGCCATTCGGCGAGCCCCGCAGCGAGATCGGGCTCGGAAATGAGCCACGTGGAGGCGCCATCGTCAAGCATGCCGAAGGCGAACTCGATCCGCCCTTGGGGGCTCAAGAGCAGGTTTTCCGCGCTTTCGCCGGGCTGGATGTTCGCGATCGACTGGGTCGTGAGCGAGTCGATCCACGTGAGCCGGTCTTCGCCCGACACCTCGATGATGCCGAGGTGCGAGCAGTCGACGATCGCGAGCCCGCGGGCAAGCTGTCGCTGTTCGCGAAGCGGTGTTCCGCCGTAGTGTGCGGCGACGCCCGCATCTGGTGCGGCCGCGGCAACCGCGCCAGGCAGCCCGAGGAAGGGGGATTCGGAAATCTTCACAGCCACACTCTCAATCTGCGCCCGACCCGCGGGCGCCTACTTGCGCTCAGCTCGCTGTGGGCTCGACACTACGCTCAGCTCGCTGCTGGCTCGACGCGCGCGAGCTCAGCGGATGCGTGCGTCGCGAGCTCCTGGCCGAGCGCCTTAATGTTCCAGAGCCAGAACATCTTGCCGTTGACAAGACCATACATGCGCGTCGCGGCCCGATAGTCTTCCGCGTTCTTCGAGCTCAGGATGCCATCGGTGGCCAGATCGACGCGCGGCCCGCGAATAACGCCGTAGTAGTGCTCGGCCACCCCGGTCGGATGGACGAGCGAGACCTCAAGATCGAAGCCGTCTTGATCATTGCGAAGCGTTTCGACGGCATCCGCATTATTAAACGTCGGCGGCTCGGTCGGTGGCAAGAAGCCCGGCCCAACGTCGCCCGCGTCTCGCGGACGCGACAGTCGCCAGAACCCCGTCTCGGAAGTCAGCGGCGACGCCTCGTCCGTCTCTTCGTCAAGCAGCCAGACGTTGGACTGGTACTCGAGGAACGGAAGGTCGTCATGCCGGAACGTGACTCGCTGGCGAAAGGGATGCTTGCGCATCTCGCCATCGACGGCGTATTCGACCATGCCCGTGCCCTCCCACGTACCGATGAGCCAATACATCGGCACGAGTTCGGGCTGCAGGCCGACCGGGATCTCAATCATGCGAGGCGAATACCAAGGGAAACTCCCCGGGCAGTGAGGCTAGGCCTGGCCCTTGAAGAGTCGGCGAAGAACGACGACGGCCGTACCGAGGATGCCAACCATGGCGGCACCGAGAAGGCCCATGAACAGGATCTCGAAAAACATTTCCATGGCCACCACCTTACCCGGATTTCGCGGAAGGTTTGCGCGTGCCCGTGCCGTAGCCCGCGCGGCAGCTCGAGCGCTAGAGCGTAATGACCGCGTGCCCGCCGAGGAGGAAAAACACGAGTGACGCGATGGCGAGAATCACTGCGGCACCGCTCAGGCTCAGCGACATACGGTGGATGAATCCTCGCGGCTCGGCGCTCCCGAGCTGAATGAGTGCCGTGGCGAATACGAGCATCAGCATGGCGATCGGCACCCACGCGAGTTGGCGATCCGGATCCGCGAGCAACCCGATGCCCACAGCAGCGACCGCTGCCGCGAGCCAGATCACACCAATGCTCAGCCGTTCGCGGGTCATTCGACCAGTATGCCGCATCGGAGCCATTGTGGATGCGCTCCTTTGTAAGGTTGGGAGCGAACGTCCCAGCGCAGGGATGTCGACGAGAGGATGCGGCAATGCCTGTAAAAGCAGTAGACGGCGGAACGATCACCCGCGAGTTCCCGGAATTCGCCCGAGCGGTCGAGCTGACGGATGGCGTGGCCGCGTTTAACGAGGACACGGCGCTCAACCTCGACAAGCGCGAGGCCCACACGATCGAGATCGAAGACCAGCTTGCCGCATTGGCACTGAGCCACCGACTCGAGGACGGGACACTCGAGAGCGAGCTGGCCGTGCATCCTCAACTTCGCGGCCGCGGCCTCGGCAGCCAGTTGCTGCAGACTCTCCGCAATTACGCGCGCGAAAGCGGCAATGGCGCGCTCCAGCTTTGGGCGCACGGCAACCTCCCCGGCGCTCAACAGCTCGCGGGCGCGCAGGGCTTCGCGAATGTCCGAACGCTGTACCAGCTCGAGAAACCGCTCAACGAGGACATCGCCGAGCCAACGCTCGAAAACGGCGAACGCATCCGCCCCTTCGAGCGGGCGCGGGACGGCGAAGACTGGATCGCGCTGAACGCACAGGTATTCGCGACTCACCCCGAGCAGGGCGCACTGCAGTTGGCAGATCTCGACGCGCGCATCGCTCAAGACTGGTTCGACACGGAGAACTTTCTCATCCTCGAATCGGAGCGCGGCGAGATGCTGGGCTACAACTGGCTCAAGGTCACTCCGGAGGAGGGCGAGATTTACGTCATCGGTGTCGCTGCAAAGGCAGCGGGTCACGGCTACGGTACGGCGCTCATGCAGGCTGGTGAGCGCCGCCTTCGCGAGCGCGGTGTAGCGACAGTCGCGCTCTACGTGGACGGTGAGAATGAACGCGCCGTCGCCCTCTACCGCCGTCTCGGCTATTCCGAGCGAACGGTCGACGTGCAGTACCGCGCCAACCGTTAATCTGCATCCGCTATTCCAGAGTCTGTGAACTACTCGCGACTTAGTCGAGAATAGGGTCCGCATTCGTGTCATTGCCAACCTTCACGCCAACTCGTCGCGTGCTTGAAAGGATCCCCGCCATGGACCAGGCCTCGATCACCCCCGTCACCGAATTTGGGCTAGACCGCTACATTGACCGCGAGCTCAGCTGGCTCGCCTTCAACCAGCGCGTCCTCGAGCTCGGTGAAGCGGCGGAGGTACCTCTGCTCGAACGAACCAACTTCCTCGCCATCTTCCCCTCGAACCTCGACGAGTGGTTCATGGTGCGTGTCGCGGGCCTCAAGCGCCGCATTGACACCGGGCTCGACCAGCCCACTCCCGCGGGTGTGCCCGCACGCGAGATCCTGCGCCAGATTCGATCCAAGGCACGCGACCTGCAACTGCGTCACGCGCGGGTGTTCAGCAACGAGGTTCGCCCGGCGCTCGCGAACGAGGGAATCCACATCCTCGGTTGGGATGAGCTCGACGGCAGCCAGCAGGAGCGTCTGACCGATATCTTCTCGACGCAGATCTTCCCGGTCCTCATGCCGCTCGCGGTCGACCCCGCCCACCCGTTCCCCTATATTTCGGGCCTGTCGCTCAACTTCTCCGTGCGGGTGAAGAACCCGCTCAGCGGCAAGATCGAATTCGCCCGCCTCAAGGTGCCGCCGGTGCTCCCCCGTCTCTACGAGCTCGACGCGCCCGATGGTGAGACCTGGTACATCCTGCTCGAGGACCTCATCGCCCAGCACCTCGACTCGCTGTTCCCCGGCATGGAGGTCGTGGACCACCACGCCTTCCGCGTGACCCGTAACGAGGACATGCTGATCGAAGAGGACGAGACGGAGAACCTGCTGCAGGCGCTCGAGAAGGAGCTCCTGCGCCGCCGCTTTGGTCCGCCAATCCGGCTCGAGGCCTCGGACGACATGGACGACGAGACGCTCGAGATCCTCAAGGCCGAGCTCGACATCACCAATGACGAGGTCACGATCCTCCCCGGCCCGCTCGACCTCAGCGCGCTCTTCGCGCTGGGGAAGGTCAACCGCCCCGACCTGAAGTACACGCCGCAGATCCCCGTTACCGTCGCGGAGTTCCGCACCTCGGACTCCGACGAAGAGCCCGACATCTTCCGCGCGATCGCCGAGCGTGACGTCCTTGTGCACCACCCGTACGAATCGTTCTCGACGAGCGTGCAGGCATTCATCGAGCAGGCCGCCAACGACCCCGACGTGCTCGCGATCAAGCAGACGCTGTACCGCACATCGGGTGACTCCCCGATCATCGCGTCGCTGATCAAGGCAGCGGAGTCGGGCAAGCAGGTCCTCGCCCTCGTCGAGATCAAGGCCCGCTTCGACGAGCAGAACAACATCGTCTGGGCGCGCAAGCTCGAAAAGGCTGGCGTGCACGTTGTCTACGGTCTCGTCGGGCTCAAGACGCACTGCAAGCTGCTGCAGGTGATTCGCAAGGAGGAAGGCCACCTCCACATCTACAACCACATCGGCACGGGTAACTACAACCCGAAGACCTCGCGCATCTACGAGGACCTCGGGCTCTTCACCGATGACGAAGAGGTCTCGGGCGACATCACCCGCCTGTTCAACCAGCTCTCGGGGTATGCGATCGAGCGCGACTTCAAGCGCCTCCTCGTCGCGCCCCTGCACCTGCGCCCGGGCCTGCTCCAACTCATCCGCAACGAACGCGACGCCGCGCTTCGGGGAGAGCCCAGCCGCATCCGCATCAAGGTCAACTCGATGGTGGATGAGGAGCTGACGGACGCGCTCTACGAAGCAAGCCAGGCGGGCGTGCCGGTCGACATCTGGGTCCGCGGTATCTGCAGCGTGCGCCCCGGCGTCCCTGGCCTGAGCGAGAACATCCGCGTCCGCTCCGTCGTTGGTCGCAACCTCGAGCACTCGCGCCTGTTCAGCTTTCACAACGGCGGCGACACGCAGATCTACATCGGCTCGGCGGACATGATGCACCGCAACCTCGACCGTCGTATCGAGGCCCTCGTCCGGCTGACGGACCCGGACCACCTCCGGACCGTCACGGAGCTGTTCGACCTCGGTATGTCCGATGATTCCGCGACCTGGCACCTCAACTCGGACGAGACTTGGACGCGTCACCACGTCAGCGACCAGGGCGAGCCGCTCACCGACGTCCACAACGAGGTCATGCGCCGCACCGCCGCACGTCCGCGCCGGTACACGCTCCGCTAGTCACCGCGCTGCAATAATCACAGGGTGACTTCCTCGCAGACCCACGACTCCCCCGTCTACGCCGCCGGCGCGCTCGTCTGGCGGCAAGACGGGGATGAGATCGAAACGCTCGTCATCCACCGCTCCTTCCACGGCGACTACTCGCTGCCAAAGGGGAAGGTGGATGACGATGAAACGCTCCCGGAGACAGCGGCCCGGGAGGTGTGGGAGGAGACCGGCTTCCGCGTGGCACTCGGCGTGCCGCTGAGCCTCGTCGAATACGAGCTTCCGGGCGGCCGACCAAAGGAGGTCCACTACTGGGCCTGCGAGGTAACTCGCGACCAGTGGGAAGGCCACAAGTTCGAGCCGAATGACGAGGTCGATCGGCTCGAATGGATGTCGCTTGATCGTGCCGAACAAGAGCTCACCTATGTGCGCGATCGTGAACTTATCGGCGAGTTTCGCGAGCTCGCCCGCCTTGGCCGGGCACGCACCTTTCCCGTGATTCTGCTTCGGCACGCTAAGGCGGTCGCGAGCCACGCGTGGACCGGCGAGGATGAGACCCGGCCGTTGACCGCGCGTGGCCAGGCACAGTCGGCGCAGATCGTTCCCATCCTCGAGTCCTACGCCCCTGTGGCTCTCGTCACCTCGACGGCGGTCCGGTGCCGAGCCACCGTCGCACCATTCGCGCAAGCCGCGGCGATCGTACCGGAGAGCACCCGAATCCTGTCGCAGTCGGCGGCGCCGCTTGACGGCGAAATACGCGACCTCGTGGCCGAGGCCATCGCACCCGGCGTCGGTACCGTCTTCTGCAGTCACTCCCCGGTCATGCCTGAGCTCGTCGCTGCCGTGGCCCAACTCACCCGCACATCCGCGCACGATTTGGCGAGGCGAGCGCTGCTCTCAACCGCCGAGGCATCGATCTTTCACGTGAGGAAGGCCGACCTCGGTCTCGAATTAGTTGCGGCCGAAACATTTGGCCCGCTGATTTAGGGCCCGAGTCCCATGGAAATATAAGGAAGTTCCGCCCGCCGTTTACCCTGCGTTCACCTTTTAAGCGCCCGCGCGTCACCCTCTCCCCATAAATTCGCTCCCGAATCCAATCAGATTCTCAGCAACGTTTCTTAATGGAGGAAACTTTAATGAAGCTTTCGCGCGTTGGCACCTCGGTTGCCATGACCGCCATTGCCGCACTCGCACTCGCTGGCTGCGCCGGCGGTGGCGACACGGCCTCGACCACTGACCCCGCCTCGGGTGCTACCGACGGCGCTGCCGCTTCGGGTAGCCTCTCTGGCGAGCTCAACGCCACCGGCGCATCGTCGCAGGAACTCGCTCAGCTCAACGGCTGGGTTCCCGGATTCAAGGCCGTTGAGGCCGACGTCACCGTCAACTACACCGCTACCGGTTCGGGTACCGGCCGCGACAACTTCGTCGCCGGCACCTCGGACTTCATCGGTTCGGACCGCGCGTTCAAGCTCGACGAGATCGAGTCGGAGACCTTCCCGCTCTGCGCCGAGGGCACCGACCTGGTCGAGTTCCCCGCATACATCTCGCCGATCGCGGTTGCCTACAACCTCCCCTCGGTTGACGCACTGAACCTCGACGCAACCGTCATCTCGCAGATCTTCGCTGGCGAGATCACCACCTGGAACGACCCGGCCATCGCCGAGCTGAACCCGGACACCGAACTCCCCGACACCGCGATCAACGCGGTACACCGCGGTGACGCTTCGGGTACGACCGGTAACTTCCTCTCCTACCTCGAGTCCGCAGCTCCCGAGGCGTGGACCTTCGGCACCGAGGACGAGTTCCCGGCCGACCTCGGTGGCGAGGCTGCACAGCAGACCGCCGGCGTTGCTGCCGCTATCTCGGCTGGTGAAGGTTCGATCGGCTACCTCGACGCTTCGCAGGCTGCCGACCTTCAGGTTGCTGCAATCAAGTCGGGTGAAGGCTTCGTTGAGTACACCCCTGAGGCCGCTGCAGCAGTTGTTGCTGGCTCGCCGCTCGAAGAGGGTCGCGCCGAGACCGACGTCGTCTACGACCTCGACTACACCGGCGTTGAGGGTGGCTACCCGATCGTTCTCGTCTCGTACCTCGTCGGCTGCCACGACTACCAGGACGACGCGAAGGCTGAGCTCGTCAAGGCGTACTTCAGCTACGTTGTCAGCGCCGAGGGTCAGGATGCAGCCGTTGCTGCAGCCCAGAACGCTCCGCTCTCGGACGAACTGCGTACGCAGGTTCAGACCGCGATCGACGCGATCCAGTAGTAGGACTACCTCGCAGTCCTGGAGTTTCCACTGAACAGGGACTCCATCCGTGCCCGGTGCCGAGCGAATTCCGCCGGTACCGGGCATCGTGAGTTTTACCACCCATTTGTTCACCTACCGGTGAGCAATTCCCACCCCGTACTTTAGGAAGGCTTGTCCGATGACGAGTACTGACTCCGTGACGAAAACTCCCGAGGCGCCCAAATCGTCTCGGTCCTCCGTTCGGCGCATCGGTGACACCGTATTCCAGACCATTTCGACGACATCCGGCTCACTGATCCTCGCGATTCTCGCCGCGGTGTTCATCTTTCTCCTTGCCCAGGGCCTTCCCGCCATCGTGACGCCGGTGGACACAGAAAGCCACTCGGACACCTTCCGCGCGAACAACGGTAACTTCTGGGGCTACATCGGACCGCTTGTCTTCGGTACGATCTGGTCCTCGCTGCTTGCCATGCTGATCGCAATCCCCGTTGGCCTCTCCGTCGCGCTGTTCATCAGCCACTTCTCGGACAAGAAGTTCCAGGGTGCATTCGGCTTCGTGATCGACATGCTCGCGGCCGTGCCTTCCGTAGTCTTCGGTCTCTGGGGCATCCTGGTGTTCGCACCAATCGCCGGCCCGCTCTACCAGTGGCTGGGCACTTACCTGCAGTGGTTCCCACTCTTCTCGGGTACCCCGCTCGCGAGTGGCCGCAACATGATGACCGCGGTGATTGTCCTCGCGATCATGATCCTGCCGATCATCACGTCGCTCACCCGCGAAATCTTCCTCCAGACCCCGCGTCTTCACGAGGAAGCCTCGCTGGCACTTGGCGCCACGCGCTGGGAAATGGTGCAGCAGGCGGTCTTCCCCTACGCACGATCCGGTATCTTCGCATCCTCCATCCTGGCCCTCGGCCGAGCCCTCGGCGAGACGATGGCCGTGGCAATGGTGCTCTCCGCGTCCGGCCTCGTGACGTTCCAGCTGCTGACCTCGCAAAACTCGCAAACCATCGCGGGACAGATCGCGAACCAGTACCCGGAGGCCTCCGGAATGAACTCGAACACCCTCATCGCAGGTGGTCTCGTGTTGTTCGCGATCACGCTCGCGGTCAACTCGATCGGCCGCTGGATCATCGCGAAGACGAAGAAGTAGGGACAAGGACATGACTACTACTACGCAGACTTCTTCTCAGACGGCCAAGCGCACGGACAGTGCGCTCACCGCCGGGCAGCTCCAGCCCTGGCATGGCCCGGCGATTCTCATCGCCTCGTTCGCCGTATCGTTCGTACTGTTCTTGATCATCTGGCTGTCGACTGGCGAACCATTCCTCACGGTCGTGGAGCGCAGCGGTAAGGTCACAATCAATTTCAACTGGGGTGGCTGGCTCGCACTCGGTGCGGTGCTCTACCTCATTGCTATCTGGTCGATCTCGCGCGCCGTGGAAGGCCCCCGCCAGGCAACAAACCGCCTCGTCACTGGCGGCGTTACGACGGCCTTCGTCCTTGCGATGATCCCGCTGCTGTCACTCCTGTTCACGCTCGTCGTCAACGGTTGGGAAGGTGTGACCTCGGCCAACTTCTTCACGAACGACGCAGCGACGCCTGGCCAGCGCGGTGCGCTCCACGCAATTGTCGGTACTCTACTGATCACGCTGGCGACCAGCATCATCGCAGTCCCGATCGGTATCTTTACCGCGATCTACCTCGTCGAATACGGCAACGGCAACTGGCTGTCGAAGGCAATCAACTTCTTTGTCGACGTCATGACGGGTATTCCGTCGATCGTTGCCGGTCTGTTCGCGTTCGCCCTGTTCATGATGGTGACGCAGGCCACGGGCGGTGACACGACGCGCGTGAACTCCGGTTTCGCGGGTGCGATCGCGCTCCTCGTGCTGATGATCCCGACCGTCGTTCGATCCGCTGAAGAGATGCTCCGCCTCGTGCCGATGGACCTCCGTGAAGCGTCCTACGCACTCGGCGTGACGAAGTGGCGCACTATCGCAAAGATCGTGCTCCCCACCGCTCTTGCCGGCCTCGTTACCGGTGTGCTGCTCGCAATCGCGCGTGTCATCGGTGAAACCGCGCCGCTCATGGTCGCGGCGGGTATGACGATCAACATGAACGCAAACCTCTTCTCGGGCCAGATGTCGGCGCTACCGACCTTCGTGTACCAGCAGTGGAAGTTTGGTACCGCCGAGGGTGAAATGCTCGCTTGGGGTGGCGCGCTCATGCTCCTTATCATCGTCATTCTCTTCAACGTCGTGGGCCGTCTGGTCTCCCACTTCTTCTCGCCGAAGGGCGACCGCTAGGTCGGCCGGGGCACATCACAGCAAAGGAAAAATCAGTGGCTAAGCGCATTGAGATCAAAGACCTCAACATTTACTACGACAAGTTCAAGGCTGTAGAAGGCGTGAACATGGTCATCGAGCCCAAATCGGTTACCGCGTTCATCGGCCCGTCGGGTTGTGGCAAGTCGACCGTGCTCCGCACCCTCAACCGCATGCACGAGGTCATCCCCCGCGCATGGGTGGACGGCGAAGTGCTCCTCGACGGCGACGACCTCTACGGCAAGAACGTTGACCCCGTGAACGTCCGCCGCCAGGTCGGCATGGTGTTCCAGCGCGCGAACCCGTTCCCCACGATGTCGATCAAGGAGAACGTGCTCGCGGGCGTCAAGCTGAACAACAAGCGCATCAGCAGCTCGGAGGCGAACGAACTCGTCGAGAACTCGCTCCGCGGCGCAAACCTCTGGGAAGAGGTCAAGGACCGCCTCGACGCCCCGGGCGGTGGCCTCTCGGGTGGTCAGCAGCAGCGTCTGTGCATCGCTCGCGCGATCGCCGTGAAGCCTGACGTACTCCTCATGGACGAGCCCTGCTCGGCGCTCGACCCGATCTCGACCCTCGCGATCGAGGACCTCATCCACGAGCTCAAGCGTGAGTACACGATCGTGATCGTGACCCACAACATGCAGCAGGCAACGCGCGTCTCGGACCGCACCGGCTTCTTCAACATCGCGGGTACCGGTAAGCCGGGCAAGCTCATCGAGTTCGATGACACTCGCACGATCTTCGAGAACCCGTCGAACGAGCAGACGCAGGACTACGTGACCGGCCGCTTCGGCTAGACCGTGAGTTCGCCTTGAGGGCTGGCGCTCGCCGAGTCCTTCACAGCTGGGGACGTAACCTTCGGGTTGCTTCCCCAGCTCGTTTTCCCGTCCTTGACACGCTTCAGCATGATCGCGAGTGTCGTCATCGCGAGCGCCACTGCCAGCCACACAAGTAGCTGTGTCACGGCGTCAGCAACACCGATGCTGCCGCCCGCGATCAGCGACCGGAACGCATCCACCGCGTACGGCAGCGGCAGCCACGGGTTCAACGCTTGAAAGAGCTCGGGGGCAGTTTCGACGGGATAGGTCGCGCCCGCCGAGGCGAGCTGCAGCACGATCAGGATGAGCGCGAAATATCGGCCTGGAGCGCCCAGTAACGCGATCAGCGCCTGATTGATCGCGATGAAGGTCACGCTCGCAAGCAGCATCATGCTGAGCAGTCCAGCGGGGTTCGCGTACTCGACCCCAACGAGGCCGTGGATCGCCACGAAGAGGAGGATGCTTTGACCGACCGCCATGGCGGCGCCGGGCAGGAAGCTGCGCAGCGCATCCACGAAGGACGGCCCACTCCCCTTCGCCCGTGCGAGGGGTTCGTTCATGAGGTAGAAGCCGATCCCGCCGACCCACAGCCCGAGCGCCATGAAGTACGGCGCCATGCCGTCGCCGTTTCTCGCAACCTCGTTTCGGCGCAGCTCGTCGAATTGCACGGGATCAGCCGCGACCTCGCTGAGCTGGTCCGACTCCGAGTCGGAGTACGTCGGCACCTGTTCGGCACCGTCTTCGAGACCGGTCGCAAGCTCGTCGCTGCCGCCCACCAGCTGGATGAGGCCATCGGCGAGTGACGCCGAGCCATCCGCAGCGCCCACGGTGCCGTCCGAAAGTTGCTGCGCGCCATCCCGAACCTGGATCGCCCCGTCGTACAGCGTGCCGGTGCCGTCGGCGAGGTCGGAAATGCCGTTCGCGAGATCCCCCGATTTATCGGCGAGGGTGTCGGCGCCACCCGCAAGTTCGCTCGTGCCATCGGCCAGGTCGGCCGCGCCCGTTGCGACCTGCTGCGCGCCATCGTTGAGGTCGTGGATGCTGGTGCTGAGGTTCCCGAGCTGATCGACGCCCGAGAGATCGGTCTGTCCCATGCTCGCCAGCGCGCCATCGAGGCCGTCCCGGACCGCGCCCGCGTCGGTCGAGAGCTGCTCGACGAGCTGCCGTTTTTCGTCGTCGCCGAGTGCATCCCAGTTGGCGAGGAGGTCATCGGCGCTGGTTGCAACGCCACTCGCGCCGTCCGTCAGCGTGCTCGCGTCCTCCGAGAGCGTGGCCACGCTTTGCGCGAGCGGCGATACTGCCTCGTTCACGGCATCCACCGCGTCGGCGAGCTGCTGGGTCCCGTCCGCGACTTGGCTTGCGCCGTCGCGGAGCTGCTCCGCGCCCGTATTCACGACGCCCGCACCATCTGCGAGCTGCACCGCACCGTCGTGCAATGCGGATCCGCCATCGGCGAGCGTCTGCGCTCCACTATCGATTTGCTCCGCGCCGTCGGCGAGCGCTACCGTCCCGTCCGCGAGATCCGCGCTCCCGGTCACGAGTTGGTCCAAGCCCATGTTGAGCTGGCCCGCGCCGTCGCTCGCCTCCGACGTGCCATCGGCGAGTTGCGTCGCGCCGTCTGCGGCGTTCGCGAAGCCATCGTGGGCGCTGTTGAAGCCCGCGTAAATATTGCCGAGGTACTCCTCGGATACCTGTGTTGCGAGGGTGTCCGCCACAGTTGTACCGAGCTGCTTCGCGATCGTGCCCGCGAACATGTTTGCCCCGTCATTCGTTTCAATCTTCAGCTTCGCGGGCGTGGGGTGATCGCCCGCCACCGACAGCGCATCCGACGAGAAGCTGCGCGGGATCGTCAGTACCGCATACACCTCGCCAGAGTCGAGTGCCGCGGATGCTTCCTCGGCGCCGTACTCGCGCCAGACGAAGTTGTTCTTCGCGGTGCTGCTCACGAGTTCGTCGGTCAGCGTAGCCCCGATATCGAGCTTCGTGCCGTTGGCGCTCGCCGCGACGTCTTGATTCACGACCGCGGCGGGGACATTGTCGAGCCGGTTTATCGGGTCGCTGAACGAGCTGGTGAGGAGTGACGCGTAGATGACCGGAATGGTCACGAGCCCGATGAGCACGATGACCTTCCAAATCCGGCTTTTCCGCTTTCCCCGGGAGTCCCCGGGTGTCGGCGCTTCAGTGTGAGACGAAGTCATGGTTGAGTCTGCGATTCTCTCGGTTGCTGCCGAGGTGAATGTATGTGGGTGGATGCGTCGGTCGGCTGCGTGACGCGACGATCGGCTGCGGTGCGCGGCCAGCGGGAGCGGCCCGCGGCGACTAGGGAAGCCCCTCGCCGCTTCTGGGCGCGGCCGCGCCACTTTCCGTTGACGTCGCGCCGCTCGCGAGCAGGATGTTGGCCGCTAGCCGCTCGACCATTTCGTCGAGGCTGTTGCTCCCGGTGAAGTCGCTCTCGAGCCACGTGACGACGCGCCAGGTGGCCCCGGCACCGAGGAATTCGGCGCGCGCATGTGCCTCTTCGTTCGACACTTTGCGGGTAACGGCGGTGCCGAGCGGCGAGTGGTGTAGGAGCTGGTCGGCGAGGAAGTCGATTACCCCGCGGATTACCCGCGCCGCGGCCGGCCCCCGCAGCACGCGGAGGTAGGTCTCGGCGTCGCTCTGCAGCGCCCCGAGCAGGATGCGCAGCTTGGCCCGCGCGAAATCCTCCCAGGTGCCGCCCAATTCCGCAGCTGCGATGCGCGCAAAGATCGATTCGAGACGGTGGAGCGTCGCCGCACGGATGAGGTCCGGCACGTCCGCGAAGTGTTGATAGAACGTCGGACGGCTCACCTTCGCCGCCTTCACGATCTCGGTAATCGAGACCGCAGCCGGGTCTTCTCCTCGACGCAGCACGGCAAGCATCGCTTGGATGAGCGCGTCGTATGAGCGCGCTGCGCGCGGATCTTGCTGCGGCGTGGTCGAGGAATCGTTGCGAACTGTCACGACACTACTTTACATTCGTAAAATAGATCACGCATCCCCTGCTGCGGTGCGCAGTCTGCTGCAACATCGACGTCCGATCCCGTGCATCCTCGGAAATTCACCGAGATTTCCCACACGACCGGGATATTTTCGCTCGAAGCACCAAGGGGGTTGCCATGTCAGATGCCCACGTTTATGACGAAGCCGAGATTGAATCTTTAGGCGATGCCGACCTGGCACTTGCCGACGACAACGCCGCCGATTCGCGTGTTATCGAACAGGGTCGAGGCCGAGAGCCCGAGGCACGAGCGGCCCGCCTGAACGGGCCGGCTGGCGCGGACAAGCTCTTGGCCTTCGCAACCTATCCCCCGGGTATGTGCCTGGAGGCGGTGAGCAAGGCACTCGGTTCCTATTCCCTCACGAGCGACAAACCGGGGTACTACACATATGCGCTTCGCGTCTATGAGCGAACACCGAAGTCGCGGCTACGCTCCGACAAGCGACCACCCAAGGGAGCCGTCGTCTTCTTCTCGGCGTCGAATAACGGCTACGGCCATATTTGCCTGTCGTACGGTGGCGGCAAGATCGTCTCGACCGATATCCCCCAAAACGGCACCATCGGCGTCACGACCATCGACGCGCTGGCGAGTAAATGGGGTAGGCGATACCTCGGGTGGACCGACTGGATGATGGGGCACGACGTCTTGCTCGAGGCGGCACCAGTGCCGGCACCTAACCCGAAGCCCGTACCGAAGCCGACGCCCGCGTCCAAGTCGAAGCTCCACGGTGTGGATGTCTCCTCGTGGCAGCACCAGCGCGTACTGCGCGATATCGACGAGTATGACTTCGCGATCGTGAAGGCAACCGGCGGACCCTCGTTCGTCTCAAACACGCATACGCAGCAGGTCGCGGATGCCGTTGCCAAGGGACGCCGGGTCGGTCTCTATCATTTCGCCTTGGATGGCTTTGACAACGAAGGCGCGCGCGCCGAGGCAGATCACTTCGCGGCCACCGTACGCCCGCACTTGCGGCACAACCCCGTGCTGGTGCTCGATTGGGAGGCGGATGCCACGCAGCTACCGGTGAGCTGGGCGGCGGACTTCATCAAGCGCGTCCGTGAGAAGACCGGCAAGACATGCGTGTTCTACTCCTACGCGAACTACGTGCAAACGAAAGATCTGAGTTCGATCGTCGATCTCGGCTCGTGGTTGTGGATCGCCGCATACGGCGATGGCTCGCGTCGGCACTTCGGCGCCGCGCCGGGGCGCCCCAAATCGGGGTCGTGGCCAAAGGCCAATATGTTTCAGTTCACCGCCACCGGGCGGCTCAACGGACACGCTGGCGACCTCGACCTCAATGTGTTTTACGGTTCGGCGGCTGACTGGGATGCGTACGCAGGCGGAAAGCCGGCGCCCGCGCCGAAGCCCCCGCAGCCTAAAGACCCAAAGGTCAAGCCCGAGGACGCGACCAGCGCATCCGGTGCGAGCTACACAGTTCGGTCGGGCGATACCCTCACCGCAATTGCGAAGAAGCACGGCACGACCGTGGCCGCGATTCAGGCGGTGAATCCGATCATCAAACACCCGGACCGAATCGATGTCGGCTGGGTGCTGAAACTGCCGAAAGGGAACGCCGCGGTCACCTACGAGGTTCGTAGTGGCGACACGCTCTCCGGCATCGCCGCCGCGCACAGCACGACGGTGAAAGCGATCGTCGCGCTGAATGGGATTGCCAACCCCGACCTGATCTACGTGGGGCAGAAGCTACGCATCCAGTAGCGGCGTTCGGCTCCCGGCCGACTTGGAGAGCCAGCCGACAAAAGAGCCAGGCGATTAAGAGCGCCAGCCGATTAAAGAAAGAGCCAGGCCGCAAAACGCCTCTCGGCGGAAGGCCGCTCGAAGCGGCAAAAATTGGAGCCCGGGGTTATGCGACCTGACTCGTCAAGTGTATTGATTCACCATTCGGATGCAAGTCCCTTCGCCTGTCAGCGAAATTGGGAATATGCATCCGTTCGGCGACGTTTTCCCGCAGACCGGTCGAGCCCGCCGAACTAGTCGAGGAGGCCCCGACGCCAGAGGCGTGCGGAGGCCGAGAGGTCCTTCGCGAAACCGAGATACCGGGCTGAGCGGCGAGTTGCCTTTGCCGCGCGCTCCGGGTTGCTCGTCTCGTAGTCTGCGGCGATGCTCGCCGATCCGAGCGACATGACCGAACAGAAAGCTGCCGCGCGATCGAGCGCATCCTCGAAGTCACCGTGGAAAGCGCCTCGGAAGATCGTCTCGGTGAGCGTGCGGATCTCGAGCGGACCGGTTGGTTCGACGGCACCCGCAACAATGTGGTGGATCGAATTGTCGACGGCGGCACCGCGGCGGTATATGTAGCTCGACGTCTCAGGGTCCTGCGAGATCGCTTCGTGCACGAGGTACAGGCGCCACAGCGACCCAGCGAGCGAGTGTGGGTTGGCGTTCGACCACAGCTCGGCAAGATCGGCCAGGCCGTTCGTGCGTGCGTAACCCACCGTGCGTTCGATCACCTCCGGGTCATCGGCCTCGCGGACGCGATGCAGCAGCGCTTGCGCGGTGTTGCGGGCAAGGCGGGATGCATGGGCTGGGTCTTCGCCCCCGATGAACGAGTCAAATGCCTGGATTGGCATCTTGACCGGTCGATCGAATTTCTCCAATGGTGCCTCCCTTCGAGAGGTGTCGGTTCGGCGGTTTCGATGTTGGTGCGGTCGTCCTAACACAAGTCTGCCGGGGTGCGCTTCGCTTCGCGAGGGCTCCGCGAGAATTCCGCGGAGGGCGCACCGATAAGCTGGTGGGTATGGCATTGCGAAGCTCATCCCCCGACACCCCAAATCACCCGGGCGACCCCGTCGACAATACCCCCGACGCGCAAGACACGCTCAATGCTTCGCCAAGCCAGCGGGCCGTACCCGAGTCCAACGAGAAGCGAATAACCGCGGCCATCCTGACCGTCATCATCATTGGCGCGATGTTTGCGCCGTGGTGGAAGACCTCGGGTGAGCTGCTCCTGCAAACGGACCACCTCAGTGGCTGGGATCTCCTCATTCTTGGGTTCGGTATCGGTGGCTACGCGCCACTCACTGGATTCAGTGCGTTCGGAAACGTGCTCTTTGGTGCGATGACGACCGTTCCCGTTCTGATCGTGGCCGCGCTCCTCATCGTCCGAGTCATCCGGCCCCGCGCGATCCCGGCGCACATCGTCGCGCTCTGGGCGCTGCTCGCCCTCATCACGATCGGCTGGCTGATGGTGGTCGGCTGGGCTCGCCTCAACGCGACGCTCGGTGTGTTCCCAGTGACGTGGGGAGCGCTCATCACCGCGATGGCGATGGCGTTCACCGCCGTCGCTATGTGGAACTGGTGGCGACGTGGCGAACGCGGTATTTTCCCGCGCCGAGGACGCATCCGCCTCACGAGCAAGGAACTCGACGAAGCAGAACCGGTCGAAATCGGCGACCTCATGGACGACCCGTCGGACGACGGTGGGGCGGACTCGTCGAATGGCGACACGAGCGGCGAAAAATCACGCTAATCTAGTGGGCGGGCCTATAGCTCAGTTGGTTAGAGCAACGGACTTTTAATCCGTGGGTCGTGGGTTCGAGCCCCACTGGGCCCACCGTGTGCCGCGAGATTGCAACGATCTTCGCGGCACATCGTCGTTCTAGCCGAGTGAGCGGGCATAGATCGGGCACATTAGTTCTGGTTGGCCGCGTCGTCGCGCTGAGCCAGGTCGACGCACGGCCGAACCATTGCACTGTCGCGCCCGCCCAGGGGGATCGTGACCAACCAGGTTTCTAGGACACCCTGGCGCGTCAGCCTCGCCCTGGTTCGTGTCAACGTCACCTTGGTTCGCCACGGCGGCGCCCTGGTTCGCCACGGCGGCGCCTTGGTTCGTGCCGAGCAAGCCTTGGTTAGCGCCCCGTTTACACGCCGCGGGCAACAAGCACTGAGCGCCATGTCGAGCACAACGCGGAAACGGCGGGTTTTCCCCCGGCAATTCGCGGGCGAGCACGATTCCAACGCTCAGCGTGTCGCCGTAATGTCAAAGACATGAACCTCTTCGATTCCATCCGCAGCATCGGTTTTCGTCGTGGCCCCGAACGAATGGTCGGCGGTATCGCGGGCGGCATTGCACGCGCCTCCGGCCTCAACGTGTGGCTCGTACGCCTGCTCGTCCTCTTGTCGTTCCTACTGCCCGTATTCGGTGTTGGTGCTTACATCGTGGTGTGGGTATTGACACCGTGGGTTGACGACTCGATTCCCCTTGAGCAGTTCTTCGGCGGCCGCAAGCAATGAACCCTGTGTTGACCCGCAATTCGGTGACCTACTCTGACTGAATGACTTCCCCCGGATACGGCCAGACCGACCACGCGCACGACGCTGCCGAGCCGAGTCGCGCATCCAACCCCGATGCCGAACCGGCGGCCGGCCTTCCGGGAATCCCGCTCGTCGCCGAGGCCGCGGAACACGCGCCAGAGGACATCAAGCCGAAGTGGCGCGGGTGGATTCACGCGGGAACGTTCCCGGTAGCGATCGCGGCAGGCATCGTGCTCATCGTGCTCGCCGAGGGACCGGTGGCGAAGTGGTCGTCGGCCGTGTTCATGCTGACTTCGATGCTGCTGTTCGGCGTCTCCGCGCTCTACCACCGCTTCAACTGGAAGCCCAAGACCAAAGCCGTCTTCCGTCGGCTCGATCACGCCAACATCTTCCTGCTGATCGCCGGCACCTACACCCCCATCGCGACGCTCGCGCTACCGCCTGAAAAGGGCGTCATCCTGCTCTGCTTGGTCTGGGCAGGAGCCCTGCTCGGCATCGGGTTCCGTGTCTTCTGGCTGAGCGCGCCCCGCTGGCTCTACGTGCCCCTATACATCCTGCTCGGGTGGGCGGCCGTCATGTACCTCGGCGACCTCGTGCAGGTGAACGTCGCGACGATGGTCCTCGTGATCGTCGGCGGACTGCTCTATACCGCAGGCGCGGTGTTCTATGCGCTGAAGCGACCGAACCCCGCCCCGGGAGTCTTCGGCTTCCACGAGTTGTTCCACACCGCGACCGTGCTCGCGTTCCTGTGCCACTGGGTCGCGGTGTTGCTCCTCGCGATCAGCCCGCCATACAACTAGGCGACGGAGCTAGGACTCCTGCCGCTTCACCATCTCGGTGATCCAGATCGGCGCAAACGGCGAGATGCATCCGGGCGACGTCGGATAATCCTTGAGCACCTCGAGGCGCTCGCCAATGTCGAGTGCCCGCGGGCGCAGATCCTCGTTCGTGATACCGATCTGCGCGAGATTCTCGTTCATTGCCCACTGCAGCCGTTCCGGCGCATCCTTCATCTCGGCCTCGATGGTGTCGAGCATGCCCGTGAGGTCGATCCCGTCCGGGCTGGATGTAATCCGGTTGCTCGTGAGCGCCCACCCGGCGCTGGCGACGACCGGGTCCGAATCTGCGAACCACTGCACGCGCAGAGCCTCGGCATGCTTACTCTTCTTCACCACATAGTTCACGAGCCAGTCGTGCACCTTCGGCGCCAGCGCCTCGCGCAGCATCGCATCGAGCTGCTCCAGCGTGAATTCCTTCGGCCGACAGATGAGCAGCGAAACGAGCCGCGCACCGGTATGCCCGGTCGCCCAGAGCTCAAGCGCGAACTCGTGCTGCGTCTTGAGTCGCTTGGCGATCGCCCGAATTTCGCTGAGCTTCACACCGTGATCGTCGCCGTGCTTCTCATTTACGGCGCGGACTTTCGGGTCTTCGAGGGCCGCGAGCTCGGCCAGCACCTCGTCAACGGTGAGCTGTTCGCCCGGGGTTCTTGTCGCCACGATGGTCTCCGTTCGATTTCGTGAAAGTGAATAGGACTAATTATCGGTGGATTGCGGGACGCTACGAAGCAGTGCGGCCGAACTTCGGCGCACGATCAGGCTCGGCGCGACGAGCGTTTCGGCCTCGCTCACGCTGCCCGTCTCTTCGAGCTCGAGGATGCGGTGGGCGGCTTCCCTACCAATGGCCGCGTTATTCGGGTCCACGCTCGAAAGCGACACTTGCCGCAGCTGCGAGATCCGCGAATTGTCGAAGCCGGTGACGGCAATAGCCGCGCCGGGCCGCGCATCCGCGATAGCATCCAGCACCCCGATCGCCGAGAGATCGTTCACCGCGGCAATCGCGGTCGGCGCATCCCCTCGAGCGAATAACTCGCGCGTCGCCGTGTAACCGCCCTGCTCGGTGTAGTCGGAGCGCGCGACGCGGATGTATTCGGCCAGCCCGTGGTCCGCCATCGTCTGCCGATACGCATCCGCTCGCTTCGCGGCGACGAGCCCGCCGTTCCCGCCGACGTGGGTGATCCTGCGGTGGCCTGCCTGCACGAGATGCTCGACCGCGAGCCGCATCCCGAGTTCGTCGTCGGTACGGACGGTGGAGGCGACCTCAAAACGGCTCGCGATCGTGCTTGCAAGCACAATCGGGATGCCCGGGGCGATTCTCGCGACCTCTTCAAGGCCTGGCCCGGTGCCCACCATGATGAGGTTCCGCGGGCGGAGGTCGCCAAATACCTCGAGCGCCCGCTGGTCGAGCTGCATCTGGCCGCGTGCATCCGGTACTGCGGCCGAAGAAAACAGCACTCCGCGGCCATTCGCCGCAAGCTCGCTGCGCGCCGCATCCACGATGTCGGAGAAGATCGAGTTGTGGAGGTCCGCGACGAGGATGCCCGTAAAGTCGCCCTCGGCCGCCGCGAGAGATCGCGCGGAAGTGTTCGGTCGATAGCCAAGCTCCTCGACCGCAACCATGACTCGCGTGCGTCGTTCCTCGCTCACGCTCCCGCCCGAGAACACGAGCGACACGAGCGATTTCGAGACGCCCGCGCGGGCCGCGACATCGCGGATTGTGGGGCGCTTGCCACTTACCGTGGCCGCGCCGCCCGACTCGTGCTCGAGGGATGGCATCAAACCATTATCCCGCACGGACCGCAGCCCGAGGACCTTGACCTCCTCGAACCAATACCGTTGGGCCGTTCAGAAAACTCATCGTTTTGCACCCATCCACCAAGGGATTGTGGCTCCACCGCGCTATTCTTGCTCTACGACGTCAAATCTGCAGCGCTGGTTATGTATGAATTTGAATGTATCGGATAATGGCGCGGAAGCTTCGCGAACGACTCATAAGGAGCCACACCATGGCTATTGACCCCCAGTACGCCGGCAAGTGGAACATCGACCCGGCCCACTCTCGCATTGGTTTCTCGACACGTCACGCCATGGTGGCGCGCGTTCGAGGCGCCTTCAACGAGGTGTCGGGTGAAGCAAACCTCAACGCGGAAGCAATCGACCAGTCGACCGTCCGTGTCGTCATTCAGGCCGCAAGCATCGACACGCGCCAGGGCGACCGCGACAACCACCTCCGCAGCCCCGACTTCCTCGACGTCGAGCAGTTCCCCGAGATCGTGTTTGAGTCCAACTCGATCGACGAAATCAGCGACAACAACTACATCGTCGCCGGCCAGCTGACCATCCATGGGATTTCGCGCCCGGTCTCGGTGCCGCTCGAGCTCATCGGTATCGAATCCGACCCTTCTGGCGCCGTCCGCGCCGGCCTCGAGGGTACGCGCCGCATCGACCGCCAGGACTGGGGCGTCTCATGGAACACCCCACTCGACTCCGGCGGTGTGCTCGTGAGTGACAAGATCACCCTCGAGTTCGAGCTCTCGCTCGTCAAGGAACAGTAACCGCAGTCGTTCGCGTCGGCCGCAGGAGCTCCCGGCTCTTGCGGCCGACGCCGTTTCCGGGCCACGATCGTCGCGCCGAATTCCCGTCGCCATCAGCGCGCACTCATCCGCAGCAGACGTACCATTGACGCTGAGTAAGCAACGGCATGGGAGGTGCGGATGTCCAGCGAGCAGACTCCCGAGGACCTCGGCGCGAAGACGGGATACATCCCCGTGTTCTCGCAGTACGTGCCAGGCTCGCCGGAGGCGCGGTCTGAGCATCTTCCCGACCACTACACAAACGAGCCCAAGGTCCGCGACGAAGGGGACTACTGGGCGGTTGGTCCCGACGGCACGAAGATGTGGGGACGATTCGGCGCGGCCGGGCTGCTCACGTTCGACACCGCTCGGGGAGTCCTGATGCAGCACCGCGCGCTCTGGAGTCACTACGGCGGAACTTGGGGAATCCCCGGTGGCGCGCTCAACGCGGGCGAGACGGCCCTCGACGCGGCCGTTCGTGAGGCGCACGAGGAGGCGCTCGTGCCTCCGGATGCGCTCGACCCATTGTTCTCGAGGGTCGTGGATCTGGGCTTTTGGTCGTATACGACTTTTGTGGTCGAGACGCTGCGGCCATTCGAAGCCCAAATCACCGACGATGAATCCGCGGGGCTCGCCTGGGTGGTTCCGAAGGAGTTTCGCCGTCTCAAGCTGCATCCCGGTTTCGCGAAGGCGTGGCCAACCCTCGAACCGCTCCTCGAAGCGCGACCGCTCATCGTTGTGGATGTGGCCAACCTCGTCGGTACAACACCAAATGGCTGGTGGCGCAGTCCCGCCGCCGCGGCTCGAACCACGATCCACCGCATCGCGCGCGTCGCCGAACACGGTGTGCCCGCATCCCTCTTCGGCTTCGACGCCCAGACCAGTTGGCCCGCGCTCGCCTGCGTTGTCGAGGGCAAGCAGTCGGGCGCGGCGGCTGGCCTCGGCCCACTCCCCGGGCGGGTCGATGTCATCCCTGCCGAGGGTTCGGGGGACGACGAGATCGTCGACATTGTTCGCCGGTCGCGGGATGCGAGGCGAAATTCCCCGGTCCTAGTCGCCACAAGTGATCGGGCGCTACGCACGCGGGTCGAAGCGCTCGGGGCAACTACCATCGGTTCAGCGGCTTTTCTTGAGCTTGCGGGGAGCGAATCCTAACGCGAAGGTGAAAGGATGCCCTCCGTGGTTCAAGTGCTCGCTTCAGCATTGCGTCGTAGAGTCTCTCTATGCTCGCGTCGTGTCCCGGCCGAGTTCATGTCCTGATACGGGGGAAGAATGTTTCGCAATACCAGTGAGGTCGCGGCGGACGGATTCGTCGCCACCTTCGGGAGCGCAGCCGAGGGAGTCTGGTCGGTGCCGGGACGAGTGAGTCTGATGGGCGACCACACGGACCTCGAGGACGGCCTGACGTTTGGCTACGCGCATCCGGCACGCTCGGCCGTGGCAGTCTCGCGCCGCGAAGACCGAACAGTGCGGGTCGTGACCGACCTCGCGACCGAGCACATTGAAACGACGCTGGACGAAATCGTCCCGCAAAGGGAACACAGCTGGCGCGACTACCCGCTCGGCACGATCTGGGCGGCTGGCAAACACCTCCTCGAGAACGAGAACGTTGACGACTCCCCGGCACCCACACCGACCGGGCTCGATCTCTTTGTGACCACCGACCTGCCGATCGGCGGCGGACTCGCATCGAGCGCATCCATCTGCGGTGCAATTGCGATGGCGCTCAACGATCTCTGGGGGCTCGGGCTCGACCGCATCGAACTCGCGGAGTTTGGCTACCGCGTCGAAAACGACTTCATCGGCGCATCCACCGGAATGTCCGACCACGTGACCGTGCTGTTCAGTGAGAAGGGCAAGGACGTCTTCTACGACTCGCGCGGCCAGGACGTCTCTCTCATTGACGGCCCGAACACCGCGGACGAGGGACTCCTTCAGCTTCTCGTTGAGACGGGCCAGGTACACCGCAACTGGGAGGGCGTCGTCATCGACCGCCACCAGGCGTGCACGCGCGTCGCGAAGACCCTCGGGTACCAGTATCTGCGCGAGGCACAGCCGGAGGAGCTCGACAACGCGGCAGAACTCGACGAAACCGACCGGCGGCGTGCCACCTACGTCGTGAGCGAGATCCAGCGCGTGTTGGACCTCGTTCGACTCGTCCGAACCGAAGGCGCAGCGGCCACCGGCCACCTCTTTAACGAGTCGCAGCGTTCGCTGCGCGAAGAGTTCGAGGCGACCTCGGAGCGCATCGATCTCACGACCGAGCTCGCGCTCGCGTCGGGTGCACTTGGCGCCAGGATGAGCGGCTCGGGATTCGGCGGATCGGTATTCGTACTCCTCCCGAAAGAACACGAAGACCAGTTCCGCAACTCGATTGACGCGGCGTACGCCGAGTACGGCTGGGATGCGCCGAAGGTGTACCAGATCTCGTCTTCCGAGGGGCCCCGCCGCGACGCGTAGCGCGCGATCCTGAGTCTTGGATGCACAGCTGGGGCAGCGTAGTCCCCGATCGTCAGGAAGTGTGCATACGCGGCTGGATAGCCTGGAAAAGCAGCATTTCGTATACCTTTCCTCAGGAGTGAAACCATGCGTGCAGCCCGGTACTACGGCAAAGAAGACGTTCGCGTCGAAGAGATTGAAGAGCCCACCGTTCGTCCTGGAACGGTGAAAATCGCCCCCGCTTTCAACGGAATTTGCGGCAGCGACCTCCACCTCTACCACGGCGGCCCGATTCCGCCCGCGCCCACCGAGACCGAGGCGCACCCCATGTCGGGCGAGAAGCTCCCGGTCGTCTTCGGCCACGAGTTCTCCGGCGTCGTCGAGGAAATCGGCGAGGGCGTCGAGGGGATCGCGGTTGGCGATCACGTCGCCGTAGAGCCACTAATGGTGGATGGCACCTGCAACGCCTGCAAGGCGGGTAAATACAACCTTTGCGAGAAGATGGGCTTCATCGGCATCTCGGGCCTCGGCGGTGGTCTCTCGGAGCACATCGTGGTCGAGCAGCGTTGGGTCCACAACGTCGGCGACATCCCCCTCGACCAGGCCGCGCTGATCGAACCGCTCTCGGTCTCGGTCCACGCCGTCCGCCATGCTGGCATCGGCCCCGACAGCGCGGGCAAGGTGGCCGTGGTCGGTGGCGCGGGCCCGATTGGCCTCCTCACGAGTGCCGTGCTCAAGGCGTACGGGCTCAAGACCATCGTCAGCGAGGTCTCGGAAGTTCGCCGGAACAAGGCGCTCGAGTCGGGCGTCGCGGATGTTGTCGTCGACCCGTCGGCTGAGGATCTCGCCGAGGTCGTGCGCAATGAGACCGACGGTGCGATGGCCGACGTCGCGTTTGATGCCGCCGGTGTGGGCGTCGTGCTGGATGGACTGTTCAGCGCGCTCGGTCCGGGCGCGCGTCTCGAGGTCGTTGCGATCCACACCAAGCCCTACGTGCTCAACGTGTCGGGCAGCCTGACGATGCAGGACCGCTCGATGGGTTCGTCTATCGGCTACGCCGACGACCACCCCGAGTCGATCCGCCTCGTCCAGGAGGGCCTGATTGACCTCGCGCCGTTCATCACGAGCAAGATCAAGGTCGACGACATCGTCGAGCAGGGCTACCAGAAGCTCCTTGAGGACCGCAGCGAGGTCAAGATCCTCGTCTCGATGAACTAGTTGTTTCTTGCCCGACGGCCCGCATCGCGCCTAAAGCGCGGCGCGGGCCTTTTTGCGTGCCGCGAGATTCACCAGCAGAGTGCCCACGAACGCAAGCCCCGCGCCAGTCAACATTGCCAACACCATGCCGCCCGGTGCGGTCGCGACAAAGGGCGCGACGACGGCAGGTAGGTACGCAGTAGCTTCGGCGCCGACCAGCCCGACAACTGCGCCACCGACGGCGGCTGCGCCGAGCGCCACACCGAACACGCGCTTGTCCCCGAACATGAACGGGTAGGACGCCTCGACGAACGTGCCGAAGAAAAAGTTCACGGCGGCACCCGAGCCCGCGAGCGCCCGCTCCCCCGAGGTCCGCGGCGCGAGCACGTTCGCAAGCGTGATGCCGAACGAGACCATCACGAGCGACACCATGTCGATCGCACCGAAGAAGCTGTGCCCCTTTTCGGACATCTCGAGGAGCACGAGCGGCAAAATCACCGCGTGGTACACGCCACCGATGATCGCCGGCCAGATGACGATCCCCGCAATTGCGCCCGCGAGGAGCGGCGAGAATGCGACAGCCCAGCTGATGACCTCCTGCACACTCTCGCCGAGCCAATTCGTGAACGGTGCGAGCAGGTAGAACACGAGCAGGCCCGGCAGCGCACCAGCGATGGCGCCGGTGAAGATATTTGCGGTCGTGGCCGGGAATCGCCATCCCAGGAACAGCTTGATCAGCCAGGATGCGGGCAGGCCCGCCAGGATGCCGCCGACAAGTCCACCGAGGATCCCACCCGGTTGCGAGAGGATGCCCGCGATCGCCCCGGCGACGAGACCCACCTCATCCAGCCCGGAGATTCGGCGCGCAGCGACCGCCGCGACGACGATCGGGAGCGCACCAATCAGGAGGTCGAATACCTCGGACAACCCAGAAAGTACGGGGATCTTGCTCACCGCGAGGATCAGCGCGAGCGTAATAAACGCAGGAATCGAACCGACCATAATGCCGCGGATGCTGATTCGCTTCCACGCCGGTTCATCGACGGATGACGACACCGCGGAGCCCAGCGCCGGGCGATACTTCACGCCCCAGTGCCTGGCCAGGCCCGAGACGTAGGCGACCGCACGGGTCGTGCTCGTCGTTCCGGTAGTGCCGGATGCGGAGACAAGGTTCAGCCCAAGCTGTTGCGCGGTCGCGATTGACGTGCCACCAGTGCCCGCTGCAGGAATACCCGCCTCGACGGCGGCGAGCACGGCCTTGTTATTCGTGTCCGACGGGTCCGCGCTGACGAGGATGAGCGCATCCACCTGCCCTGCTGCAATGCGCGCCGCGAGCTGAGCGTCGCGCTCCCGCGCGATGTCGTTGATCTCGGCCAGCGCACCGGTCGCGATTTGCGTGATTGTGCCCGTGCCAGTCTCATCGGCCAATGCCCAGAGTGCCGCCTTCGATCGCTCGGATGCGCCGTCCATCGAGGTGTCGGCCGCCACAAACTGCACCTCGGCGAGTTCGAATCCCGCGGCGCCCAACTGCTTTCGGATATCGCCGAGCAGTTTCACCGGGTCGTCACCACCGTGGCTCCGCAGGTTGCCACCGCTCGAACCCAGCACCGCGATTCGTCGGGCCTGCCGGCCGGATTTTGCGTTCGCCTCGGCTGCGTCGGATTCGGACGAGGAGTTCTCGGATGCGGCAGACTCGGCGGCCATGGCACTCTCAATCGGCTGGGCAACCGCAGCACTGCGACGGCTGCATCGATACAGGACGGCCCATAATGCTACGCCGAATCCGGGAGTTCTTTGGCATCGGTGCATAGCAGGTGTAACCTGAGGGTTCGCAAATCGCGACTTTCTCACCGTCGGATGCGCTCTCCGCACCTACCCGGTGCCGCGCATCCGCATTGCCAACGCCGGCCTGCGCCTTTGGCCCACCTCCTCATCCAGGATCTGACCTGAGACGGAGGTATTTCGCGCCATTTTTCAATCGTGCAGGAGTCTTTCTGTGTCACAGGACACCGCCACTACCCCAACGAGTTCGGCCGTCCCGGCCGAACAACCAGCGAAGAACAAGCCGTGGCAGGTCATTACGGCCAGCCTCGTCGGGACATCGATCGAGTTCTACGACTTCTACGTCTACGCCACCGCGGCATCGCTCGTTTTCCCCGCGCTGTTCTTCCCGAGCGATGACCACGTCACCGCGCTGCTCGCATCCTTCGCCGTGTTCGGCGTCGCATTCATTGCACGCCCGATTGGCTCGATCGTCTTCGGACACTTTGGCGACCGAATTGGCCGCAAAGGCACGCTCGTCGGCACACTGCTCGTTATGGGGATCGCAACGTTCCTGATCGGCCTGCTGCCGACCGCCGCGAACGCGGACGGCAGCATCAACGCGAACATGACCGTGCTCGCACCCACGCTGCTCGTCATCCTGCGATTCTGCCAGGGCCTCGGGCTCGGCGGCGAGTGGTCGGGCGCAGCCCTGCTCGCCACTGAGAACGCGCCCGCGAACAAGCGCGCCATCTACGGCACCTTCCCCCAGCTCGGTGCACCGATCGGCTTCATCCTGGGGAACACTCTCTTCGTGATCCTGAACTTCACCCTCACGAACGACCAGTTCATGACCTGGGGTTGGCGCATCCCGTTCCTGCTCTCGGCAGTGCTCGTGATCGTCGGGCTGTGGGTGCGCATCCAGCTCACCGAGACCCCGGCGTTCCAGAAGGTCCAGGCGGAGGACCACGTCGTCAAGGCACCGCTCGTCGAGGTGTTTCGCCACTCGTGGCGCGCGATCGTCCTCGGCACGTTCGTGATGGTGGCCACCTACGTGCTGTTCTACATGATGACGTCGTTCATGCTTACGTACGGATCGACGCCGACCACGGAACAGGCCGCCGCTACCGCTGCTGAATCGGGCACCGCGTTTGATGCTTCGACCTACGTGGGCGGCCTCGGCTACCCGAAGACAGAATTCCTGCTGATGCTGATCGTCGGCGTGGTCTTCTTCGGTCTCTTCACACTGATCTCGGGCCCGCTCGCCGAGCGCTTTGGCCGCAAGAAGATGCTCATCTCCGTGACGATCTTGATCTTCATCTTTGGCTTCGCGATGACTCCGCTGCTCAGCCTCGGCCACACGGGCGTGCAGGCGCAGCTCATCATCGGCATGGCACTCATGGGGCTCACCTTCGGGCCGATGGGTGCGGTACTGCCGGAGTACTTCCCCGCCAACACGCGGTACACGGGTTCGGCGATCGCCTATAACATGTCCTCGGTGATCGGTGCCGGTATCGCGCCGACCGTCTTCGTGGCGCTGTGGAGCTTCGGCGATGGGTCGCCCTTCTGGGTCGGTGTGTACCTCTCCGGTGCCGCGGTGCTCACGCTCATCGCACTGTTCTTCTCGAACGAGACGAAGCACTACGACTACAGCAACGATTCGGCGGCGTAGCACGGGGCGCGACACCGTCATTGCCGGTAGCGCGGCGTGATTGCCGGTAGCGCTCGGCGTCATTGCCCGTAACGACAAGCATTGCCCGTACTTCAGCAAGGAGCTGACGTACGGGCAATGATTGTTAGTGGATGAGGCGCTAGCTGGCGGAGCGTTCCGCGGTCTCGACGACGTTCGCGAGCAGGAGCGCCCGGGTCATCGGACCAACCCCACCGGGGTTCGGCGACATGTAGCCAGCGACGTCCCACGCGCCGGGGTCCACGTCTCCGCGAACCTTCGACTTGCCGGTCTCCGGGTCCTCCACGCGAGACACCCCCACGTCGAGTACCGCTGCACCCGGCTTGATCCACTCGGCCTTCACGAGGCCGGCCGAGCCGGCAGCCGCGACCACAACATCCGCGGAGCGCACGATCTCGCCGAGATCGCGCGTGCCGGTGTGCGTCAGCGTCACCGTCGCGTTGTACTCGCGGCGGGTCAGCAGTGGCCCGATCGAGCGGCCTACGGTCACGCCGCGGCCAACGACCACGACGTGCTTCCCGTCGAGCGAGATGTCGTTGCGCTGCAGCAGCTCAATGCAACCGCGCGGGGTGCACGGCAGCGGCGACGTAATCGGCTTGTTCACGTTCAGCACGAGGCGTCCGAGGTTCGTCGGATGCAGGCCGTCCGCGTCCTTGTCCGGGTCGATGCGCTCGATGACCGCATCCTGATCGAGATGCTTCGGCAGCGGCAACTGCACGATGTAACCGGTGCAAGCGGGGTCGGCGTTGAGGCTGTCGATCGCCGCCTCGACTTCCTCCTGCGTTGCCGTCGCGGGCAGATCGACGCGAATCGACTCGATGCCCACCTCGGCGCAGTCGCGGTGCTTGCCCGCGACGTAGAGCTGCGAACCCGGGTCGTCACCGATCAGCACGGTGCCGAGGCCGGGCACGATCCCGCGAGCGCGCAGGGCCGCTACGCGCTCACGGAGCTCGGCCTTAATCTCGGCGGATGCCTTCTTCCCGTCGAGCCGAACGGCCTGCCCGCTCGTGGCCTCACTCATGCGTAGACCAGGCCTGCGTAAAGCGGGAACTTCTCGGCGAGCACTGCGGTGCGGGCACGAAGCGACTCGAGGTCGGCGCCGGGCTTCAGCGTCTGCGCGATCACGTCAGCGACCTCGCGGAATTCCTCGTCGCCGAAGCCACGGGTCGCGAGCGCCGGCGTACCGATGCGCAGGCCCGAGGTGACCATCGGCGGGCGCGGGTCGTCCGGCACCGAGTTACGGTTCACCGTGATGCCGACTTCGTGCAGGAGGTCTTCGGCCTGCTTGCCGTCGATCGGCGAGTCACGCAGGTCGACGAGCACGAGGTGCACGTCGGTGCCGCCCGTCGTCAGCGCAACGCCAGCCTCGCGGACGTCGTCCTGCAGAAGGCGCTCGGCGATGATCTGCGCGCCGCGCTTCGTGCGCTCCTGACGGTCCTTGAACTCGTCGGTCATCGCAAGCTTGAAGGCAACGGCCTTACCTGCGATGACGTGCATGAGCGGGCCACCCTGCTGGCCGGGGAACACTGCCGAGTTGATCTTCTTCGAGAGATCCGCGTCGTTCGTGAGAATGAAGCCCGAGCGCGGGCCGCCGATCGTCTTGTGCACGGTCGAGGACACGACGTGCGCGTGCTCGACGGGGTTGGGGTGGAGGCCCGCGGCAACGAGACCCGCGAAGTGCGCCATGTCGACCCAGAGGTACGCGCCGACCTCGTCCGCGATCTCGCGGAAGAGCGGAAAGTCGAGCTCGCGCGGGTACGCCGACCAACCGGCGATGATCACTTTGGGCTTGTGCTCGTGCGCGAGGCGACGAACCTCATCCATGTTGATGCGGCCGGTGCCGTAGTCGACGCCGTATGCCGCAACGTTGTAGAGACGGCCCGAGAAGTTGATCTTCATGCCGTGCGTGAGGTGACCACCGTGGTCAAGCGAAAGGCCGAGAATCGTGTCGCCGGGCGTTGCGAGGGCGTGCAGGACTGCCGCGTTCGCCGTTGCGCCGGAGTGCGGCTGCACGTTCGCGAACTGTGCACCGAAGAGCTCCTTCGCGCGGTCACGGGCGAGGTCTTCAGCGATGTCGACGACCTCACAGCCGCCGTAGTAGCGACGCCCCGGGTAGCCCTCGGCGTACTTGTTGGTGAGGACGCTGCCTACGGCTTCAAGCACCGAGCGCGGCACGAAGTTCTCGCTCGCGATCATCTCGAGGGTGTTGCGCTGACGGGTCAGCTCATCACGGAGGACACCTGCAATTTCGGGGTCGACCTGCGAGAGCGGCAGATTCTGATAGTCGGACACTTGAGACTCCTTAGTCGGATTCCAGTTCATGGGACCGGGCGATCATTGAGTGTCGGCGAGCCCAGGCGTGCGGCTCGTGATCCGTGTGCCGCTTCCCGATGGTGCCCCACCTGACGCCAGTCGCGACCAGATCAGTCTAAACGCATCATGCGCAGCCGTTGCTGCCAGGCTAGGCAGTTTTTCGAGCACTTCGCAGGTCGACGAGGATATTAATCACGACACCAGCCATCGTCAACGTGAGGAACGACACCCCGAGCGACCCCATGCCGTAACTGTCAAGCAAGATCGCGCCGACCAGCGCGCCGAGTCCGATCCCGGCATTGAAGCCGGATGTGTACATCGCGCTCGAAAGGTCGCGGTGCTTAGACGGAGCAACGGCCAGCAGTCGCGACTGGAGCAGGGTGGGGAGGAAGCCCATCCCGAAGCCCCAAAGGATGAGTCCCATCCCCGCGAGGAACGAGATCTGCGGGAACAACGCGAGCGAGCCGCCGCCTACGAGGAACAGCGCGAACGAGACGTAGAACCCCGCGCCCGTGCGACCGGTGAAAAGGGTGCCGGTGAGCGCGGTGGCAATCGCGGATGCGATGCCGTAGGCGAACAGCGCAATCGGGAGTAACGCCTCCGAGAAGCCGACCGGCCCGAGTAGGTACGGCGAGATATAGGAGTAGAACGAGTAGTGGCCAGTCATGACGACCATCACGAGGATGCACAGCGTGATGACCAGTCCCATCGACTTCCGAGACCGGCGTGTCACGGGGATGCTGTTGGTAATGACCTCGACGTCGCTGATCGCGCCAGGGGTCGGAAGCTCGACAGGCGCGGTCGCGGGAGCGGGCTTGTCCCCCACACCCTTCGGCAGTACGACCCAGAGCGTCGCCGCGACGATCAGGCACACAATCGCGAGTACCACGAAGGTCGCGCGCCAGTCGATCCACTGGCCGAGCGCGGTGCCGAGCGGCACACCCAGCACGAACGCGAGCCCACCACCACCGCCGGTGATCGAGACCGCCTTCGTGAGCTGGTTCGGCCGCACGAGCGATCCGGTATACGACGTGACGGACGACCAGAACACCCCGTGCGCGATGCCGTTGATGATGCGGCTCGCGAGGACGAGCTCGTAATTTGGCGCAGCGGCGGTGAGGATCGTGCTGATCGAGAAGAATGTCAGCACGCCTACGAGCAGGATGCGCTTCGGCACCCGTCGCAGCAGCATCGTGAGCGGTGTCGAGGTGAGGACTACCGCAAACGCGAACACCGACATGAGCAAGCCGATCTGCGATTCAGCAACGCCGAGATCCGGCGCCATGAGGTGCATCAGACCGGTCGGCAGCATCTCGATCGTGATCGACATGAACGTGGCCGTGGCGAGGGTCACGAGTGGGCCCAAAGGCAGTTTCGAGCTAGTTTGTGTCGTCACCGGTCGATCCTACGTCGCGACTGGCTCTCGGGGTAGGAGCGGCGCGAAGGTGGATGCGCGGCCCGCGCGGTACGCCCTCGGGAATCTAAGCCGTTCTCCCGTACCCTAGCGACTGTGACCGAATCGACTACCCCCGCACAGCAGCCTTCCCCGAATCACCGCGTCCTCACGCTCGTCTGCCCTGATAAGCCGGGCATAGTGCACGCGATGACCGCCGCGATCGTGGCGTCGGCAGGAAACATCGTCGAGCTGCAGCAGTTCTCTTCGCTCGACACCGACCGTTTCTTCATGCGGATCGAAATCGATTCCCCGGTCACGCAAGGTGCGCTCCTCGCCGAGGTCAACCCCGTCGCCGAGCGATTCAACGCGGAAATTCACCTGGATGAGGTGGGCCGCCCCGTGCGCACCCTCGTCCTCGGGTCAACGGCCGAGCACTGTGTCAACGACCTGCTGTTCCGCCAGCGCACCGGGCACCTGCCCATCGAGGTGACTCGCCTCATGGCGAACCACCCGAACCTCGGCAACATCGCCGAATTCTACGGGGTGCCGTTCGAGCACCTGCCGATCAAGAGCCCAGAGGACAAGCTCGCGTTTGAGAACCGCGTGCGCGAGGTGATCGCTCAGGACGACATCGAACTCGTCGTACTCGCTCGCTACATGCAGATCGTCTCCCCCGAACTCTGCGAGGAGCTCGAGGGGATGGCCATCAACATCCACCACTCGTTCCTGCCAGGGTTCAAGGGCGCGAACCCCTACCGCCAGGCGCACGAGCGGGGCGTGAAGGTGGTTGGTGCCACGGCGCACTTCGTCACGACCGATCTCGACGAAGGTCCGATCATCGAGCAGAACGTGCGCCGTGTCGACCACACTGACACGGTCAAGCAGCTGCAGGCGATGGGCCAGGACGAGGAATCACGCACGCTCACGCAGGCCGTCAAGTGGTTTGCCGAGCACCGCATCCTGCTTGACGGCCACCGCACCATCGTCTTCCGGTAGCCATTTCGATCCTCGAGTAGCGAAGCGTATCGAGAGGCCACTCTTCGATACGCTTCGCGGGTCAGCACCCCTCGATATGTGCCTACGGCGCTACTCGGGGATCGATATGCGCCTACGGCACCTACTCAATAGCCTGAAGGACTACGCCATCGCGGGGGCGTCCCACAGCGGCAGGCTCGTGCCAATGCCGCGTTTGATCGCATTGCGGTACACCACGGTGCCCCACGCCACGTCCTCAATCGGCAGCCCACCGATCGACACAATGACGATCTCCTCCGGATTGCGGCGGCCCTCGGCGCGGCGCTCGACGACCGGCCCGAGCTCCTCGATGTCCCAGTGGCGGATCTTGCCCTCGGCGACGAGGTCGAGGAACTTGTTGCCGATGATCCCCACGTGGTGGTGCGTCGGGGTCGGGAACTCGAGGCCCCATGCCTCGTAGAGGCCGTAGGAGTCCACGACCTTGCGAACGTCCTGTGCCTCGAGCCCCTCATCGATGTTGGCGGCGGCAGGCATCGTGACGAGCGCGCCCGGCTCGAGCCACTCGCGGCGAATCATCGGATAGGTGTCGAGGTCGCCGGCCTTGGTCGTCGCGCACACCGTGACGACGTCGCAGCCACGAACTGCCTCTTCGTCAGACTCGACCTGCTCGATCGAGGTGATCTGCGGTACGTAGGTCGCGACCCAGGTCTTGAAGTCGTCGATGCCACGCTGGCTGCGGCCGCGGACCTTGACCGTGTCGAGCATCGGACACGCGACCGCGAGCGCGGCCAGCGCCGTTCGCCCCATGACGCCGGGGCCGATCACTCCGGCGACCCGAGCATCCCCGCGCGCGAAGTGACGCGCAGCGACACCCGAGACGGCGCCGGTGCGCATCGCAGAAAGCAGGTTGGCCGACATCAGCGCGAGCGGCGCCGCGGTCTCGGTATCGTTGAGCATGAACATGAGGATCGAGCGAGGCAGGCCCTTTTCGCGGTTCGCGAGGTTCGAGCCGTACCACTTCATCCCCGTCGTGCCGAAGCTGCCGCCGAGGTATGCGGGCATCGCGGTAAATCGACGATCGTCACTGTTCTTCGGCATCGTGGGGAACGGCGGCTCGTCGGGGAAAATCATGCGCGCCCCGTGCGAGTCGTTGTTCGGCCCAGCCATGCGGTAATCCCCCGCAGCATAGAGCGCGAAAGTCTCTTCCATCGCGTCCACGCAGCTGGCCATATCCATCACTCCGGCCTCGATCATGTCGGGCTCGGAGAGATAGCGAAAGTCGATGCGGTTGCTCAACCAGGTCCTCAATTCATGCCTAGTGCGCACCACTGCCGCGGCACGCATCCTTTACGGGCGCGGATGCGCGCCGAAGGGAATACTACGGCCTAAATTTTCACCGCGTAAAGCAAAATCTTGACGAACGGCGGCACAATTTTTGCGCGGCAGAAAACCCCTGGTCAGGGAAATGAAACCTGGCTAAGAAATTCGCTCCATTACCGCGTCAATAATGCGGTGTCCGGCGCGGTCGCGGAGGGTCATGAGCGACTCCGGGTGGAACTGCACGGCGAACCACCGCTTTTCGGTGTGCTCGACCGCCATCGGGATGCCATCGTCGTCGCTCGCGATGATCTTCAGCCCGCCCGAAACAGTGGCCGGCTCGACGTACAGCGAGTGGTAGCGACCAGTCACAAACCGCTTCGGCATCTCGTCGAGGAAGCCAGGTTCGATGACCTCGACCTCGCGCTCCTGCCCGTGCAGCGGATAGCCGAGCTGCCCGAGCGAGGCGCCGAGGTACTCGCCGATCGCCTGCTGGCCGAGGCACACGCCGAAGACCGGCAAGCCACGCGCATCCAGCTCAGCAAGGATGTCGCTGTCACGGAAGTCGCTCGGCGAGCCCGGCCCCGGCGACATCACGACGAGTGTCGGGTCGAGCGCATCGAGCTGTTCGCGGATGCGCTCCACCGGTACGCCGCCCTTCGGCACGCGCACGGTGCGCACCTCGGCGCCCGTCTCGCGCATGTAGCCCGCGAGCATCTGCACGAACGAGTCTTCGTGGTCGAAGAACAGGATGCGGTGGCCGGCACCGCGCTTCGCCGCGGGCTCGGGCTCTTCCGCAGCCTCGGCGCTCGGGTCCGACTGGATCGCCTCGAGCAGCGCCGAGGCCTTCATTTCGGTCTCGCGCTCCTCGTCTTCGGGAACCGAGTCGATCAGCAGGGTCCCGCCCGCGCGCACCTCGGCAATGCCCTCGCGGATCATGGCCGCACGGATCGTGAGCCCGGTGTTGACGTCACCGTTGGCGTAGAGCACACCGAGCGCACCCGCGTACCACGTGCGGGGCGAGCGCTCGTGCTCGTCAATAAAGCGCATCGCCCAGATCTTCGGCGCGCCAGTGACCGTCACGGCCCACATGTGCGTCGCGAACGCATCTAGGCCGTCGAAGTCTTCGCGAAGAGTGCCCTCAACGTGATCGACGGTGTGGATCACCTTCGAATACAGCTCGATCTGGCGACGGCCGATGATGCGTACCGAGCCGGGCTCGCACACCCGCGACTTGTCGTTGCGGTCGACGTCGGTGCACATCGTGAGCTCCGACTTGTCCTTGTCGCTGTTGATGAGCGTCTTGATCTGGTCCGAGTCCTCGATCGCGTCCGCGCCGCGGGCGATCGTACCCGAGATCGGGGCCGTCTCAACGCGGTCGCCCTGCACGCGCACGAACATCTCCGGGGATGCGGTAACCAGGAACTCGTTCTCGCCAAGGTTCATGATGGCGCCATAGGGCGCGGGGTTGTTCTTCACGAGCGAGCGGAAGATCGCCGATGGCGAGGTACTCACGGGTTCGCGGAAAGCCTGGCCGGGGACGACCTCAAAGAGGTCGCCGCGCTCAAAGTACTGCTTCGCATCCTGCACCAGTGCGGCGTACTCGCCCCTTTCGTGGTCGCGGGATGCGGTGGCATCGGCCGCGGGGCCGACAAACGGCGCCTTGGTCGCGGTGCGCGGGATGCCAGCCGTGTGCTGACCTTCGTAGCTGAACTCGAACTCGTAGCGGCGAGCATCGTCGCGCTGGCGGTCCACCGCGATGATGCTGTCGGGCAGGTACATCACGAGGTCCCGCTGGTCTCCCCCCGCCGGCTCGTCCAACTGCTCGATCTGTCGAACCAGGTCATACCCGAGCGAGCCGTAGAGCCCGAGGTGTTGCGCATCCTTAGGGAGCGCCGCGAGGAGATGCCGGAGCACGGCGAACGACGAGCGGCGACGTGTGCGCTCCTCTTCCGGCAGGATGTCGTCGCGCTGCGGGGTGATCGTGATGGTCGTCTCGCGTTCTGCGACTTCAAGCGCGAAGCCCTCGACCCCGCTGAGGATGTCGGTGAACGCGCGCAGTGGCACGAGTCCGCGATCGTTGAGGGCGCGCAATTGCACGGTGAAGCCGCGGCCCTCGATCACGAGCGGTGGGTCGATGAAGCCCATGTCCCATCGGGTGTAGCGCCCCGGGTACTCGACGCCCGAGGCCAGCACGACACCCGCGCGGTCATCGAGTCCCGCAATGATGTCATCGATCTCGGACGGTTCGGCAACTCGGTCTGAGGCAACTACGGTAAGCACTCTCGAATCCTACGCTGAACGGCAGGGTCGTTGAGTGCCGACTGGCACCGGCCATTGAGTAGCCGCGAAGCGGCATATCGAAATGCCCGGGGACGCTGACCTCGATACACGCCCGCCGGGCGCACTCGGCCAACGAGGTTGCCCGCCGGGCGCACTCGGCCAACGCGGCAAGCGTCGCTACAGGCCCTGCGCGATCACCGCGGCCGCGTGGCGCCAGGCGTCACGTGTCGCTGGCTGCAGGTTCGGGATGTTCAGCTCCCCACCGCCGACGAATTCCTGATCGTACGGTACCGACACGACCGCGCGCGTCAGCTGCGTGAAGTGGCTGTGCAGCTTCTCAGTGAGCTCGGGATCTTCCTTGGCAGACGGCGACGACAGAATCGTCACTGCGTCGGCAAGCAGCTGGCCGTAGCCGCGCTCACGGAGTCCGTCGGCAAGCCAGGCTGCGGATGCGGCGGTGTCTTCACGCGCGGTCGAAACGATCACGAGCTGGTCGGCGATGTTGAGCGCGGCCTCCCAGTTCGAGGCGCGCATGTTGTTTCCGGTGTCGATGACCATGATGCGGTAGAAGCGCGAGAGCACCCGGTGCAGCCGACTGAAGGCATCGTCGTCGATGATTGCCGCCGAGGCCGCATCGTCATCACTCGCGAGCACGTCGAACTTCGCGTTGCCCTGATTGCGCACGTATCGGTCGATATCCGAGATCGTCGCGCCACCCGAAATCTCGAAGTGCGGGAGCTCACGCAGCAGGTCGACCGCGGTATTGTTCGTGACCCCGGCGCGCGAACGCCAGCCGAGGGTTCCACGGGTCTCATTGTTGTCCCACGCGAGGGTGTAGCCGCCGCGCATCGTGCCGAATGCCGCGGCGATCATCAGCGTCGCCGTCGTCTTGTGTGCGCCGCCCTTCGGGTTCACGACCACGATCGTCCTAGTCCCGTCGAAGGACTTCTGGATCTGATCCATTTCTTCCCGGATGGTGCGTTCCTGCTTACCCGGGCCGAGCTTGATCAACCCGCCGGATGCGCGACGCACCCGGGCGCGCCAGCCACTTTCGGCGAGCTGGTTCTGGCTCGACTGCTTCGACGACAGGAAGTCATCGAGCGTCGGCACGTTGCTTGTCGAGGCCGCAGGCTGGGGCGCAATCTTGCGGCCACGCTGCTTCTCGGATGCTGCGAGCAGGTCCTCGTCGTCGTTCTTCGTGAGCGGCTCGGAGCGTCGCGCGTCGCCGCGAGTGAAGGCCGGGCGCCAGTCATCTTCGGCCTCGGGTTCTCCGGGCTCGACCTCGTATGGGTCGCGCATCGCGGCGGCGACAAAGTCCTCGCCCGAGGTGGGCGTCTCGGTGACTTTCGGCTCCGGCGCGCGCGATGCCACGCCCGCGTCGGGTTGCGCGACCGAGGCCCCGCCTTCGTCCTGTGCATCCTGGGTGCCGTTCGCCGTCGCAGAGTCGACCTGCTGCGGATCCTCGTCGACATCGTCGAAATCGTGGTCGAGGCCCTCGTCGTGGAATTCCTCCTCGAGGTCCTCATCATCGTCATCCGCAGCCGCGGCTGCGGCCGCCGCCTGCTCGCGTTCCTCGACCTCGAGTTGCTTCGCGAGCATCCCCTCGCGAGGCAACTGGATGGTCTCGTGCACCGAATCGGCGTCGCGCTCACCATCGTTGCCGCCGCTGCCAAAGAGCTGGGCGTACCCGCCATCGGCCGCGTTCGAGTCGGCCTCGGGCGTGAGCTCGATGTCGCCCGGGCCAAGCGGCTGCACGTCCCCGACCTGCTCAAGGTTGCCGTTCGGATAGCACACGAGCGAGTAGATGCCATCGACGTCGATCGTCTTGAGGTCGATCTCACGGCCTTCATCGACCGCGATCGCGATGGCCCGCTCCATGAGCTGGCCGCGCAGCTCATCCGAGTTGCCCGCGTTCATCCGGATGACGCGATCGCCGTCACGGAGCTCGCCGTGACCGTCGGCACGAACCAGTGCCACGAGTGAGCGGCCGGTTTGTGACATCTCTTGCGCCATGTTTACCCTCCCTGAGCGCGGGTGCCGAGTGTGAAGCTGTCCCGCGAAAGTCTGCTGTGCCGATTCTAGATTGGCACCTTGAAATACCTTGTTCGCCGCGCTCGTTGTAGGCGAAGGGCGAGAACAGTTCGCGATCAGCCTAATTTCCGGTCATTGGGGGTACCCTGCATGACATGACTTCGTTGCGTCTTGCCCCGCTCACCGCCGACAACATCGTGGCCGCGAATGCGCTCTCGCTGAAGCCCGGTCAGGAGAACTTCGTAGCCCCGGTCTCGCATTCGATCGCGGAAGCCTACGTCAATCAAGACACGATGTGGCCGCGCGTCGTCGTCGATGGGGACGACGTTGTCGCGTTCATCATGGCGACGTTCAATGACGAGTCGGACGACCCGCTCTACCGTGCCACGATCCTGCGCATGAATGTGGATGCGGAGCACCAGCGGCAAGGTATCGGTGCGTTCGCCGTGGATGCGGTGCTCACCGAGGCGCTCGAACGCGGCTTCAACGAGGTCGTTGCGGTGTGGGAAGAAGGCGAGCTCGGCCCCGGCAAGTTCTTCCAGGCGATGGGCTTCAAGATCGTCGGCGAGACGCCGTACGGTGAGGTCATCGGCGAGCGCTCCCTCAGGGCTTAGCTGACAAGTGAGCGGTCACCTTGCGGTGACCGCTCATCAAAAGCTCTTGGCCGCAGGGCGACCGAGAGGGGTCAGTTGTCCTGGGCGCTCATCGCCGCGGCCCAGTCATCGACCCGCCGAGCAGATTCCTCATCGCTGAGGTCCTCGACGCGTGTCATCACCGACCACCGGATGCCAAACGGATCACGGATACTCCCGAAACGATCGCCAGACACGAACTCCACCACCGCCTCGCGCAGTACGGCACCGCGAGCGATTGCAGCCTCGACGACGCGGTCGACATCCGCGACATAAATACCGAACGAGAACTGCACGTCCTCGGCCCCCGGGTCCAGCGCAAGCAAGTGATAGGCCTGCTGCGCGGCACCCAGCTGTAGACGACCACACCCGAAATCGAGTTCGGCGTGGATGATCAGGCCCTCCACCTCGGTGGAATTCACCAGGCGAGCGCCGAACACCTCGGTATAGAAGTCCAGCGCAGCTTTCGGGTCCTTGAGTGCAACGAACGGAGTCAGGCTGGAGAAGCTCTTCGGTCGACCGTTCTCGGTGTACTGGCCGTTGGCAGGGGTGAATGAACTAGTCATGGCTTCGAGGTTAGCCCTCGACTGCGCGCCGGTCTTGTAAAATCCTGCCATGGCCGCCCACACTGATCTCGCTGGACGCGGTCCGTTGTTCCCGTCCGAGCTCCCCGTGAACTTCACCCGGCTCCTCGCGGGTTCCACCGCCAAGGATCTAGTGGCGTGGTGGTGGACCACCACGTGGGCAATCTCCCCAGGGCAACACTCAGCCCAGGAAATCCTGGCGTTCCCCGCAAGCAACCTTGCCTTCCAAGACGACGAAGTACGGTTCTGGGGGCCCAGCACGCGACGCTCCACACAAGTCCTCGTCGGGCAAGGCTGGGTACTAGGTGCATTACTCCGCCCAGCAGCAGTGCCGGCTTTCACCAAGCAGCCGGCAAGTTGTCGTGATGATTCCTTCCCCGTCGCCACACCCGACCTGCATGGGATAGTCAGGGCATCAGCCAGCAACCTCGCCGGCGTCGTGGATGAGGTGGAGACGTGGCTTGCGGACCATGTGGGGCCGATCACCGATGAGGCATATCAAGCCAATCAGTTGGCCGAGCTGGCCATCACCGACTCCACTATTGGCACTGTGTCGGATCTCGCAGGTGCCATTGGGGTCTCAACACGCACGGTCAACCGCCTCGCCACCAAGTACGTGGGCCTGTCTCCCTACAATATGATCCGCAGACGACGCCTTCAAGAAGCAGTGGAATGGACCCGTGAGAACCCTGCCGATTCTTTGGCCGAAATAGCAGTCCCGCTGATCAAGCACACCTCAGTCACGAAGCACGCGCCTTGCTCGGTTTGACCCTCACGGACTACCGCGTGCGTGCGACCAAACCGCGGTGATCGGAGTGAATCCCACCTACTCGAGGAGCGCTAGTCGCGGGAGCGCAGCGACATACGTGGCAGCGTGCCGCCCGCATCCTCGAACGCGCTGATATCGAGCGCCTTGACCTGATAGCCAAGCGTGCCGAGCAGCTTCGCCGTCCCAGGAGCGGATGCGGGGGCTGCGACAGTCTGCTCGTCGAGCACAACGACCGCCGCGCCACGAGGCTCTTCGACCGCAATGTACTCCCCGAGCAGCTCGGGGTGCTCGATCGCGGGCGACCACGCGAGCTTCGTTCCATCGGGAAGTATCGACAGTGCATCCGACAGGGCGATCTTGCCCGCGACCGGCAAGGCAACGACGCGATAGCCACGATCGGCGACGATCTTCCGAAGCCCGCGGATGGCCGAGCCATTGGTACTCGCGCCGACGCCGACGTAGAGCACGCCCGGACCTTCGACGACATCCGCCGGGTCGAAAATCGCGGGTGCCTCGAGCTCATCGAACACCGCGCCGGCGTCGCTCAGCGTCTCGCGAACCGTCGCCAACTCAACGCGACGGGCGTCGCCCTTTGGCTTCGCGAGCACCACCTGTTCGCCGAGCACGAGCGCCATGTCACCGACGAACACCGCGCGAGGCTCGTTCGCCGCCTCGGGAACGGCCTGCGTGCCCCAGTCGTGCTCCTCGAACGCGGCGACCAGGTCTTCCCATTGGCCATTCGCAATCGCGCGATCGTCGTCATCCTTGCCCTCGAGCATTGCGTCCGACGGGATGCGCACAAACGCCGAGCCGCTATCGGTGATCGACGACGGCGCCCCCGGCCCAGCCGAATACTGGACCGGCACGCCCGCAAGCGGTTCCCCGCTCACCGCGCGGTACACGGGCGGGCCCACGAGCGTCGCCGCAACGATACCCATGACCGTGAACGGGAAGTTGAGGCCGAGGAACTCGCCGAAGATCGCGGTCCACGCCTCACCGTTCAAATCGAGCCCGTTCGAGAGGATCTGGATGATGTAGGCGACGGTGCCGCCCACGAGCACCGAGATGACACCCGCGATCGCCGCCGTCCACCACGTCCGGAACGCCCCGACGAACCCGAGCGCGATCAGCACAATGAGGTAGATCCCCACCGCGGGCGCTGCCAGGCCGAACGCGTTCGCGAAGGTCTCCCACGGCGACAGCACGAACGTGAGGTCACGCTGGTTCGTGGAGAACAGGGTGCCGAGCAACGTGATTGCCGAGGCGGCGAGGGCCGCGCTGAGAATGGCGTTGACGCGGAATCCAGAGGTGGCTGAGGCGGGTTGAGTCACGGTGTCCTATTTTGTTCGTTCGGGGGCCGGATGCTTAGTGGAAGAAGTGGCGTTCGCCGGTGAAGTACATCGTCACGCCAGCCTTCTCGGCTGCGGCCTTCACCTCGTCGTCGCGAATCGACCCACCGGGCTGCACGACCGCACGCACGTTCGCGGCGGTGAGCACCTCGAGGCCGTCTGCGAACGGGAAGAAGGCGTCGGATGCTGCGACCGACCCCGCGGCGCGGTCTCCCGCACGGTTTACCGCGAGGTGGCACGAGTCAACGCGGTTGACCTGGCCCATGCCGACACCGACCGAGGCGCCCTCGTTCGCGAGCAGGATGGCGTTCGACTTGACCGAGCGCGCGGCCTTCCACGCGAACTCGAGGTCGCGCAGGGTCTGCTCATCCGCGGCCTCGCCGGTGACGAGCTCCCACTTGTCGCTGATTCGTCCCTCACGCGGGAAGGTGTCCGGCGTCTGTGCGAGGAAGCCACCCGAAATCTGGCGCAGCTCGATGTCCTCGCGGGCGAAGTCAGCCGGCACGGCGAGCAGACGGATGTTCTTCTTCTGCGCGAGCAGAGAGACGGCTTCCTCGGCAAAGCCGGGTGCCACGACGACCTCGGTGAAGATCTCGCTCAGCGTCTGCGCCATCTCGAGCGATACCTCGCGGTTCGCCGCGACAACCCCACCGAATGCCGACAGCGGGTCGCACGCATGTGCTCGGCGGTGTGCCTCGGCGATGGCCGAAGCCTCGTCAAGTCCCTCGGGAGCCACCGCGATGCCGCACGGGTTCGCGTGCTTGATGATCGCAACGGCGGGCTCGGCAAAGTCGTACGCCGCGCGCAACGCCGCATCCGCATCCACGTAGTTGTTGTACGACATTTCCTTGCCGTGCAACTGGCGCGCCTGCGCGATGCCGCGACCGGCGTCGCTGCGGTACAGCGCGGCCTGCTGGTGCGAGTTCTCGCCGTAGCGAAGCGTCGATTCGCGGCTCACCTCGACCGAGAGGGATGCGGGGAAGCTCGCCTCGGGCGCGTCGCCCTCGGTGCCGTTCTCGGCGGCGAGCTGCAGCGCGAACCAATCCGAAACGTTGGCGTCGTACTCGGCGGTGTGCGCGAAGGCCGCCGCGGCAAGCTGGCGGCGCTGCGCGAAGCTCGTGCCGCCGTTTGCGACCGCGTCGATGATCTCGGCGTACCGCTCGGGCGAAACGACGATCGCGACGTTGGCGTGGTTCTTCGCCGAGGCGCGCACCATGGCCGGTCCCCCGATGTCGATCTGCTCGACGACGTCCTCGGGCGCGGCACCCGAGGCGACCGTCTCTGCGAAGGGGTAGAGGTTGACAACCACCAGGTCGAATGGCTTGATCTCGAGCTCGTTCAACTGCTTCTCGTGGCTCTCGAGGCGCAGATCGGCGAGCAGCCCACCGTGCACGTTCGGGTGCAGCGTCTTCACGCGGCCATCAAGGATCTCGGGGAACCCGGTGACCTCCGACGCCTCGATAACCGAAACCCCCGCATCCCGAATCTTCTGCGCCGTCGAGCCAGTCGAGACGATCTCGACACCTGCCGCGCCGAGCGCCTTCGCGAGTTCCTCGAGCCCGGTCTTGTCCGAGACCGAAATCAGCGCGCGGCTGATCTTGATCTGGTCGCGTTCGCGGCGGTGTTCGGTGATCTTGGGTGCGCTCATGCGGCAATCTCCTTGAGGTTGATGGTGCCCAAGGCCAGGTTGCGCACCGTTTCGGTAAGTAGTTCGCGTTCGACGATCTTGATTCGCTCGTGGAGCGCATCCTGGTCGTCATCGGGGTGGATGGGGATGCGTCGCTGATCGATGATCGGCCCAGTATCGACGCCGTTGTCGACAATCATGATCGTGGCGCCGGTCTCGGTGACGCCGGCCGCGAGCGCGTCGCGCACGGCATGCGCACCGGGGAATTCCGGCAAGTGGGCAGGATGCGTGTTGAGCAGGTTGGGCGAAAGCGCCTCGACAACGCGCGGCGGTACGAGCCGCATGAAACCACTCAGGATGGTCGTGTCGGGTTCCCAGCGCTGAATCTCGGCGAGCAGCGCGTCACCCCACGCCTCGCGATTTGGGTAGTTGCGCGGCTCGATGACGAAGGTCGGGATGCCCCGCTCGGTCGCCAGCGCAAGGTTTGCCTTGGGCGTATCGGCACCAATGGCCACGACTTCGGCATCGATGGGCTGCTCGCTGTCGCGGCTGGTGTCGATGGCGTCGAGGAGTGCGCGGAGGTTTGACCCCGTGCCAGAAATGAGAACGACGAGCTTGAGCACTAACCGATCCTACCGCGCCCCGGATTGTTACTTTGGATCCTCGCTCGGATCGATGTCGGCGTAGATGTCCGGTTCATCAGATCGATTCACTGCGTCGCGCAGTTCGATGCGCTGTTTCGGGCGGGCGTAGGGGCTGACCCGGGGCCGCTTTTCCGCCGCCTTTGCAGCGTCCACGTCACCGACCTCCACGTCCTGGGACGCCGAATCACCCTCGTCGTCTTGTCTCGCAGCCGAAGCAGTCTCCCGCTCATCGTCGTCCTCATCCTCGTCGTCGTGACCGCCAAGGATGCGATCGAAGAAACTTTGGAAGGGGATGACGTGGGGTCGCGTCCTCGGGTCGGACTCGTCCGCGTGCGACTCCTCGTCGGCCTCGACGCGCTCCTCGCGAGCGCTGTCCTTGCGCGCGCTGTCCTTGCGAACCCCATCCCTCGAGTCCGCATCCCTCGAGTCCACATCAGCGCTCGATTCAAGTGGGAGAAAGGCGCCGATCGCACCACCGAGGGTGAACAGGCCGAACGCAGCCAAGAGCATCCACCACGGCTCGGGGCCAAACTCGGTGAGGCGCCCTGGCCCGAGCGAACCCCGTGAGAGCTGCGCCGCTACCGCGAGCGCGACCGCCGCGGCGAGTGCGCCCGCCGCGGGAGGCAGCAGCCTCTCCCACCACACGCGAGCATCAATGCCAGGGTTTCGGTTGCGTGCGATGAGCGCGATCACCGCGGCGAGTGCCAGGGGAAGCGCGATCAGCGCCCACAGATACGGCGAGGAACCCTCCGGCAGCATGCCGAGCAAGGGCAGGACCGGCAGCGGGCCCGCGTCCGTGCCTCCGAGCGTCGCCGTTGATCCCGCACCGAGCTGGATGCCGGGGCCGAGCAACCAGGCCGCGGCCCAAACGATCATCGTCGGCAAATAGGCGAGCTGCAGCAGGCCGATGCCGATGATGCTCGCGACATCGAGTTGCAATGCCTCCATCAGTCCGATGACGCGCCCCATACTGGTCACGAGCGCGACGAGCAGCGCGATCGTGGCGAGGGCGAGCGTGCCAACGACGAGACCGGTCGCGATCCGTAGCGCTCGAGGTGCCAAGTCGGTAAGGTCCGAGACCCGGGCGCCAAGCCACTTCTCCCAGGGCAGATATTCCCAGACCCGCAGGCCGAACAGCAGCATGACGAGCCACGTGCACGTACCGACGACGACGGCACCCGCGACGTCGATGCGCATCGGCTCCGCCGTAGCGAAGGCCAGCGAGAGCCAAGAGGCGAGCGCGAAGGTCACGGTGCTCGCCCCGAGGCCAGCCCACGGTGCGTCGTCGTCGCTGAGTCCATCCCCCGCGCGCCAGCCCATCCACGCGATAAATGCCGTAAACGCGAGGGGCGCGACCGAGATGACGAACCGGAAAGGTTCCGCGATCCCGAGCGCTGGATACGTCTCGGGACTAATCGAGAACCCGACTCCCCCACCAAGGCCGAGCGCCCAGATCGACGCGGCAACGGTCACTGGCAGCTCAACAGCCGTCGTCTGGAAACCGCCCGTGATCAGCCAGCTCGCGAGGGTAATCGCGAGCGGAATCACGAAGCCGATTGCGACGGTGAGCGCTGCGTCAGCGATGGCAGCAATAAGAGAAGGAATGCGGGTCATGGCTATGCAAAGAGTAGTAGAGGGCGGTTGAAGATCGTCTACGCGCACTCCGTGCCGAGCGCATTCGCAAAACAAACAGTGCACGGGACAGTCGGTTCCCGCCGCAACAGCGGCGAATCCGGCACGTCCCGTGCACTGTGTGAGAAGGACGCGCCCGGCCGAATCGCCGGGCGCTTCGCGAGGCTTAGAGGCCCGCGATGATCTCCTTCATGATGTTGGCGGTCTCGGTCGGCGTGGTGCCCACGCGAACGCCGGCGGCCTCGAGGGCCTCCTTCTTCGCTGCTGCGGTACCCGCCGAACCGGTGACGATCGCACCTGCGTGCCCCATGGTCTTACCCTCCGGCGCGGTGAAGCCCGCGACGTAGCCGACGACCGGCTTCGTCACGTTCGCCTTGATGAACTCAGCGGCACGCTCCTCGGCGTCACCACCAATCTCACCGATCATGACGATCGCCTTGGTCTCGGGGTCAGCTTCGAACGCCTCGAGTGCGTCGATGTGCGTCGTGCCGATGATGGGGTCGCCGCCGATACCAATTGCGGTCGAGATGCCGATTTCGCGCAGCTCGTACATCATCTGGTATGTCAGGGTGCCCGACTTCGAGACGAGACCGATGGGACCGGTGCCCGCGATGTTCGCGGGGGTGATGCCAGCGAGCGAGACGCCCGGGGTAATGATGCCAGGGCAGTTCGGGCCGATGAGGCGGGTCTTGTTGCCAAGCTCCTGCACTCGCGCCCAAGCCTCGGCCGAGTCCTTCACGGGGATGCCCTCGGTGATCGCGACTGCGAGGGGGATCTCTGCCTCCGCTGCCTCGACGATCGCACCCTTGGCGAAGGCCGGCGGCACGAAGATGACGGTGACGTTGGCGCCGGTCGCCTCCATGGCTTCCTTCACGGTGCCGAAGATCGGCAGTTCCTTGCCCGCGAGCTCGATGGTCTGCCCCGCCTTGCGGGGGTTCGTGCCGCCTACGACATTCGCGCCAGCTTCGAGCATGCGGGTCGCGTGCTTCGAGCCTTCCGAGCCGGTGATGCCCTGAACGATGATCTTGGAGTTCTCGTCAAGAAAAATCGACATAGTTCTACTAATCCTTATCCGTGTTTGGCGCGCTTAGGCGTTCGCGAGTTCTGCGGCCTTGTCAGCGGCCTCGTCCATGGTCGGGACGACGGTGACAAGCGGGTGGTTGTAGTCGGCAAGGATCTGGCGACCCTCTTCGACGTTGTTGCCGTCGAGACGCACAACGAGGGGCTTGGTCGCCGCGTCGCCGAGGGTCTTCAGCGCGCCCACGATGCCGTTTGCAACGGCATCGCACGCGGTGATGCCGCCGAACACGTTCACGAATACGCTCTTGACCTGCTCGTCACCCAGGATGACGTCGAGGCCAGCGGCCATGACCTCGGCGGATGCGCCACCACCGATGTCGAGGAAGTTGGCGGGCTTGACGCCACCGTGCTTCTCACCCGCGCCAGCGACGACGTCGAGGGTCGACATCACGAGGCCTGCGCCGTTACCGATGATGCCAACCTGGCCGTCAAGCTTTACGTAGTTGAGGTCGTTTTCCTTGGCCTTTTCCTCGAGCGGGTCAAGGTTGCCGGCAACGGCAGCGAGCTCTGCGTGCTGCTCGTGGCGGAACTCGGCGTTGTCGTCGAGCGTGACCTTGCCGTCGAGCGCGATGATGTCGCCTTCAGCGGTCTTGACGAGCGGGTTGACCTCAACGAGCGTTGCGTCTTCTTCGCGGTAGACCTCGAAGAGCTTCACGAACACGGGAGCCAGCTTGGCAACCTGCTCGTCGTCAAAGCCAGCAGCGCGAGCGATCTCCTCGGCCTTGGCCTGATCGATGCCGACGATGGGGTCGACAGCGATGCGAGCGAGTGCCTCGGGGCGTTCCTCCGCGAGCTGCTCGATCTCCATGCCGCCTTCCTTCGAGCACATGGCGAGGTAGTTGCGGTTCGCACGGTCGAGCAGCACCGAGAAGTAGTACTCCTCGTCAATGTTGGCGCCAGCGGCAACCATGACTCGCTCAACGACGTGACCCTTGATGTCGAGGCCCAGGATGGACTGTGCCGCAGCAAAAGCCTCGTCCGGATTCTTGGCAACCTTGACGCCGCCAGCCTTACCGCGGCCGCCGACCTTCACCTGCGCCTTGACGACGGTAACGCCGCCGAGCTTCTCGGCAGCTGCTCGGACGTCCTCGGGGGTGTCAGCCACGATGCCGGCCAGAACCGGCACACCGTGTGCTTCAAACAGGTCGCGCGCCTGATACTCGAAAAGATCCACGTTTCTTCCCATCCACGGCAATTGCCGCGTTGTGTCGCTCGCAAGAGCACGAAATTAGTGACTAATGGATGGACCGGCCGCGCACCGGAATTTAGGTTTCACTCAACATCTCCGACGCATCAGCGCATCCGAATCCACAGCCTACTCCAACTGACCGACGCGTCTGTAAACATTGCGCCCGTACGCACGTGGGCTTGCGAGGCTACTCGGTTTTGACGGGTTCCCGCACGACGTCGTAGACCACTTTGATGATGCCGTTGTCGTAGACCTCCTGTTCGACGACGGCGAGCTTCGTGGCGTCGTGCTCGGCGTTGCTGAACAGGCGTTTTCCCGAGCCCAGCAGCAGCGGGAACACCAGGAGGTGGTAGCGGTCGACGAGTCCCGCATCCGCGAGCGCCGCCCCGAGCTCGCCCGAGCCGTGCACGAGCAACGGCCCGCCCTCGGTCTCTTTCAGTTTCGCCACATCCTCAACCGAACGCAGGATCGTCGCGGGCCAACGCTCGTCGTCCTGTTCGAGGGTGCGTGAGACGACGTAGCGCGGCAACGTGTTGTAGCGTGCGAAGTCCTTCATCTCGGGCCAGATCGGCGCAAACGCTTCGTAGGATTTCCGGCCGAGCAGTAGGGCCCCCGCCTCGTTCTCCTCTCGGCCCTTGATTTCGTAGGCCTTGTCGTCGTGTTTCACGAAGCGAAATGTCCAGCCAGAGTTCCGATAGCCTTGCTCGCCGCCCGGTGCTTCCATGACGCCGTCGGCCGACACGAAGGCCGTGATGATGAGTGTGCGCATGAGTGTCTCCTCGGTCGGTGTGGGCGCGGGGCAAATCTCCGGCCCATCGTGATCATTCGTTGCGGTACAGAGTGACGTTAGTGGATGAGGAATTGGTGGATGCTCGCGAACGAGTCACTTACCGGCGGCCAATTCTTCCCTAGCACGGCGCATCGCCCGCAGTGCACGGTAGATCACCTTCATGAGCTCCTCTGCCCACAGCACGATCGAGCCCATCGCGATGGCGATGAGCCAGTGCTGGAGGTCGAGGGATGCGGTGCCGAACGCCACCTGCATGAATGGCACGTGCACGACGGCGATCTGTAGCACAAAGCCGAGGGCAACGGATGCCCAGAGCCAGCCATTCGTGAACAGGTTGGTGAAGGCGGATTCGTGGGCCGAGCGGGAGTTGAACACGTTGAACAACTGCGCGAGGACGAGGGTCGTGAAGCCGGCGGTGCGCGCCACATCCAGCGAGTCGGAGCCCTCGATGAGCCCGCCCGGGAGGAACATGTCGATCGTGAGGAGCGTGATGGCACCCATCACGAGCCCGATGAAGATGACCCGCTGCCACATCGCCCGGTCGATGACGTGGTCGTTCAGGCTGCGGGGCTTGCGCTTCATGACATCGCCGTCGGCGGGGTCGAGCCCGAGCGCGAGCGCCGGGCCGGAGTCGGTCACGAGGTTGATCCACAGCACCTGGGTTGCGAGCAGCGGCAGCACAACGCCGGTACTGTTCGGGTCCGTGAGGCCGATCACCCCGGCGAGCACGACGCCAAAGAACACCGTGCAGACCTCGCCCATATTTGAGCTGAGCAGGTAGCGGAGGAATTTCTGGATGTTGTCAAACACGACGCGGCCGCGCTTGACCGCGTCCACGATCGTCGCGTAATTGTCGTCGGCGAGGATCATCCGCGCCGCTTCCTTCGTCACCTCGGTACCGGTCACGCCCATCGCCACACCTATATCCGCCGACTTCACGGCCGGGGCGTCGTTGACGCCGTCGCCCGTCATCGCGACGATGTGGCCATCACGCTGCAGCGCATCCACGAGCCGGAGCTTGTGCTCTGGGGCAACGCGCGCGTACACGTCGACCTCGTGCGCCACGTCCTTGCGTTCCTCGGCCGTCATTGCGTCGATCTCGGCCCCGGTCGCGACTCGGTCGTTCGCCGAGACGCCAAGCTGCTCCGCAATACTGGCGGCGGTAACCGGGTGGTCACCGGTGATCATTACCGTGCGGATACCCGCGCCGTGCGCCTCGGCGATCGCCTGCTTCGCCTCCTCGCGCGGCGGGTCGATGATGCCGACGAAGCCTGCGAAACACAGCGCCGATTCATCCGCCTCGGTGAACTCGGCCCGCTCCCCCACATCCTTGAAGGCGGTGCCGAGGGTGCGCATCCCCTTTGCCGAAAGATCGATCACGGCCTGCGAGATCTCGTCGCGGCGCGCTTGCGTGAGCTCGCGGCGCTCCTGCCCAACGAGCTCGTGCGAGCACAGATCGAGGATGATGTCGGGGGCGCCCTTCGTGTACATGCGCCCGTCGACGATCACGGACATTCGCTTACGCTCGGAACTGAATGGCACTTCGGCATCACGCTCACCGGGCATAGCCCGGTGAGCCTCGAACTTCGGCCAGGCCACGAGGAATGCCGCCTCGGTCGGGTCGCCGAGAATCTCCCAGCCCGACTCTTCGCGATCGAGCTGCGAGTTGTTGGCGACCGCGCCGATGAGGACGGTGAATTCGGCCTCCGACTGGGCCTGCTCGCTCGTGCGCTCGACGACGGATCCCTCGGTAGGGTCGTAGCCGGTGCCGCTGAGTTCGACCTTGCCGCTCGCGGACACGACGCTTGTGAGTGTCATTTCGTTGCGTGTGAGTGTGCCCGTCTTGTCCGAGCAGATGACGCTCGCCGCGCCGAGGGTTTCCACCGAGTGGAGATCCTTCATCACCGCATTGCGGCGCGCGAGTGCCTGCACGCCGATCGCGAGCACGAGGGACAATATCGCGGGCAAGCCCTCGGGCACAGCCGCAACGGCCAGCGAGACGCCGAGCACCAGAATCTCGACGTAGTCGCTCGGGCTCTGCAGATCGCTCACGATCAGGAGCACGGCCATGACCACAATCGCGATCGCGACGACCGAGATACCGAGCCACTTCGAAATCAAGTTGATCTCGCGTTTGAGCGGCGACTCATCTTGCTCGGTCTCGTCGAGGAGCGACGCGATCGCACCCATCTCCGTCTGCATCCCCGTGGCCGTGACAACCGCGCGACCAACGCCCTCGACGACGCCCGTGCCGTTGTAAACGCAATTGTCGCGCTCGGCGAGCGGCGGCTCACCCTCGAGCCGCTCAACTTGCTTATCGACTGCGACGGACTCGCCCGTGAGCGAGGCCTCCTGGATGCGCAGGTTCGTCGCCTCGAGGAGTCGCCCGTCGGCGCCCACCGCGTCGCCCTCTTCGAGCAACAGGATGTCGCCCGGCACGAGCTCGCTCGAGGGGATGCGCTCCCTATGCCCGTTTCGAATGACCGTGGATGTGGCTGCCGTCATGCTCGACAGCGCGGCCACCGCATCCGCCGCCTTGCTCTCCTGTGCGTAGCCCAGGATCGCGTTCGCGAGGACGATGACCGCGATGACGATCGCATCCACGGGAGCACCCTGCGCTCCTTCGAGGAGCCACGCGAAGAGCGAGATCGCGATGGCGACGAAGAGGAGCGATACCAGGGGGTCTTTGAACTGCTTCAGGAATCGCTGCCAGCGGGTTTCCTGTTCGGAATCGTCGAGTTCGTTCGGGCCGTATTTGTCGAGGCGTTCGGCAACCTCGGCGCTCGTGAGTCCGACCCCCGCATCCGTGTCGAGCCTCGCGGCGATTTCCGAGCCGGGCAATTGCCAGGCCTTTTCGATCGTGCCGCCGGTGGCACTCGTGCTGGCCTGTGTGGGTTCGTTCACGCTAGTCACTGTGTCCGCTTCCGTCCGCGTCTCAAGCATTCCCGTCGCGGTCAGCCTAACGAAGGCATCTGACTACAACTGTCGGAAAACTGAGGGTGGCGATGCTGCCTCGTTCGCATAAATCCGTCACTCGATGCAATCCGAGCGCCGCCAACTGCATCCAGTGACGAGCCTGCGCCACACCCCCGCAAATCGGTCACTCAATGCATTCCCGGCGTCGCTGAATGCATCCGGTGACGAGCCTGCGGGACGACCCCCGCGAATCCGTCACTCAATGCAATCCGAGCGTCACCAACTACATCCAGTGACGAGCCTGCACCGCCGCCCCCGCAAATCAGACGCTCGATGCAATCCCAGCGCCGCCAACTACATCCAGTGACGACCCTGCGGGACGACCCCCGCGAATCGGTCGCTCGATGCAAACCCAGCGCCGCCAACTACATCGAGTGACGAGCCTGCGGGACCGCAGCCTCTCAAGGAGAGCTAATCGGGGTCGAGCAGCGCGATATGCGGGTTGACCAGGGCCTGTTATGGTTCGAGCGGGCACTGCCTCAACCTTTGGCTCGACCATGTTGCGTTCGGAGGTCTGAATGTTCCCCGCATCGCCGCAACAGGAAGGCCTCATCATGTTCAAGTTCCGACCTAGGACCGCAGTCACGATATCGGCCGGCGTCCTTCTCTTTCTCAGTGGATGCGCGGCACAGCCCTCGCCCGCATCGGTTACCCCAACCGCGGACGAGACTTCAGCGCCGGATCAGGCTCAGGCCTCGGACCCGCCACAGACGCAGTCTCAGGAACCCGTCGAACTTCCGGCGAATGCGCCTGAAGGCATCGAGATTGATTCCGTGACGAATGCCTGGGTGTACTCCGACGAGGTCGCAATTCTCGACCTTCCGCAGGACCCCGACGACTTCCTCTCGGAACCGATCGATTCACTGCCCGAACTGCCGGAGCTCGATTCCCTCGCAGGCCAGCAGCTAGCGGACGAAAACGGGCTGGTGGATGTCTGGGATCTGCAGATGTACTACGTCGCGGACTGCATGGCCGACGCCGGGTTCGAGTGGCGATGGGTGTATTACGATCCACGCTTTGAAGGCAGCTTCGGCAACGAAGGCGGTGAAGGTGACGCGACCCCGGTCGACGGATACGTCATCCCCGGCACTTGGGACGACCAGACTGCCGGTTTCCAAGCCGCACTTTGGGGGGAGAACGATTTCATGAGCCCCGACTATGACCCGAACTACGAATACCACTGGTCGACCGCGGGCTGCGACGGGTATGCCGTGCACGTCACAGGGCAGGACGGTTGATGCGCGGCACGTGCCCCACCCCGTAGATCCGTCGCTCGATGCAGACCCAGCGCCACCAACTGCATCGAGTGACGAGCCTGCGCTGCCACCCTCGCAAATCCGTCGATGGATGCAGACCCAGCGCCACCAACTGCATCCAGTGACGAGCCTGCACCACCACCCCCGTGGATCCGTCGCTCGATGCACACCCAGCGCCGCCGACAGCATCGAGTGACGGGTTTGCGGAGTGGGGGCCGAGCCACGCCGCAGCGGGGCCCGAGCCACGCCGGAGTGAGCCCGAGCCAAACCTCAGCCGGCCCGCGCCAGCCCCCTATAGCTTTTCGAGCGGGGCGACCTTGATCAGCAGCTTCTTTCGCCCCACGTCGTCGAACTCGACTTCGGCAATTCGCTTCTTCGCAAGGCCGGTCACGTTGCGTACCGTACCCTCGCCGAAGTCGGTGTGCTTCACGCGGTCGCCGATCTCAAGCACGAGGTCGGAATTGTCCTTCACCGCACCCGTGATCTGGTTGTCGAATTGCCGATTGCCGCGCGTGGGCTTGAACTCGCTCTTGAGCCCCTCGCCGCGCGGCATCTCGCCGTACGAGCGCGACCCGACAGCGCGTCGGCCACCAGATCCCGCACCGAAACCGGTCGCGTTGAGCGCCCGCGGCCGCTCTCCCCCGCGCGAGGTCGCCATGCCGGGAGACTGCCGCCACGCGATCAGCGCATCCGGGATCTCTTGCAGGAAGCGACTCGGCATCGCAACCGACGACTCGCCATACTGCGTGCGCGTCATCGCGAGCGAGAGGTGCAGCACCTTCCGGGCACGGGTGATGCCCACGTAGAAGAGGCGGCGTTCCTCGGCGAGCCCGCCCGGTTCATCCGCGCTCATGCGGTGCGGCAGCAGCTCTTCCTCGACACCGGTGATGAACACCGCGTCGTACTCGAGTCCCTTCGCGGTGTGCAGCGTCATGAGCGACACCGCCCCGGACTCGTCGTCGAGGTCATCCGCCGCCGCGACGAGCGCGACCTCGGTGAGAAAGTCCACGAGCGTGCCGTCCGGGTGCTGCTTGTCGAACTCCTTCGCGACGTTGATGAGCTCCTCGACGTTCTCGGCGCGCGCGTCGTCCTGCGGATTCCCCGTGGCGCGCAGCTTCTCGACATATCCCACCCGCTGCACGAGCTTCGCGAGCATGTCCGAGACCGAAACCGCGCCGGTGTTGCGCGACGGGTCTATCGATTCCTCGGCCTCGGCCAGGATGTGTTCGAGGTCGCCGATCGCGTTCGTCACCTTCGGTCCGAGGCCAAGCTCCTTTGCGCGACCCATCGCCTCGCGGTAGGTGATGTCGTTGTCCTGCGCGAAGATCGAGATGGCCGTCTCGGTCGTCGGCCCGATGCCGCGCTTGGGCGAGTTGATGATGCGCCGCACCGAGAGCTCATCCGCGGGGTTCGCGATCGTCATGAGGTACGCCACGATGTCCTTGACCTCGGCACGCTCATAGAACTTGGTGCCACCGATGAGCCGGTAGGGCACGGCCGAGCGGATCAGGATTTCCTCGAGCGTACGCGTCTGCGCGTTCGTGCGATAGAACACGGCCATGTCGTTGAAACTGATGCCGCCGTCGCGCAGCTTATGGATCTCATCCGCGACGAACTGCGCCTCGTCGTGCGCCGAGTAGCCCGTATAACCGACGATCTTCGCGCCCTCGCCTGCCGCAGTCCACAGGTTCTTCGGCCTCCGGTCAAAGTTGTTGCCGATCACCGCGTTCGCGGCGTCCAGGATGTGCTGGGTCGAGCGATAGTTCTGCTCCAGCAGAATCGTCTCGGCGCCGGGGAAATCCTTCTCGAACTCCGTGATGTTGCGGATGTCCGCCCCGCGGAACGCATAAATCGACTGGTCGGAGTCACCCACGACCGTGAGCGAGGCCGGCGGAATCGAGCCGTCAGCCGCAAGCGGGATGCGGGTGTCGGCGGGCACGTGCTGCGGCTCGGCCCCACGGGTGAGCTCGCGGATGAGCGCGTACTGCGCGTGGTTCGTGTCCTGGTACTCGTCGACAAGGATGTGCCGGAACCGTCGCTGGTACAGCGCGGCGATCTCGGGGAAGGCGCGGAACAGCCACACCGTTTGGGCGATGAGATCGTCGAAGTCGAACGCCTTATTGCGCTCGAGCTGGCGCTGATACTGCCGATAGATCTCGAGGATGAGCTGGTCGCGCGGGTTCGTCGAGTCCACCTGGCGCGCGAAGCCGTCCGGGTCGATGAGTTCGTTCTTCAGCGCCGAAATGCGATTCTGCGCCGTCGATACCGTGACGCCCATCGACTCGGCTTCGAGCGCTTTCACGATGCGCTTGAGCAGCGCCTTCGAGTCGGCCGAGTCGTAGATCGTGAAGCCCTGCGTGTAGCCAAACTTCTCCGCCTCGCGGCGAAGGATGCGCACGCACGCGGAGTGAAACGTCGAGATCCACATTCCCTCGACCGCCTCGCCGAGCAGGTGCCCGACGCGCTCCCGCATCTCAGCCGCAGCCTTGTTGGTAAACGTGATGGCGAGGATCTGGCTCGGCCAGGCCTCGCGCGTCGCGATGAGGGATGCGATGCGGTGCGTGAGCACGCGCGTCTTACCGGAGCCTGCTCCCGCGATGATGAGCAGGGCGTCGCCGCGGTACTCGACTGCGGCACGCTGCGGCGGGTTGAGGCCCTCAACGAGATCGGCGGGGATGGCGGTGGGCGAAAAGAACGTCATGACCCATCCATCCTAGGCCGCGCCACCGACATGCCGCGGATCGCTTTCGGCTAATTGCGCAAGCTCGTTGAACGAGTCGCGAAGCGACTCGTGTCGAATTAAGCGGGTGCGCGCTCTCGGTGCCAGGGCGCAGCATGCCCCCTCGACATGGCCTTCGGCCTACTCGGGGATCGGGGCTCCGTCGTGTGCCCGGAGCGTGGCAACCTGATCCGGCGCATCCGCAAATGCCCCGTCGATGCCGGTGTCGATCAGCGCCTGCCAGTACGCCACCGGGCGGCCCGCATACGCTGCCGGGAGGAACACATCCTCGGCGCGCAGCGTGTAGGTGAGCACCTCGAGCCCGTGGTCGTGTGCCGCGGCGACGAGTTCCCGCCCGCGCGCGCAGGCCTCGGCATCGAGAGGATCGTCCTGCCCAAGCAGCGAAGTCCGCACCGAGATGCCGTCGAAGCGGGCAGCCGCGTCCTCGAGCCCAGCGGGCGTCAGCCGCCGCGGATCCTCTTCCGTCGGGAGTGTCTCGCCAGCGGCACCGACCAGGACGATGAGTTTCGCTGCCGATCCCGCGTCGCGCAGGCGATCCAGCACAGGCGCTTCGAAACTCTCGATCCGCAGGTCAGACAGCGGGTCGAGATCCCAAAGCCCGTCAAGTTCACGCGCGAGAAGTTCGACGAAATCAAAGCCCTTCGCGAGGCAGTGCGCGTCGTGCTTCAGCTCAATGACGAGACCGCAGTGGCGGCCGCGGGCCTGGGCCTCGCTCTCTACGATCTCGATGAGCTCGCGCAGGCGCAGGATGCGCTCCTCTCCCGAGTGCGCGGCCGACGCTGGCCGGATCTCGGGGACGCGCTCGACGCCGTGGAGTTGCTGCAGCTCGGCCCAATCGAAATCCTCGGCAAACCAGCCCGCCTCGCCGTGCAGTTCGTCGAAATCGCGCCGACGGTCGGCGAATTCCGGTTGACTCGCGATATCGGTCGTGTCGTCGAGCCGGCGCTCGTGACGGATGATGAGCACGCCGTCGCGGGACGGGACGACGTCGGGTTCGACGAAGTCGGCGCCCTGCCGAATCGCGAGGCGATAGCTCGATTCGGTATGTTCGGGAAGATAGCCGGGCGCGCCTCGGTGGGCGATGATCAGCGGTCGCATGCGGTCATATTCGAGGATGCGCGTGACGAGGCGGTGAACGGCGTTCATCGATCAGCCGAAACGTGTCTGCCGATAAGCCGCAGCGAAGAATGCGGGCACGGCAAAGGTCGACATACAAAAAGCGGGGCCACCGTGTGGTGACCCCGCCTTATGTTGCTCCGCGTTGATTAGTCGTTTCCGCGCAGAATAGCGATCAGGCGGAGGATCTCGATGTAGATGAACACCACGGTCGAGACGACCGCGTAGGCACCGATCCAGCCGTACTTGCGGGGAGCGCCCGAGCGCGCGCCGTTCTCGATGTACTCGAAGTCACCGATGAGCATGTACGCACCCATCACGACCGCGAAGATACCGAGGAGTACGCCGAGCGGGATGCCGAAGATCTCGACGCCGGTACGCAGACCCCACGGGTCCTGCGAGACGCCCGTCCACATGAGGACGACGTTCACGAGCGAGAACACGAGGTAGGCGCCACCGGCGATGAGGAAGAACTTCGTCACCTTCGGAGAGGTGCGAACCTTGCCCGAGGTGAACAGCGCGAGCGTCACGCCCACGACAATGAGTGTCGCGAGCACAGCCTGGACGACGATGCCCGGGAACATCACCTCGAGTGCGACCGAGAACCCACCCACGAGCATGCCCTCTGCGACGCCGAAGAGCATGATGAGCGGCACGCTCGGTTCCTTCTTGAACGCGAGGATGATGCCGAGCACGAAGGCGGTGATCGAGCCGGCGAGTGCGAGCATCATGCCGATGCTCGGGCCGAGGAACCAGGTGACCGCGGCAACCGCGATGACCACGCCGAAGAGTGTCGCGCTCTTCGCGATAGTGTCCTCGACGGTCATCCGGCCAAGCTGGTCCTGCGACGGCGAGGGCATGTTGTACTGGTGATCCATCGCCTCTGGCGACGGGGTCTGCTGGTACTGGCCCTGCTGGTAGGGGGCCTGCTGGTACGTGCCCTGCACGTACTGCGCGTTCTGTCCGTAGCCCTGCTGTGGGTAACCTTGCTGACCGTAGCCTTGCTGTTGCTGCTGGGCTTGGCCGTTGAAGTACGGGTTTCGTTGAAGTGCTGAACTCGCCATCTAGTTTGGTCTCCGGTCTCTTGTCATGCGACTGACGGGTGGCCGCTATTCGACAGTCTAGAGAGACAACGTCCGAGTTCGATCCAGCATTCCCTACTAAGGCCTCCGGCTTTCCGGAAATCTGACCTCAGGCGGTTGTTTCCTCGGCATCTCGTACATCCGAGGTCGCACCGAGGGCGCGCTTCGAGTGCAGCAGGAGCCGGGGCAGGATGAGGAAAACGGCCAGGACTCCCGCGGTCACGAGGATGAACGGCACGGCCGCGGTTGCACCGAACAGGATGCGCAGGGCGAGGCCGCTCGTCAGGGTCACGGCATAGATCAATACGCCAGGGGGCCACGCCGCCGAAGGCTGAAGCTTCGTGAGCCGGACGATCAGCCAGGCGATGACGAGCGCCGCGAGGAACGGGGCTGCAGTGCCGAGAATCGCGATCGGCCCGAGCGACTCGTCGTGGCTCGACCGGCCCGTCGCCGCGAAAACGATCACGAGGATGACATCCACGACGAGCGGAATCCAAGCCTTGCGCGTATACGCGCTACGAATCTTCTGCATCCGCTAATCCTATCGACTGCTCGTTGGGTAGCCGCGACGGCGAAAGCACGGTCATTGAGTAGCCGCGAAGCGGCGTATCGAAACGACAAGCCCGCTGAGTAGCGCCGAAGGCACGTATCGAAGTGCGCCCCACGCCCACTGAGTAGCGCCGAAGGCACGTATCGAAGTGCTCCCCACGCCCACTGAGTAGCGCCGAAGGCGCGTATCGAAGTGCGCCCTTTCGATACAGCGGCTTCTCCGCCTACCCAAGGACCGGTGCAGATAGCTTCGCCGCCTACTCAACGCGCGGCGTGATGACACAATCGATTGTTTACCTTGATGTCACTCAATGAAACCAATTCGAGACACTGACGCAATAGTTTCGCCTTCGGTTGCCGCCATCGCGTGCAATTTGTAAGTCTATTGAACTGGAAGGTTACCCGTGAAGTCCATTAATCTCGGTAAGTCTTTTGCCGCGGCGGGCATTGCAGCCTGCATCGCGGTGTCAGGCACCGCACTTGCCGCTCCGGCTTCGGCCGCAGCCGTCACTCCCAAGAACGTGATCTACCTCATCGGTGACGGTATGGGCTACAACCACCTCGACCTCATGAATGCCGAGGACAAGGGCGAGACCTACTGGCAGGTCGAGCACGGTGGCGACAACAAGGTCATCCCGTCGGGTCAGAACGTGACGCCGACTGGCTGGCAGGCTTGGGACCACCTCGCGATGTCGACGCACTCGGCGAATGGCACGGCATACGACCCCGCCGCTTCGTGGGCGGACTTCGCCTGGAACATGGATGGTGCGACGGACTCGGCTGCAGCCGGCACTGCGATGGCGTCCGGTGTGAAGACCGATAACGGCATGCTTGGCCAGAACCCCGACGGTGTTGACCTCGAGAACCTCTCGCAGCGTGCCGAGCTCCTCGGTCTCAGCGCGGGCGTCGTGTCTTCGGTACCGTATTCGCACGCCACCCCGGCCGCGTTCTCGGCACACAACGAGAACCGCAACAACTACCACGCGATCGCGAACGAGCAGATTTACGGCGACCTGGAGGTCGTCTTCGGCGCAGCGCATCCCTACTACGACCAGAACGGTGAGCCGCGGGCCGACGGCAACTTCCAGTACATCTCGGAAGAAGACTGGACTGCCGTCTCGACCGGCCAGACGGACCGCACCTTCATCGAGAGCGATGCAGACTTCGCTGCGCTCGCAACGGGTGACACCCCCGAGTCGGTTTTCGGTGCCGCTCAGGTTGCTGACACTCTCCAGCAGGGTCGCGACGAAGGTCGCCCCGTCAACGACGTCGTTGACCTTGACACGATGACCAAGGGCGCGCTGAATGTCCTTGACAACAACGAGAACGGCTTCTTCCTCATGGTCGAGGGCGGTGCGATCGACTGGGCTGGCCACGCCAACCAGACCGACCGCGACCTCGAAGAGGTGCACGACTTCAACAACACCGTCGACTCGGTCATCAACTGGGTTGAAACGAATTCGAGCTGGGACGAGACCCTCGTGATCGTCACCGCCGACCACGAGACCGGCTACCTCTACGGTGAGCAGGCGGGTGACTTCAGCTCTATCGTGCCGAGTGACGTAGCGGATGCTTCCGCCGCGCACACTTGGAACAGCGGCAACCACACGAACCAGCTCGTGCCGTTCTTCTACAAGGGTGCCGGTTCGGATGCACTCGCCGCGGCGGCGACGGGCATGGACCCGGTCCGCAACCATTACCTCGACAACACCTCGGTCGCCGAGTGGCTGCTGAACGATGCGTGGGTAGTCCCGGAAGAGACTGAAGCGCCAGTCGAGACAGAAGCACCAGTCGAGACGGAAGCGCCAGTGGAGACGGAAGCACCAGTCGAGACGGAAGCGCCCGCCGAGACAGAAGCACCAGTCGAGACGGACAACGAGACGACCTTACCGGTGGACGGCACCAAGGCTCCCGCCGCGAACGACTCGACCAACGGCCAGAATGGTACCTCGACCGAAGCCGGCGACGACAAGCTCGCGCAGACCGGTGCGGAGCAGTTCGTCCCCGTTGTGGCGCTCGCCTCGGCGCTCCTGCTCGCCGGTGCTGGCCTTGCGTGGAAGACGCGTCGTCAGGCTGCGGAGTAACACTCGCTAGCGCCCGGTGCGAGCCACCTCCAACCGCAAATCGCCCCGCAGTTCGATACGGACTGCGGGGCGATTCGTCCTTGCCCCTTTCGATACGGCGGCCACGCCACCTACTCAAGGAACGCTTTCGACACGGCGGCTACGCCACCTACTCAAGGAGCAGAGCAGCCTACTCCCACTCGATGGTCCCCGGCGGCTTCGACGTGACGTCGAGCACGACGCGGTTCACGTCGGGCACCTCGTTGGTAATGCGGTTGGAGATTTTTGCGAGCACGTCGTACGGCAGGCGAGTCCAGTCGGCGGTCATCGCATCCTCGCTTGAGACCGGGCGCAGCACGATCGGGTGACCGTAGGTGCGGCCGTCGCCCTGCACGCCCACCGAGCGCACGTCGGCGAGCAGCACGACCGGGCACTGCCAAATCTCGTTGTCGAGGCCGGCAGCCGTCAGCTCTTCGCGAGCAATCGCATCCGCTTCGCGCAGGATCGCGAGGCGCTCCTCGTTCACCGAGCCGATGATGCGGATGCCGAGGCCGGGCCCCGGGAACGGCTGGCGCGAGACGATGACCTCGGGCACGCCGAGCTCGCGGCCCACGGCACGAACCTCGTCCTTGAACAGCGCGCGCAGCGGCTCGACAAGCTCGAACTTCATGTCCTCCGGCAGGCCGCCGACATTGTGGTGCGACTTGATGTTCGCGGTGCCCGTTCCGCCGCCGGACTCGACGACGTCGGGGTAGAGGGTGCCCTGCACGAGGAACTTGATTTCACCGGGGATATCGTCGGTGCGCGATTCCTCTACGAGGCGAGCCGCGGTCGACTCGAACACGCGGATGAACTCGCGGCCGATGATCTTGCGCTTCTCTTCCGGGTCGGTCACGCCTTCGAGGTGCCCCAGGAACTGCTCCCGTGCATCGACCGTGACGAGGCGCACGCCGGTCGCGGCGACGAAGTCCTCTTCCACCTGGCGACGCTCGTCCTTGCGGAGCAGACCGTGATCCACGAACACACAGGTGAGTTGCTCGCCCACCGCCCGCTGCACGAGCGCGGCCGCGACAGCCGAGTCGACGCCACCGGAAAGGCCACAGATGACCTCGTCGTCGCCGACCTGCTCGCGGATGCGCGCGACCTGCTCGTCGATGATCGAGCCGGGGTTCCAGTCATCCGAGATTCCCGCGGCCCGGTGCAGGAAGGATGCGAGCACTTCCTGGCCGTGCTCGGAGTGCAGGACTTCGGGGTGCCACTGCACGCCGTAGAGCTTGCGCTCTTCGTTCCCGAAGGCTGCCACCGGGGTGTCCTCGGTCGAGGCGAGCACCTCGAAACCCTCGGGCGCCTTCGCGACAGAGTCGCCGTGGCTCATCCACGCGATCTGGTTGGCGGGCTGGCCCGAGAGGATGCTCGAGGATGCGGCCTGGTCGGTCAGCACGACGTGGGTCGAGCCGTATTCGCGCCTTCCGGTCTGCGCGACCTCGCCGCCGAGGGCGACGGCCATAGTCTGGAAGCCGTAGCAGATGCCGAAGGCCGGGACACCAAGCGAGAAGATCTCGGCGTCGAAGTCCGCGGCGTCCTCGGCATAGACGCTCGAGGGGCCGCCCGAGAGCACGATCGCGAGGGGCTGCCTCTCGGCAACCTCGGCAGCGGTGATCGTGTGCGGGACGATTTCGGAGTACACGTTAGCTTCGCGCACTCGGCGGGCGATCAGCTGCGCGTACTGCGCGCCGAAATCGACGACGAGTACCGGCCGAACGTCGGTCGAAGAAGATTCATCAGTCACCCGACACAGTCTAGCCCCGCTGCCACCCGCCTAGAATCCGTGCTCGCGCAGCCAGCGCAGGAGCGTTTCCTCGCGAGGAGCGCGCGCCTCATCCGACCACGGACCAAGCTCCGCCTGGTCGACGACCATGCCGTCCCGCAGATAGAGCACCCGATCAGCCCGCGCAGCACAGGCCGCGTCGTGGGTCACCATGACGATCGTGGTGCCGTCCTGATGCACATCGACGAGCGCATCCATGACCTCTTCAGTCGTACTCGCGTTGAGCGCGCCGGTCGGCTCGTCGGCGAACAAAATCTTCGGCTCGGTCGCGAGCGCCCGGCAGATGGATGCGCGTTGCAGCTGGCCGCCGGAGACTTGCGTAATGCCGTGGTTGGCGACGTGATCGATGCCGAAGCGAGCGAGCAGCGCATCCACCCGGGCCTCCACGGCGGCGCGGTTCCGCGGGTCGGCCTTCAACGCGGGCAGCAGGATGTTGTCGCGCACGTTGAGATTCGCGAGAAAATGGGCCTGTTGGAAGATGAAGCCCATGTCGAGCAGGCGCACGCGACTCATGGCGGCGTTACTCAGGCCCGTGAGGTCGTTACCCCCGAGCGAAATCGTGCCCTCGGTGGGGCGGTCCATCCTACTGATGCAATAGAGCAGCGTCGATTTTCCCGAACCGGATGCGCCCATTACTGCCACGAACTCGCCCTCGCGGACATCGAGATCGATGCCGCCCAGGACTCGCGCCGGTGGCGTGGTGGTGAAAAACGTCTTCTCGATGCCTCTCGCCTGCAGCGCGATGCTCGGGGTGGATGCGGAGGTCGGGTTCTCGGATTGGGTCATGATCATCGCGGGGTCCTTGTCGATTGCCGTTGTCATTAACGCTTGTCGATAGCCCGTGGCATTAGCCCTTGAGCCACGCGCTGGTGTCGTTGCTGCGTAATCGCATCGAGACGATCAACGCAGCGACGGCACCCGCAGCGGTGAGCAGCACGGGAAAGAGCACGTGCACGAGCAGGTGTTTGGGGAAGAAGCTGAGCTTGGTGATACCAAAGCCCGTGGCCGAGAGCGCTGCGCTCACGAGTGATTCGCCCCAGATCGCCGTAGCGACCAAGCCGACGAACACACCCAGCACGATCATCGAGATTGCCTTGACTTGGAGCCCGGCCGCGAGTTCGTCGCCCGAGAACCCGAGCGCGGACAGCACCCCGTTGCGTCCTCGCTCCCGCGCGAGTCGGAGCGACAAGTAGAGGTAGGTGATCAGCGCGACCACCCCGAGCGTCAGCGCGAGCGAGATCCACGCCGCCGCGGAGAAGGCATCCACGACGTACGCGAGCGTTTGCTCGGCATAACGCGCCATGGGGTACACCTTGGCGTCCGGATACGCGGCGGCGTACTCATCGACCAGTGCATCCGCGTCCACTCCCGAACCCGTCTGTGCGTACACGACGTAGCCGGTCGCGTCTTCTGGTAAGTCGCCCGCGAGTTTCGCAGTAAGTCCGCCGGCGGTGGCGTCTTGGTACAGGCCGCTCACCTCGACATCGACGAGGTCGTCGCCGTCGCGCAGGGTAATGACGTCACCGACCGCGACCCCGAGGTTCTCCGCATTCAGCACGGACAGCGCGATCTGTCCGGCCCCGGGCGCTTCCCCCGAAGAGAAGGACACCGTGTTCCCCGAATAGTCGCCGACTTCGGTGCGGAACACCTCCCAACCGGACTCCCCCTCGATTTCGTAGACCGCGTTCGCGTAGCCCGTGACGCTCTCGAAGCGGCCATCCGCCGCCATCGCGGCCGTGACCTCCTCGTAGGTTTTCCCCACGTTTTCCGAGTACTGCAGGTCGAGGCGAAAATCGCTGGTCGGGGCACCAAGGTAGCTCACGAACTGCGGGCTCTGAAACGTCCCGAGCAGGCTCATCGGCAATGCAACGAGCACTGCGGCGAGGGCGAACACCACTGGGATGAGCGCCCAGTCGCCGAATCCGCGCCGCAGATCGGTCCGCGCGAGCGCGAGGTTCACGCTGCCGCCGCGAAAACGACGGAAGGCGGAGCGTTCGACGCCACGGCCGCCGCGCCTCGCGCGCCGCGCCGCCTGCTTCTCGGTCAGAGTCGAGCCATGCACGAGCGCGTTCACGACCTCAATGCGATTCACCGCGCGCAACACTCCCCACGCGATCCCGATGACGAGCGCGAACACCGCGAGCAGCGCGAGGAGCGGTGCGATCACGGTCATCGCAGTGACCGGCGCCTCGGCATAGTTTGCTTGCACGCCCGCGGTGAGTGCCCGGGACGCGAAGGTTGCGAGCACACCACCGACGGCGCACGCGAGCAGCGTCATTAGCGTGTACTTCGACAGATACAGTCCCGCGATGCTCCGGTTCGGGATGCCGATCGCCTTCAAGGCGCCAATCTCCCGAACCTCATCTTGGAGCGTCCCGCGAATCACGAATCGCACGTTGAGCAGTGCGATCGCGATGAGCAGCGCGCTCATGAACATTAGCGCGATGGCGACGAGCCCCTCGCTGAAAATGTTCACAAGGCGGATGATGTCGAACGTGACCGACTGACCATTCATCGGCAGCCGGTCATTCGCCTCGTATGCGGTTTGGAGGGCGCCGCCGAGCGCGGGATCGCCCAAGCGGTACTCGACGATGATCTCCGGGGTACCTCCCCCGGCGGTCGTGAGCGCCTGGAAATCGGCATCCGACACGAGGAAACGCGTCGCGGACGACAACGAGGAAGCCATTTGCGCATCCCGCACGAAGCCCGCGATCTGGAACTCCTGCACGCCGCTGTCAGTCCGCACGCGGAAAGTATCGCTCTCGAGTAGCCCGAAGGACTGCTGGTAGGCGACCGGCACGTAGATCTCGCCAGCGCCGGGGTGCGCGATGTCGCCATGCTCGTCGAGCAGGAAATCGAACCCTTCGTTCTGCACCACGAATAGGTTGTCGATGAGGCTCTCGGACAGGTCCCCCGACTCGCCAGAAGACGACCGCTCCCACGACAAGAAGGCGCTGTCGAAGCCGATCATCTCCTCGATCAGCCAGGACGTGATCTCAGGATGCGCTGCGGCGAAAGCATCGAGCTCTGCCTGGTCGTAGTCGCCCTTGTGCATTTGCAGGAAGTGCGGCGGTTTGGCTTCCTCGAACAGCTGATTCACGGCGCCCGACATGCGCTCCATCACCATGGCACCGGTCGACATGAGCAGCGCGCTCAGCGCAAGCACGATCAAGAGGGCGAGGCTCGCGCCCCAGTTCCCTCGTAAATCGTTCCGTGCGTACTTTAGGTTCACACGTTAAGCGAAGCCGATCGTCGACCGCTTCGGTACGGGGTTACCCCGTGGATTGTGCACCGGGATCCCGGCGTACAGAGTCCCGCATAGCCCCCGCTACTGGTCCTCGACGCGGCGACGCACTTCCGCATCCACCTCGGCATCAAGCTCGGCGCGCTGCTCGTCGCTGAGCGACCCCTCGACCTCGGCGAGCTTCGCATCCTCGGCCTCGCGCTCATCCCAGTACTGCTGCGCCTGGTCGAGTTCGCGAACCGCACGCTTGTGCATGAGGGACTCGGTGATGAAGGACAGGAACGGCACGACGCCACCGCCCGCCATGGCGAGCAGCCAGATGAGCTCCCACCGCATCTTGAGCCACACAAGGTAGGCCGCGATCAGGTAGACGACGTAGAACCAGCCGTGAATGATCAGGATCCAGCGCGACAGGTTGAACGCCGTCACGGTGCCTTCCTGCACAAGGGCGAAGAAGCCAAACGGCCCGAACATTTCGATTTCGAGGTGGAACGCGTACTTCAGCACCATCTCGACCACGAGCGCGAGCAGCAAGATACCGGTGATCCACGCGGTGATCTTGTAAAAGCGCAGCCGCGCGCGGATTCCGGGGAATTCTTCGGGGCGAGGGATTCTCGACATCGTCACACTCAGTTTCGTTCGGGGGTGGATGCGGGGGTCGGGCTGGCTGCGGCAGCGCCCGATTCGCGTTCGGCGGCTAGCTCGCGCAGCTTCTCTCGGCGAATCTCTTCGGCAAGGTCGGCGACCGGGTCCTGCGACTGCTCGGCGAGGTAGTCGTCGCGCACGAGCCGCCACCAGATGAAGATCGCCATACCGGCGAACACGAGCCACTCGATGGCGTAGAAGATATTGAGCAGGTCGAGCTGGAAGCTGTCGTCAATCGCGACCACGTGAATTGGCTCCAGGCCGGCGGGCAGGTCGACGCCCTCCTGAAGCAGGCCCCAGCCGGAGTAGTAGCTCACCGCGGGTTCCTGCCACAGGTTAATGAGCTGGCCGACCGCCATTGCGTTCACCGCGGTGGGATTGTCCGTATCCCGGTCGATGGTCGGCTCCTGCAGCGCCTCGAGTTTGCCGGTGAACTCGACCGGCTCGGTTGTATCGTCAACCGTCGGGGTGGATGCGGCCAGTGAGTCGGCGGCCGCGAGGGCTTCGGATTCCGTCGGGGCCCAGCCCACCGCCACCACGAGACCGGGGTACGAGGATGCGTCGGAGCTCGCCTGGAACTCCTCGGTCACCTCCGGCTGCTGCGCCTGAAACTCGGTGACGCCGTCGTTCGCGACGGCGAGGTGGCCGACGACCCACCAGCCCGTCTCCCCATCCTGCACGCGGTTCGACACGACGCCGAAGTCGCCCGGCACGAGCCAGCCCGACACCGAGATCGCGCGCGCGACCGATTCATCGGTCACGCCCTGCGCGGGCTGGATGAGTTCGCCGAGCGGCACAACCTGTTCGTACGCCTCGCTGTCGACTGCGGTGGTCGACGACTCAAATGCGGCGTTGAGCTGCCAGCGCCCGAGCAGCAAAAAGGCGACGACCACCAAGAGCGCACCAACAAGGAGGGCAAGCCATTTCGGCTTCACCATGGTCTTGAGCAATACGTTTCCTGGGGTTGTTGGGGAACCGGCCGGGCCGGCGTGGAGCGAAGTTACTGCGCGCTGCTGGGGATGACGGCGATGTTCGACTTCTGGAATGACTTCAGGTCGGTATAACCGGTCGTCGCCATCGCGTAGCGCAGCGCGCCCATGAGGTTCTCGGTGCCGTCGGCCTGACGGGCGGGGCCCTGCACGATTTCCTCGAGCGTGCCAACCTGGCCGATCTCGACGCGGTTGCCGCGCGGCAGCTTCGAGTGCCGTGCCTCCGCGCCCCAGTGCCAGCCGCGGCCGGGAGCGTTGTTCGCGCGGGCGAGCGCTGCCCCGAGCATGACCGCATCCGCACCGAGTGCGAGGGCCTTGACGATGTCGCCCGACGTACCGAAGCCGCCGTCCGGGATCACGTGCACGTAGCGGCCGCCCGACTCGTCCATGTAGTCGCGGCGCGCGCCAGCAACATCCGCGATGGCCGTCGCGATCGGTGCCTGGATGCCGAGCACGCGACGGGTGGTCGAGGCCGCGCCGCCGCCGAAGCCGACCAGCACGCCGGCCGCGCCGGTGCGCATGAGGTGCAGCGCCGAGGTGTAGCTCGCGGCACCGCCGACAATGACGGGGGTGTCGAGTTCGTAGATGAACTTCTTGAGGTTGAGGGGCTCGCGGTTCTCCGAGACGTGCTCGGCCGACACCGTCGAGCCGCGGATCACGAAGATGTCGGCGCCAGCGGCGAGCACATCCTCGTAGTGGTCTTGCGTCCGCTGCGGCGAGAGCGCGCCCGCGACGACAACGCCCGCGTCGCGGATCTCCTGCAAACGGGCCTTGATGAGCTCGCCCTTAATCGGCTCGCGATAGATCTCCTGGATGCGCGTGGTCGCCTGGGCCGCGGGCAGGTCTGCGATCTCCGCGAGCAGGGGCTCTGGGTCTTCGTAGCGCGTCCACAGGCCCTCGAGGTCGAGGACCCCGAGGCCACCAAGCTTGCCGAATTCGATGACCGTGCTTGGGCTCATCACAGAGTCCATCGGTGCGGCGACGAGCGGCGTCGGGAACTCGAACGCGTCGATCTTCCACGTCGTCGACACATCCTCGGGGTCCCGAGTGCGTCGCGAAGGAATGATGGCAACGTCGTCGAGCGAATACACCTGTCGCGCGCGCTTGGCACGGCCAATCTCAAATTCAGTCACCCGCTAAGCCTATCGGTCTCTGACTGGATGCGCCGACCGGGCCGTGTTGGCCACTCGCCGTGCGCGGATTGCCGGTATCTGTGGCCCTTGCCGATAGCGCACCGACCCATTGCCGCTATCGCCACCCCTTGCCCGTACTCCGGGCGGGATGCGCGCTACCTGCAATGCGCGCGGGCGGGATGCGGTCGGGATGCGGGCGGGATGCGGCGAATTGGACCACGATTCCGCTAGTTTCGATACGAGCCCTGCGGGCTCTACTCAACCAGCGAGCACGACCCTGCGGGCTCTACTCAACCAGCGACAACCTTGCGAGGCACCGTGGCCGACCACATCCTTGCCCTCGACCAGGGCACGACCTCAACGCGCGCGATCATCTTCGACCGCGACGGCCGCATCGTGGCGACCGCGCAGCGCGAGCACCGCCAGTCCTTCCCGCAGCCGGGCTGGGTCGAGCACGATGCCACCGAAATCTGGCGCAACGCCCGCAACTGCATCGGCCTCGTGCTCGCGGATGCGCAGCTCACCCCCGCGGATATCGCGGCGGTCGGCATCACCAATCAACGCGAGACGACGGTCTGTTGGGATCGCAAGACCGGCCGCCCCCTGCATCCCGCGATCGTCTGGCAAGACACGCGCACGCAGGGCATCGTGGACCGCATCGCCGAACACGGCGGCGTCGACCAGTTTCGCGAGCGCACGGGCCTCCCCCTCAACGCCTACTTCACGGCGACGAAGATCGCGTGGCTCCTCGAAAACGTCGAGGGCCTCCGCGAGCGCGCCAATGCAGGCGAGGTCCTCTTCGGCACCGTCGACACCTGGCTCACGTGGCAGCTCACAGGCGGCCCGAAGGGCGGGGTGCATGTCACGGACGTGACCAACGCATCCCGCAGCCTGCTCATGCGGCTGGACTCGTGCGAGTGGGATGCGGAACTCCTCGCCGCCTTCGGGATTCCGCGAGCATCCCTCCCCGAGATCCGCTCATCGAGCGAGGTGTACGGCCACTGCGCCGAGTGGACGCCGATCGCTGGCGTGCCTGTCGCGGGCATCCTCGGCGACCAGCAGGCCGCCACGTTCGGCCAGGCCGCGTTTGACGAGGGCGAAGCGAAAAACACGTACGGCACGGGCTCGTTCCTCGTGTACGGCACTGGCACCGAACCGGTATTGAGCTCACATGGGCTACTCACGACGGTCGCGTACAAGCTCGGCGACGGCGCAACCCACTACGCGCTCGAGGGATCGATTGCCGTCACGGGCTCGCTCGTGCAGTGGCTGCGCGACAACCTCGGCCTCATCTCGACCTCGGCCGAAATCGAACCGCTCGCCGCATCCGTCGACGACAATGGCGGCTGCTATATCGTGCCCGCCTTTTCCGGTCTCTACGCGCCGTGGTGGCGGCCGGATGCGCGCGGCGTCATCGTGGGCCTCACCCGCTACATCACCAAGGGTCACATCGCCCGTGCTGCGCTCGAGTCCACGGCATTTCAGTCGGCGGACGTCCTCGAGGCGTGCAACGCGGATGCGGATGAGCCCCTCACGGAGCTGCGCGTCGACGGTGGGATGACGGTAAACGACGCGCTGATGCAGTTTCAAGCGGATGTGCTCGGCGTGCCCGTGGTGCGTCCCGTCATCACCGAGACGACCGCGCTCGGCGCGGCCTTCGCCGCCGGACTCGCGGTCGGGTTCTGGGCCGATCTGGATGCGCTGCGCGCGCTGTGGCGCGAGGATCGTCGCTTTGAACCCGCGATGTCACCGGATGAACGGGCACGGCTTCGTCGGGAATGGCGAAAGGCGGTCTCCCGCAGCTTCGATCTTGCGTAGCTGTGGGAGACCGCCTGGTGTCCGGTTGGTTGGCTGGCTGGCTGGCTGGCCTCAGGATGTGGCGGCGCGGCTGGTAGCCCCAGCGCGCATCCGCCTACTTGAAGTCGACGCTGTCGACGCCGTGCTGTGCTTGCTCCGGCGTGAAGTCCTCGTAGATCAACTGGTCGTACAGTTCGTCTTCCGTCATGTCGGGAATCGCCCGCATGTAGCTTTCCGCCGATTGCACCGCCTGGTCATTCCAGTCCACGTCGAGCGACGCGACCGCCGCTTCGGCGTCCTCGGTCGAGAACTCGCTGTAGGTAAGCATCTCAATTAGGCCCTTCTCGGAATAGCCGCTGCCGTATTCGAGGCTTGACTCTGCCGACAGGACGGCCTGCTCGCTCCAGTCCACGTCAAGCGATCCGACGGCGTTGTTCGCCTGGTCACTCGTGAACCCGGTCGATACGAGCGAGCTGACGAGACCCTTCTCGGAATAGCCCGTGCCGTAGTCGATGAGCTGCTCGGCATACAGCACTGCCTGCTCGTCCCAATCAACGTTGAGCTGGTCGACTGCCCACGTGGCGTCATCGGTCGAGTACCCCTCGTACTCGAGCTGGTCGATTAGACCGTCTCGGGAGAAGGCCATCGCATTGATGTAATCCTCCGCCGAATCGAGCGCGTCTTGCTGCTCGGCGGTGCCAGAGCCGGACCCCGAGTTGCCCGAATCCTGCGTTGGCTCCGCTGGCTGCTGCGTAGGTTCCGCAGGCTGGTCCGTCGGTTCCGTAGTCGGCTCCTCGGCGATCGGCGCATCCGTCTCGTCCGGTCCGCCTCGGGAGGTCGTCAGGAAAATTGCGCCGACAATGAGGACGATTGCCAGCGCGCCGCCACCGATCGACCACGCGAGGATCTTTTTCTTCTTCTTGGCCGCCGCGTCCGGGTCCTGGTTTGGATCGCCCTGACCGTACTGGCCGCCGCCGTAGCCGCCCGCGCCGTAACTGCCTCCGGCGTTCGTGCTCGGCGGGGTGCCGTACTGGCCAGTGCCGTACTGGTCGCTGCCGTATTGGTCGCCGCCTTGCTGCCCGCCGTACTGGTCGCTGCCGTACTGTCCGGTCGCGCCGTAGGGGGATGCCCCAAACTGCTGCGTCGGCGCATCCTGTGCCCCATGCGGTCCCGAGCCGTATTGGCCTGGCTGGCCTGCGTCGTACCCGCCCGCATCCGATGCGCCCGAGACGTACTGTCCTGAGCCGTCCGGCTGCGAGGCGCTGTAGTCGCCAGCTCCATACTGCTGAGTCGGGGCGTCGGATGCGCCAAATGCCTGGGTCGGGGCGTCACCCGAGCCGTACTGGCCGGCACCGTATTGGTCGCTGCCGAATTGGCCGGCGCCGTACTGCTGAGTCGGGGCGTCACCCGCGCCCGAGCCATACTGGTCGCCGCCGTATTGGCCGGCGCCGTATTGCTGAGTCGGGGCGTCACCTGCGCTCCCGCCGTACTGATCGCTGCCGTACTGATCGCTGCCGTACTGGCCTGCGCCATACTGGCCGGCTCCGTACTGCTGAGTCGGTGCATCCCCTGCACCCGATTGGTCCGCACCGTACTGGCCACCGCCGTACGAGCCTTGCGAATCGTGCTCGGCACCCGCCTGACCCGCGCCATACTGCTGGGTCGGCGCATCACCGGCGCCGTACTGAGCGCCGTCAGCGCCAGCGACAGGACGGAAGTTCGAGGTCCAGGTGACGCCGTCGAAGTACTGTTCCTGGCTCGGGTTCTGCGAGTCTGGGTACCACCCTGCGGACGGCGGGTTTTGCCACGAATTGCTCAATCTCGACCCCAATCGAAGTATCAGTGCCGATCAACTCGCCACTCCCTAACACGGTGAATACTACCGATCGGGCGAAAGCCGAACCACCGCCTACGGTGGTATTGCCCCGATTTCGTGCCAGAGTCGTACGCCGCGCACATGGTGCGGGATGCGCCTTGCTCCTCTCAATACGCGCCACCCGTGTCGGGTGGGATATGCGCATGATCAGCCGTTATCCGTCGACTTGGTTGAGCGCATACTCAATCTGTTCGGGTGTGAACTGTTCATATTCGAGCTGGTCGTATAGTTCTTGGCCGCTCAAGTCCAGACTGTCGATGTATGACTGCGCCTTCTCGACGGCCTGTTCTTGCCAGTCGATGCCGGAGCCGTCAACGGCAGCCACAACGGCCTCCGCGTCGAGGTAATACTGTGCGACTTCCTCCGGGTTCTCGCTCTCGGCGCCGGATGCAGTGTCGCTGCTCGAGGAGTTCGTGTCGATTACGGATGAATTGGAATCGCCTGCGTCGTCCGAGTCTGATCCGCCCGAGAAGATTGCCCAGAGGATGAAGGCCATGACGAGCATCCAAAAGATCCACAAGCATCCGGTGCCTGTTTTCTTGACCACCGGCTTCGCAACACTGCCTGCTGATGCTTTCGCCTGCTCAAGTTTGGCTTGTGTCTCCTCCTGCGCCTTTCGGCGGGCTTCCTCGACGGTGGCTCGGCGCGCGGCCCGATCCCCTTGCCGCTGCTGGTAGGCATTCGGCGGGGTTTGCGGTTGCTGCGGTTGCACCCGTTGCGATTGCGGTTGCTGCTGTTGTTGTTGCGGCTGCCGCTGTTGCACCTGTTGCGATTGCGGCTGCGGTTGTTCTGAATGCGGTGGCTGTTGCTGATGCGGCTGCCGGGCCGGTGCCCTTGCGGGGTCCATGGCTTCCGCCGTGACAAAGAGAGATTCGTGCGCGACATCGATCGCGGGCTCAGCCCCGAGCGGCCGAACGGGCTCGACCCCGAGCGAAGGCCCGGCACGAAGCGGCGCGTCAATACCCAATGAGGAATCCACACCCAAAGAGGAATCCACCCCGAGCGAGAACTCATTCTCTGGTCGTCGATAGGGCGCGCGATCTTCCGCGACTGGGCCACGCGCATCCCGCGACGATCCAGCGCGACGACTGCGCGCATCCACTTGACCGCCCTCGCCCGGACCGTTCGTGTCGCGCGCTTCACCCGACCACGCGACGCCGTCAAAGTAGCGCTCGACGCCCGGCCTAATCGGGTCGGCATACCAGCCGGCCGACTTGGGGTTCGCAAACGGGTTCGACATTGGGCCTCGACTTCACACTCTCGCTTTTCGCGCTCGATGAAGCATAGCGAGGAGCTTGCGAATCAGACCCCCTCGCATCCCATTACCCGACTTCGGTAGGATGATGAGGTTATCTCGACATCGAGATATCTCGACCAAGGGCATCGACCCGAAACCCACTTGATTACGGAGTTTCCGCGCATGGCGAAGATCATCTACACGCACACCGACGAGGCACCCCTCCTCGCGACATACTCCTTCCTCCCCATCGTTCAGGCATACGCCGCCAAGGCAGGCGTTGAAGTCGAGACCCGCGACATCTCGCTCGCCGGCCGCATCCTGGCAACCTTCCCCGAGAACCTCACCGAGGAGCAGCGCGTAGGCGACGCCCTCGCCGAGCTCGGCGAACTCGCGAAGGCTCCCGAGGCGAACATCATCAAGCTCCCGAACATCTCGGCTTCGGTCCCCCAGCTCAAGGCCGCCATCGCCGAGCTGCAGGCGCTGGGGTACGACATCCCGAACTACCCCGAAGACGACGACGCCGAAGCTGCCGATGTGCGCGCACGCTACGACAAGATCAAGGGGTCGGCCGTAAACCCCGTCCTGCGCGAGGGCAACTCGGACCGCCGCGCTCCGATCGCGGTGAAGAACTACGCCCGCAAGCACCCGCACTCGATGGGTGAATGGACCGCTGCGTCGAAGACCCGCGTCGCGACCATGTCGGCCGACGACTTTCGCGCGAACGAGCAGTCGGTCGTGATGCCTGCTGACGACACCCTCACGATCCGCTTCGTCACCGACGGTGAGACCCGCATCCTGAAGGACGGCCTCAAGGTGCTTGCGGACGAGGTCATCGACGGCACCGTGCTGCGCGCCGCCGCCCTCGACAAGTTCCTCGCCGAGCAGATCGCTGCCGCGAAGGCCGACGACGTGCTGTTCTCGACGCACCTCAAGGCGACCATGATGAAGGTCTCCGATCCGATCATCTTCGGCCGCGTCGTGCGTGCCTTCTTCCCGGCGCTCTTCGAGCAGTACGGTGACGTCCTCGATGCCGCGGGCCTCTCGGAAAACAACGGCCTCGCCGCGATCATCGCCGGTGCCGAGAACCTCCCCGAGCGCGACGGCATCCTCGCCGCGATCGAGCAGGGCTACGCCGAAGGCCCGCGCCTCGCAATGGTGAACTCCGACAAGGGCATCACGAACCTCCACGTCCCGAGCGACGTCATCGTCGACGCCTCGATGCCCGCGATGATCCGCATCGGCGGCCACATGTGGGGCCCGAAGGGTGAGGAAGACGACACTCTCGCCGTGCTCCCCGACTCGAGCTACTCGGGCGTCTACCAGGCCGTCATCGACGACTGCAAGGCGAACGGCGCATACGACCCCACCACGATGGGCTCGGTCGCGAACGTCGGCCTCATGGCGCAGAAGGCCGAAGAATACGGCTCGCACGACAAGACCTTCCAGTTGGATGCGTCGGGTCGCGTCGAGGTCGTCAACGCGGCTGGCGAGGTGCTCATCTCGCACGACGTCGAGGCTGGCGACATCTGGCGCGCCTGCCAGGCCAAGGATGCGCCGATCCGCGACTGGGTCAAGCTCGCTGTCACCCGCGCCCGTGTCTCGGGCCAGCCGGCCGTGTTCTGGCTCGACGAGTCCCGCGCGCACGACCGCAACCTCATCGCGAAGGTGAACGAGTACCTCGGCGACCACGACACCGAGGGCCTGGACATCCGCATCCTCTCCCCGATCGAGGCCACGAAGTTCTCGGTGGAGCGCATCCGCCGCGGCGAGGACACCATCTCGGTGACCGGCAACGTGCTGCGCGACTACCTCACTGACCTCTTCCCCATCCTCGAGGTTGGCACCTCGGCGAAGATGCTCTCGGTTGTGCCGCTCATGAACGGTGGCGGCCTCTTCGAGACCGGCGCTGGCGGTTCGGCCCCGAAGCACGTGCAGCAGCTCGTCGAAGAGAACCACCTGCGCTGGGACTCGCTCGGTGAGTTCCTCGCGCTCGCAGAGTCCTTCCGCCACGAGGCAACGACGAACGACAACGCGCGCGCCGCGGTTCTCGCCGCTGCGCTCGACCAGGCCACCGAGCGCCTGCTCGACGAGGACAAGTCGCCCTCGCGCAAGACCGGCGAGATCGACAACCGCGGCTCGCACCTCTACATCGCGGCGTACTGGGCCGAGGCCCTCGCGTCGCAGACCGAGGATGCGGAGCTCGCTGCGGCGTTCAAGCCGGTTGCTTCGGAGTTCGCCTCGCAGCTTGCGGCGATCGACGCGGAGCTCGTGTCGCTGCAGGGTCCTGCCGTCGACCTCGGCGGCTACTACCGCCCCGACGCCGACAAGGTCTCGGCCGTGATGCGTCCGTCGGATGCGTTCAACAGCATCCTGAGCCAGCTCGCGTAGGTTTGCTCGCCCTGTGAAACGGCGGGTCAGCGCTTCGGCGCTAGCCCGCCGTTTTGCGTTTCCGCTGGTTCTCCGGCCTGCTGCGACGGGGTGCTGCGGCGGTCGCCAAGATCATCGCCCTTGCCGGTAACGCCCGCACTGGCCGGTGCTTCGGCCATCATGAGCGCTACCTGCAACCCCCGGAAAAGCACCATTGCCGGTAGCGCTTACCATTGCCCGTACTCGAACAAGGGAGAGCGCTACCGGCAATGGGAAGCTGTCGCAGCGGCTGGTCGAGGATGCGCAGCGGCCAGAGAGGATGCGCTGCCACGGTGAGCAGCGCATCCACCACAACTACTTGCGGTAGTTCGGCGCCTCGACGACCATCTGGACATCGTGCGGGTGCGATTCCTTGAGGCCGGCGGGCGTGATACGCACGAAGCGGCCGCGCGACTTCAGCTCGGGGACGGTGCGTGCGCCGACATAGAACATCGACTGGTGCAGGCCGCCGGTGAGCTGGAACACGTTCTGGCGCACGGTGCCGCGGTACTGCACCTTGCCCTCAATGCCCTCGGCGATCAGGTCGTCGTCGCTCGGCACATCCGCCTGGAAGTAGCGGTCGCGCGAGTAGGACGTCTTCTTGCCGCGGGTCTGCAGCGCGCCGAGCGAGCCCATGCCGCGGTACTGCTTGAACTGCTTGCCGTTGACGAAGATGAGGTCACCGGGCGACTCGTCCGTGCCCGCGAGCAGCGAGCCGAGCATCACCGAGTCGGCGCCAGCGACGAGCGCCTTCGCGATGTCGCCCGAGTGCTGCAGACCACCGTCGGCGATGATCGGCACCCCGGTGCCGCGCGCGGCCTTGGATGCCTCGTAGATCGCGGTGATCTGCGGCACGCCGACACCTGCAACGACACGGGTCGTGCAAATCGAGCCGGGACCAACGCCGACCTTCACCGCATCCGCGCCGGCCTCGATGAGCGCCGCCGCGCCCTCGCGGGTCGCGATGTTGCCCCCGATGATGTCGACGCCGGCGAAGGTCGGGTCGCTCTTGAGGCGACGGATCATGTCGATCTCACCGCGCGACTGGCCGTTGGCCGTGTCGACGACAAGCACGTCGACGCCCGCGTCGCGCAGCGCGACGGCACGGTCGAATGCGTCGCCGAAGAAGCCGATGGCGGCGCCGACACGGAGGCGACCCTGTTCGTCCTTCGTCGCGTCCGGGTACTTGTCGATCTTGTCGAAGTCCTTGACCGTGATGAGGCCGGTCAGGATGCCGTTGTCATCAACGAGCGGGAGCTTCTCGATGCGGTGCTTGCCGAGGAGCGCAAAGGCCTCCTCGCCGGTAATGCCGACGTGGCCCGTCACGAGGTCGCCCGAGGTCATTACCTCGTGCACCTTCGTGGTTGCCTTCTCGCTGTCGGGCACGAAGCGCATGTCGCGGTTTGAGATGATGCCGACGAGCTTGCCCGCACCATCGACCACGGGCAGACCGGAGATGCGGAACTGGCCGCACACCGCATCCACCTCGGCGACGGTCGCGTCAGGCGAGGTCGTGATGGGGTTGGTGACCATGCCGGATTCCGAACGCTTGACGCGGTCGACCATCGCGGCCTGGTCATCGATCGAGAGGTTGCGGTGCAGGATGCCGAGACCGCCCTGACGGGCCATCGCGATGGCCATGCGGGATTCGGTCACGGTGTCCATGGCGGCGGAGATGAGGGGCACCTTCACCGAGATGTTGCGGGTGAGCTGCGTAGTCGTGTCGACCTCGGAGGGGATGACGTCAGTTTCTTCCGGCAGCAGCAGGACGTCGTCGTAGGTGAGTCCAGTAAACGCGAATGGGTCGTGCTCGGTCATATTGACGGGTTCTCCAGTTGTTCAGCTTGTTCGGCGATTGCTTATTCAGCGATAGCGTCGCAGGAGAAACGACCGGCCGTTTCGCGCAGCACGCGGCGGCCGCGTTCGCCTGCGAATAACGGCGGGTAATTCATCCTACGCGCGGATTGAGATTTCGGCACCCGAGCGCAATTACGCTGTGGGCGAGGATGCGCGGGGAATATTTCGTGCGTGCCCGCTCAGTGAGTAGGCGCGAAGCGCCGTGTCGAACTGCGATTAGTGGGTGGGTACACACCGACTACCGTAGGACGCATGGATCGCGAAGACTTGACCGCCCTGCTCACCTCCGAGACAATGCGGCTACTCGACGAATTCGCAGATCTCGCCACGACTCGCGACGCGCTCGGCGCAGTCACTTCCCTGCGCAAGGCGGGGGTGGATGCGCGCACCAGCGCCGCAATCCTCACTCAGCTCAAGCTGCGGCGAAAGGCTAAGGCCAAGTTCGGTGACTTCGCGGGCCGGATGCTCTTCACCGAGGACGGACTGGCCCAGGCCACGCGGCTGCAGGTCGCGGCGCACCACGGCAACCGTTTTCGCGCCGCGGAGGTCCGCCGCATCGCCGATCTCGGCTGCGGCATCGGGGCGGATGCGATGACGTTCGCCGCGCTCGGCTTCGACGTCGTCGCGGTCGAGATGGATGAGGTCACCGCCGCGATCGCGACACACAACCTCGCCCCTTTCCCGAACGCCGAGGTACGCCACGCCCGCGCCGAGGACATCGATCTCGCCGAGTTTGACGGCGTGTTCCTCGACCCGGCCCGGCGCACCGCGCGCGAGGGTTCGACGGAACACGGCGCATCCCGCCGCCTCGCCGACCCCGCCGACTGGTCGCCTTCGCTCGATTTCGCGTTCGGCACCATGGGTGAGGATGCGGCGCGGGCGGTTGGCGTGAAGCTCGGCCCCGCGATCCCCCATGAGTTGCTCCCGGATGATGGTGAGGCACAGTGGGTGTCGGTAGGCGGCGAGCTTGTCGAGTGCGCGGTGTGGCTGGGGCCAGCGGCACGCGAGGGTGTCCGCAGGTCGGTGCTGAGCATCCGCGATGGCAAGAGCAACGAGCTGTCGGCTCGCACATCCGCCGACGAAGCGGTCGATGCGCCGGTCGGCGACCTGGGCGAATGGCTCCACGAGCCCGATCCCGCGATTATCAGGGCGCGGTTCATCGGCGATCTCGCGCGGCAGCTCGGCGGGCGGATGATTGCGCCCGAGATCGCGTGGATCACGACGGACGAGTCGGCGACGTCGCCCTTCGCTCAGTCGTTCCGGGTGCTCGAGCAGTTCAAGCTGGACAAGCAGGTTTTGAAGCGCGAGCTGAAGGCCCGCGGCATCGGCACGCTCGAGATCAAGGTGCGCGGCGTCGATCTCGACCCCGCGGCCTTCCGCAAGCAGCTCGCGCTCAAGGGGGATGCATCCGCCACACTGATCTGCACGCGCGTCGGAGATCGCCGGGTCGCGCTCCTCGCCGAGCGCGCGTAGCGGCGGCCTATTTTCCTGGATGCGCGGCGCTGCCGGGGCCTCGACGCGACGGCACGGCCGCGGATGAGGGGTAGGTACGCGCAACCCTTGCACCAACCACAGCGAGCCATTGCAGATAACGCTGCCCCATGCCGAAGTACCGGCCCCAACGAGCGCTAACGGCAAGGGCCACAGACGCCGGGTGGGTAAAACGCAACCCCTGCGCCAACGCCAGGCTGCGATTACGTGTGACAGGTTCCATGCGCCACGGACCAGGGCCACGGATCCCCGAGCCAGGGCCACGGATCCGCGAGCCAGTGTGATCGTGACGAACCAGGGTGTTCAGACAACATGGCTCGTCACGATCGCAAAGAGTCACTGCTACTTGCGAATGGTTCGCGAACGGAACACCCGCGATCGCAAGTGCCGCACCCTGGCAACGGCGACGGAAAATGCCGCGGGCCCCGACCGGAGTCGGAGCCCGCTGCAAGAATCACGAAAGGTTTAGAGAACCTTTGCGAGCACGTCGCGTGCCGAGAGGATGAGGTACTCGTTGCCGCCGTACTTCACCTCGGTGCCGCCGTACTTCGAGTAGATGACCTTGTCGCCTACCGCAACGTCCATGGGGATGCGGTCGCCGTCTTCGTCGAAGCGGCCGGGGCCGACTGCGACAACTTCGCCCTCCTGGGGCTTCTCTGCAGCGGTGTCCGGGATGACAAGACCAGAAGCAGTGGTCTGTTCTGCCTGGACCTGCTGGATGACAATGCGATCTTCGAGCGGCTGGATGTTCACCGACACTGTTGACCTCTTTCTAGGCGTAACTCTGTGTGTAAGTTCAAAAGTTAGCACTCTCACCCTGAGGGTGCTAACTCGAGTCTATGTGTCGAAGGCTGATGCTGCCACTCAAAGCGGGGCAGTATGTACGCGGATAGCGTACGGAACACTTGGCTCGCTTCCGTACGCCGCTGCACGGCCAGTACGGGAATAGACGCTGTGGCGACATTCCCGTTCATCACGGCGCGCTAGCGGCACTGGGCCACTAGTCACTGGGCGAGGCGCCACATACTCCGCGAGCGCATCCAGCTAGAACACGTAGACGAGCAGCGCGGTCGCGACGGCGATCGCGACCGCGATGCAGCCGGTGATGACCGCGATCAACGCGTACGTCCGGCCAGGACCGCGCAGGCGCATACCGCCAAGCACGACCGCGACGACGCCGAGCACGCCACCGACCATGTATGCAAACGACGGCAGAAGCATGAGCAGCAGCGCGATAATTCCGAGCGCCGCGGCGACGTAATCGGTGCTTGTGGGCCGGGGACGCGCATCCACCTGCGTGCCGTACTGCGGCGGCGCCATTGCGGGCGTTTCCGCGGGCGGCGAAAATGCACCGAACTGGCCGTTCCCTTGAGCACCCGGACCTGCGCCAAAGCCGTCGCCATAGGGCGAAGCGTTCGGGTGCCCGGTTGCGGTCTGGTATCCGGATGCATCGTGCGTCACACCGAACGTGCCACCCTCGGCTGGCACCGCGTTCGTGCCGTTCCCGTTCGCGTCGAGATCGCGGTCCATGCCGCTCAAGTCGATATTGCTGTCGTATCTCGCGGTGGTCGTGGCCCCACCGGCTTCCGCGCCGGATGCATCGATCTCGGCATTCGCAGGATCGTCGCTGTCGGGCTGTTCGCCACTGGCCAAGCCCGCACCGGCAGACCCAGTCGCATCCGAAGCACCCTCATCCTCGCGAGCCGCGCCGGCCCCCGCATCCTGCCCGAACCCCGACGCATCGCCGTCGACGCCAAACGTGCCGCCACCCGCGGGGACGATCGTCTCTTGCTCATCTTCGTGATGCAGACGAGGTTCGCCCTTCGCACCGTTCGTGTCGGTCATATCGCCGAGGCTCCTCCCCTGGTGGATGCGATCATCCTATGGTCTCCCACTTGCGCCGAACCTAGCTAGCTACTGAAGTCGCAGATTATTCGAACGCCTCGTCAACCTGCGCTGTAGTCATGGGGAGCGTCGAGTCGGCCCCGATCTCGAGGGTCGAGGGCTCGCGCCCCGCCATCACCAGTTGGGCGCCGAGCGCGGCGATCATCGCGCCGTTGTCGGTGCAGAGCTTGAGCGGCGGGATGTGCAGCGAGATTCCCGCGTCGGCGCACCGCTCCGCCGCGAGCGAGCGCACGCGTGCGTTTGCCGCGACGCCCCCACCGAGCAGCAGTCGGGGCGTGTCGTACTCCTTGCAGGCGTCGATCGCCTTGGTGATCAGCACATCCGCTACCGCCTCGCGGAACGATGCGGCGATGTCAGCCACTGGAACTGGCTCACCCGCATCCTCAAACTTCTCGACCTGCCGCGCGACCGAGGTCTTCAGCCCGGAGAATGAGAAGTCGAAGCGGTGCTTCACCTGGTCCTTCGGATGCGTGAGGCCGCGTGGAAAGCGGAAGGCCTTGGGATCGCCGTCGGCGGCGACCTTGTCGATGGATGGGCCGCCCGGGTATGGGAGGCCGAGTACGCGGGCGACCTTGTCGAAGGCCTCGCCCGCGGCGTCGTCGATCGTCTCGCCGAGCAGCACCGAGTGGCCGGTGAGCGAGTCGGAGCGCAGCAGTGACGTGTGTCCACCCGACACGAGCAGCGAGATCGCGGGGAACTGCACCGGCTCACCCTCCTCGCGCAGGAGGTCGGCGCAGACGTGGCCGACGAGGTGGTTCACGCCGTAGAGCGGCTTATCTGCGGCGATCGCTAGCGACTTCGCCGCGCCGACGCCCACCATGAGCGCGCCGGCGAGCCCTGGGCCCGCAGTCACCGCGATCGCGTCGAGTTCGTCGAGCGTGACGCCCGCGGTCTCGAGCGCCTCGCGCAGCACCGGCACCATCGAGTCGACGTGCGCGCGCGCCGCGACCTCGGGGACGACGCCGCCGTACTTAGCCTGCTCATCCATCGAGGACGCGACCGCGTTGGCGAGGAGCGTCGTGCCGCGCACGATCCCGACACCGGTCTCGTCGCAGCTCGTCTCGATGCCGAGCACAAGCGGTTCGAGCGGGAACGGGGGCAGCAGCTTGGCGGATGCGGCAGTCAGCACGCGATCGACCTGGCCGCGCATGAGGATGGCCGCCTCGCCGCTCCCGGCGTAATAGCCCTCGCGGCGGCCGATCGACTCAAACCCGAGCCGCTCGTACATCGCGCGGGCGGGGTCGTTGCCTTCGCTGACCTCGAGAAACACCAGCTTCGCGCCGCGCTCACTCGCCCACTCGAGCGCGGTGAGCAGCAGCCGCGTGCCCCAGTTGTCGCGCTGGACCTCGGGCGCCACGACGATCGTCTGCACATCCGCCTCGCCCGAACCCTGCCCCGCGAGCACGCCGACATAGCCGTACACGTCGTCGCCGTCGGTGAGCGTCCAATAACCGGTGTGGTCGCTCTCGATCTCCGAGCGAATGGTCGCCGCGCTCCACGCATCCTCTGGAAACGCCGCCTGTTCGAGTCGCGAGATCGCCGCGACGTCCTCGGGCGTCGACGTCCGAATCACAATCTTGTTCAACCCGTCACCCGCTTCGGCACGGCGCCGGGCTTCGCATCCGGCGCACGCAAATAGAGCACTTCATCCGCCGCCGCTTCGACCCCCGCGGCCTCGCGGTCGAGCCACGCGAGCGCGAGGTGCGCTGCCGAGACCTGGGTTGCGGGCACGTGCGTCGCATCGCCCGAAGAAAGCTCCGGTGCATCCGGCTGGACCAGCACGAAGTCGCCCGCGACAGTCTCCCCCGCGGCGAAGTGGGTGAGGGCGAGCTCCCGTCGCTTGGCGTCGGTGGTCACGTTGAGTGCGCCGTCGTGTTCAGGATGCGCGGCCCGCCACTCGTGGGCGATCGCCTCGTGGCTCGGCATGGGGATGAGCGGGAGATTGCGCGCGAACGCGAAGGTTCGCGCTGCGGCGATGCCGACGCGCAGTCCTGTGAAGGATCCCGGGCCCATGCCGCTGACGACCTGGGTGACGTGCTGCGGGCCGATTCCGGCCTCGCGCAGCACAAAGCTGATGCTGGGGCCGATGATCTCGGCATGGCGACGGGTATCGACGGTGCGCGATTGCGCGAGAACTCGACCACCCTCTGACACCACGGCGACATCGGTCCCAGCGGACGTGTCTATGGCGAGAAGCATACGGGTCAGTCTACGCGGCCCGCATCGCTCGTTGAGTAGGGCGAAGCCCGTATCGCTCGTTGAGTAGGCGAAGCCCATATCGCTCGTTGAGTAGGGCGAAGCCCGTATCGAAACGAGCCAGACCTCGATACGCCTCCGGCTACTCGGCCAGCGACGGAGCCCGCGCGCTACTCAATGACCGGAAGCGCCACATCAGACCAGCGGTCACCGACGGCGCGCAGGGTGACCGAGCGCGGGTCGTCCGAGTCGTCCTCGTCCGCAGAACTTGCAGAATCCGCAGCACCCGCCCGCGGCCTCTCGAACACGATCTCGAGCCACGAGTCAGCGATCGCCGCGACGAACTCGGCGCCCCACTCGATCACGGTGACCGATGTCTCGAAGTCGAGGTCGAGATCGTCGAGCTCGAGCGCAGAACCGAGCCGGTATGCGTCCACGTGAATCAACGCCGGCCCGCCGACCACTGATGGATGCGTCCGAGCAATCACGAACGTCGGGCTCGCGACCGTGCCCCGCACGCCGAGCGCCGACCCGAGACCGCGCACGAACGTCGTCTTTCCCGCGCCGAGCGGACCGGTGAGGACGACCACGTCGCCCGCCCGAAGCATCCCCGCGAGGCGCGCGCCGAACGCTTCCATGGCCTCCGCGGTCGGGATGGTTCCGGTCACTTCGGTCATGCGTGGTCTCCTTGCTCCTGCGAAATGACGCGCACGGTCGAGCGGCCAAACCCGGCCGACTCGTACGGCTCCGTCGTCATGTACACGCGGTTCACGCGCGTGCCCAACGTCGCGCACAGCGCCTCAGGACTCAGCCCGGTCCACTCGGCCCAGTCGTGCAGGCTCACGTCGCCGGTCGTAGAGCCCCAGATGTGTACGGGCATCCCGGGCCAGCAGTCGTGATCGCCGAGGTCGACGACCACTTGGTCCATCGCGACCCGACCCACGATCGGCATCACCGCGCCGCCGACGCTCACGTAGCCGCGCTCGAACACCGCGCGCGGGATCGCATCCGCATAGCCGAGCGGCACGAGGCCGATCGTCGTGTGGCGGCTCGCGCGCCACATATACCCGTAGCTCACGGCCTGGCCGGGCAACACGCGCTTCACGTTGATGAGTTCCGAACGCAGCGATATCGCGGCGTGCCGCGTGCCATCGCCGAAGCCGTAGAACTCGCGAGTCTCGGGCCCCGCATCCACCCGGAGCTGCGCATCCCGCGCGCCGAGCTCGCGAAGCCGGGCGACGTCGACGCGGGTCCGGCCGATCACGTCGCGCCCGGCCTCGAGCACGAGCGGCAATAGCTTCGCGGCGCCGTGACCGTATGCGTCCGCGCTGAGATCCGCCGGGGCGAACTGCTCCTGCAGCCCGAACCGCAACTCGTCGAGGTCGATGAGCGCCTTGCGCAGCGGCGCCGTGCGGTGGTCGCCGCCGGTGACCTGCGCATCCGCCGCCTGCAGCGGCTCCGGCGCGAGGTACGCGCGGTCGATCCGCCCCGACAGCCGCGTCGTGATCTCGTAGTTGATCGTGCCCCCGGCCGCGGCCCAGTCGTCCGCCGTCGCGGAGCCGCCCGGCTCGCGATCGATCAGGGTCAGGATGCGCCGGTCGCCTCGGGCTTTCGCCGGCGGCTCGGCGATTGCTTCAAGCGGTTCCAGGATGCAGTGAGTCGCCTCGAGGCTCGCGATGCGCCAGCGGTCTCCGTGGCTATCAATCAGCGGGGGCAGCGGCTCGGAGTTGCTCGCGAAGGGGGCGAGTCCGTCGGCCGATCCAACGTCGACTCGCCAGCCCGCCTCGCTGTGCTCGATGGGCCCGCGCAGCGCGAGCGCCGGGCGGAGCGTGATGCCCGGATCCTCGCCGGCGTCGAACGGCGAAAGACCGTAGAGCCCGATCCCCACACGCACGGCGTCGTAGCGCGCCTGCGGGTACCTGAGGCCAGCGCCGGTCGCGCACAGGTGCAGCAACTCGGGATGCAGGCCCGCGTACGCCGCGACGTTGATTCCGCGCTCGAACGCCGCGATCTGGGCCAAGTCTTCCGATTCGCCCGCACCGGCCATGTGGCTCATGAGCCCGGCGACGGTGAGGTGGCCGGCGCGCTCCAGCTCGCAGGCCTGCGCGAAGACCGCGAGCCAGTCGACCTCGCGGATGCCATTGCGGCCGAGTCCGGTATCGAGCTTGAGGTGGATGCGCAGGTCCCGCCGCGTACCCCGGCTCGCGTAATCGCCAACCCGCGCGAGCATGTCGAACGACGAGACGCCGATTTCGAGGTCTGCGGCAAAGGTCGCGTCCCAGTCCTGCATCGGCGAGTGGAGCCAAGCGAGGATGGGCACGTCGAGGCCCGCATCCCGAAGCGTCGTGCCCTCGCGCGCATCCGCGACGCCGAGCATCGGCGCACCCGCGGCGACCAAGGTTTGGGATACCGCGAGCGCGCCGTGGCCGTATGCCTCCGCCTTCACGACGGGGATCACCTGCACGCCGAGTGCGTCGGCGAACGCGCGATAGTTGTCGCGGATCGCATCGAGATCGACCTCAATGACGGGCTTCACGGACGTTTCCTTTCATGCCGCTCGTTGAGTAGGGCCAAGCCCGTATCGAAACGCGACAGCGTGCAGGTCATTTCGATACGCGGCCTCCGGCCGCTACTCAATGACCGAACAAGATCCCTCCGGCCGCTTCTCAATGATCGGCGCCACATCATCGGTCGTGGCCCTCGGCGACGACGAATGCGGTCGCGTAGTCGCGGTCGTGCGAGAGCGAGAGATGCAGCCGCTTGATCCCCAGGGAGGTGAGCACCGCATCCAACTTCGCGTTGCGCGAGAACTCGGGAGCTTGCAAGTGGTTCCGGTGCACCGCGAGGTCGCGCAGGGTGAGCCCGTGGAGCCCGCGCAACGCCTTCACCGCTGCCTCGCGCGCGGCGAATCGCGCCGCGATCGATGACAGCGGCAGCGCGAGCTCCTCCGGTGCAAACACGCGCTCGCCAAACCGAGGATTGGCGAGCGCGTATTCGACACGGCTGAGCTCGACGGTGTCAACCCCGATGCCGTGAATCACTGTGGACTATTCGACGGTGACGGACTTCGCGAGGTTACGCGGCTGGTCGACGTCGAGGCCCTTCGCGGTCGACAGCTCGAGCGCGAAGATCTGCAGCGGCACGACCTTGAGGAACGGCTCGAAGAAGACCGAGGTAGGCGGGGTCGCGAAGACGGCCTCGCTGTACGGCAGCACGGATGCGTCGCCGCCTTCTGCGACCGAGAGCACGTGGGCGCCGCGGGCTCGGATCTCCTCGATGTTCGAGACGATCTTCGCGTGCAGTCCGTTGTCGTGGCGCGGGCTGGGGACCATCACGAACACGGGCTGGCCCGGCTCGATCAGCGCGATCGGGCCGTGCTTGAGCTCGCCGGCGGCGAAGCCTTCGGCGTGGATGTACGCAATTTCCTTGAGCTTGAGCGCACCTTCCAGCGCGATCGGGTAGCCGGTGTGGCGCCCGAGGAAGAGCACCGAGCGGGTGTCGGCCATCCAGCCAGCGAGTTCCTTGATGCTCTCGTGGTGCGTCAGGGTTTCGCGGAGCTTGTCCGGGATGGTCTGGAATTCGGTGGTCTCCACGCGAATTTCTTCATCGGTGAGGGTCTGGCGGACCTTTGCGATGTGCAGGCCGAGCAGGTAGATCGCGGCGATCTGGGCCACGAAGGCTTTGGTCGAGGCCACGGCGACCTCGGGGCCGGCGTAGGTGTAGACCACCGAGTCGGATTCGCGCGGGATGGTTGCGCCCTGCGTGTTGCAGATCGAGATGGTCTTCGCGCCGGACTCACGGGCGAAGCGCACCGCGAGGAGGGTGTCCATCGTCTCGCCGGACTGCGAGAGCGAGACCACGAGGGTGCGGTCGGAGATGACCGGTTCGCGGTAGCGGAACTCGTGGGCAAGCTCGACGGTCACTGGCACGCGGGTCCACTGCTCGAGCGCGTAAGCGCCGGTGAGGCCAGAGTAGTAAGCGGTACCGCAAGCGATGAGCAGGATGCGGTCAATGTCGCGGAAGTATTCGTCGCTGAGCGCTTCGAGGTCAGGCAGGCGCACCGTACCGTTGCTAATTCGACCACGGATAGTGTCTTCGACAGCCTGCGGGTCTTCGGCGATTTCCTTCGCCATGAACGACGACCAACCGCCCTTGTCCGCGGCCGCTGCATCCCAGTCGACGTCGAATGCCTCGCCCTCGGCGGGCTGACCGTCGAAGGTGGTGATCTCGACCGATTCCTTGCGGACCACGACCATCTGGGCCTGGCCGACCGCGATCGCCTTCTGAGTGTGCTCCACGAATGCCGCGACATCCGAGCCGAGGAAGTTTTCGCCCTCGCCGATGCCGATCACGAGCGGCGAGTTGAGGCGGGCAGCGACAATCACATCGGGCTGGTCCTGGTGGACGGCCACGAGGCTGAAGGCACCGTCGAGGCGGGTGACCACGTTGCGGAAGGCCGCTTCGAGGTTTCCGACCTTGCGGAACTCGCGGCCGAGCAGGTGGGCTGCGACCTCGGTGTCGGTTTCGGACAGGAGGGTGACGCCGTCGGCGAGAAGTTCATTACGAAGGGCAGTGAAGTTTTCGATAATTCCGTTGTGTACGACTGCGAGCTTGCCGTCATCCGCGAGGTGCGGGTGGGCGTTCGCGTCGGTGGGGGCGCCGTGGGTAGCCCAGCGCGTGTGACCGATACCAACGTTGCCGTCAGGCAAGGGAGTTTCGATCAGGTCATCGCGGAGCACCTGCAGCTTGCCAGCACGCTTGCGGTGGTGAAGCTGACCCTCGGGGTCTACCACAGCGATACCGGCGGAGTCATAGCCTCGATATTCGAGGCGGCCAAGGCCACCGAGAAGGATGTCCTGGCTGAGTCGGTCTCCGACATATCCAACAATTCCACACATGCGGATAAGTATTGCGCATACATCTGGCTGCACCCCAACATCCGCGCCAAAAAATCTGCGATTTGTAGACGGAATTTAGGCTGCCGGATACCAAGTAGACTCGATATCTATGCCTGCTCCCGGCCGAAGTGACGAGACGAAGTGGTCGACGCCATTTGTCGAGATTGCGCGTGCAGACTGGGCCGAATTAGCGCCCACTACCCCGCTCACGCTCGACGAATCTGACGTCAACCGACTTCGAGGACTCGGCGACCCCATGAACGTCGACGAGGTCCGCGAGGTCTTCGTGCCGCTGTCTCGTCTGCTCAATATCTATATTGCGAACGCCCGCGAATTGCGGCGCTCGACCACATCGTTCCTCGGCGAACGAAGCGCCCCGACGCCCTTTGTGATTGGCGTTGCCGGATCGGTCGCGGTGGGTAAGTCGACCGTCGCACGTCTCCTGCGCGAACTGCTGCGTCGCTGGGAAGACACCCCGCGGGTCGAGTTGATCACCACCGACGGCTTCCTCTACCCGAACGAAGAACTCGAGCGGCGCGGGCTCATGGACCGCAAGGGCTTCCCCGAGTCCTACGACCGCCGCTCGCTGCTGCGTTTTGTCACGCAGGTGAAGTCGGGAGCTCCCGAAGTTCGCGCTCCCTTCTATTCGCACATGGTCTACAACATCGTGCCGAACGCCGAAATCGTCGTGAATGCACCGGATGTGCTCATCGTCGAGGGCTTAAACGTCCTGCAGCCTCCAGGGGAAAATTCCCTCGCCTTGAGCGATATGTTCGATTTTTCGATCTATGTGGATGCGCGTACCCAAGACATCACGCGCTGGTACCAGGAGCGCTTCCTGCGGCTCCAGCAGCGCGCCTTCTCGAATCCTTCCTCATACTTCCGCCGCTACGCGGATCTCTCGCACGAAGAAGCGCTCGAAACATCCCGCGGGATCTGGGAGTCCATCAACCTCCCGAACCTCGAGGAGAACATCCTCCCCACCCGCTCTCGCGCCCGCCTCATCCTGCGCAAGGCCCCCGACCACACGGTCGATCGAGTGTTGCTGCGAAAGGTGTAGCGGGAAACGCGCGAAGCCCGGCTCGCCGACCGTCCGGAAGGCTGCCGAGCTCACTTCGATCCACTAGTGTGGAACGCCCTTCAATGGTACAGCCGAGCCGTGCTCGACCGTTACGTGGGCGTTACATTCATAGTTCTACCGTGTGATAATTGGCGTCATGTCGTCTGTGAAAACGGCCACCAAGGGCCGTGGCAAGAAAATCGCACTGATCTCCCTCGCCTCGGTACTCGTGTTGCTGCTGGTCGCCGTGGGCCTTCTCTGGTGGCACGTTCAGTCGAAACTCAACGAGATCGAGACGATCGAAAACGCCTTCCCGGACGAGAACCTCCGACCGGATGCGTTCGACGGCGACGAAGCACCGCTCAATATCTTGCTGCTCGGTTCCGACTCTCGCGAGGACTCCTCGGATTCCCTGCTCACTGACCTCGGCAGCCGCGCGGACACCATCATGGTCGCCCACATTTCTGGTGACCGCGAGAGCATCCAGCTGATGTCGATCATGCGCGACTCGTACGTCGAAATCCCCGGGCACGGCGAGATGAAAATCAACGCCGCGCTGTCTCTTGGAGGTGTGCCGCTGATGGTCCAGACCGTGGAAGGTCTGATTGATCAGCGGATCGACCACGTCGCGATGATCGACTTCAACGGTTTCAAGGGCGTGACGGATGCACTGGGCGGCGTGACCGTGCACAACCAGTACGAGTTCTCGTCGGCGGGATATGACTTCCCAATCGGACCAATCACCCTGGATGGCGAACAGGCGTTGGTGTTCGTCCGAGAGCGCTATTCATTCACGGACGGCGACTACCAACGCGTCGCGAACCAGCAGCTGTATCTCAAGGCCGTGATGTCAGAGCTCATCTCGCGCGATACCCTGACCAACCCAGGGAAACTCAACGATCTCCTGAGCTCGGTAACCCCGTATGTCGCCACGGATTCTTCGCTCGATGGCACCGCGATGTTCAATCTCGCGACCTCAATGACTTCAATCCGCACGCGCGACGTCAATAGTTTCACGCTCCCCACCACCGGCACCGGCATGGAGGGCGACCAGTCTGTGGTTTACGTCGACTGGGATGAACTCGAGACGGTCCGCGAGAAGTTCGCAACGGACGACCTGGCTGGATACCACCCCGCCGCGAAGCCCTAGGTCGCGCAGTACCACCCCGCAGGGCAGTTGATTCCGCTTGAGTACCACCCGCTGAGAAGCTGATTCCGTTTGAGTACCACTCGCTGGGCAGCTGATTCCTCTTGAGTACCACCCGCAATGCAAGAGACCACTTTCCCGGCATTGGTATCCTGCAGTTTCGGTGGTATCGCAGGTCTGTTCGGGACTGCGATGCACCGCACCGCGCGACACAGCGCAGCACAGCACAGCATCGCGCAGCGTAGCGTAGCGGCGCGGCACGGCACAGCACAGCGCAGCGCAGCACAGCGCAGCACAGCGCCGCGGCGCTCGCTAGCCAATCGCGAGCAGCCCCAGCGAGGCGAGCGTGGCGAAGATCACGCCCCAGAGCACGATCGACAGCACCTGCCAGCCGATTACGCGGTTCCGCTTCGCGCCGAGCGAGACCATGGTCCCCGCGACAATTTGGCTCGGCAGCACGGTCTGGCCGGCAAGGCTGACCACCGGCACGCCCCAGCGGTCCAGCATGCGGCGGATGCGCTGCTGACGGCGGCTGGGTTCGATCGGCTCTCGCTTCGCTGTCGCACGCTGACGGACTGCGCTCGCACCGAACACCATCAGCAGCATTGTGGTCAGGTTTCCTGACGATCGCCGCGGATACGGCAAGCGGTGCCGGAAGCCCGGCCAGCACGCCCACGGCCGAACCGAAATACGACTCAACAAACGGAATTGCACTGATCAGCGCGACGGCGAGGAACTGCACGGCGACCGGGAGCCCTTCGACGAAGGCCTGAAGCTGGGGTACGAATTCGCTGAACATGAAGTGATTCCTCTCGTTGGACTGATCCGATTGCCGCGACCTCCGCGGCGTTGATACAAGGTTCTCGGAATCGCCACTTCCCCAGTAGCGTCGTAATCACACCTCTTCTCCGTGGCGGTGTCACACCCGATTCATGACATTTGTCACTGCCGTACACTCGCCACCATGTCGCCCAGCAGCACCCCGCCGCCAACACCAGCAGACGCCGTACATCAAGCAGGCAACGCAACGACCAAAAGCACAGCAGCCCCCGCCCGCAGCGTGCTCGCGAGCTGGCTCTACACCGTGATCAGCTTCGTGTGCATCTTCATCCTCGGCGCAATCGTGGTGCTGCTCGAGGGCAGGCAAGCGGGCATGGCCGGTTGGGTCACGGTGCCGGTCCTCGGGATACTCGTCGGGCTCTGCCTTGGCGTCACGATCCTGCGCGGTGGGATTCATCAACGCGACATTCGGCAGCTCGGCCAGCACGCGCATCCCGTACAGCTCTTCGGCCTCGGGTTCGCACTGCTGTGCTCCCTCGTGGTGTTCGGTTACATGATCTTCGCGAATATGGATTTCGCGCTCGGAACCTTTCCGCTGGTGATGACCGGATCGGTGATTGCGTGCCTCTTCCCTCGCCCCGTGACGCTGACAATCATGACGGTCCTGTGTCTCTTGCCCGTCCTGCACTTCTTGTACTTCCCCTCTTCCAGCAGCGCGTTCTCCATCTATCTGGGTGTGTTCATCGCATTCACGATCTATATGTCCATGTGGGCGTTCAATGTCGTCCTAAAACTCGACGACGCCCGCCAGACCGAACGGGATCTCGCGATCGCCCGCGAGCGCCTGCGCTTTGCGAATGAATTGCACGATGCCCAGGGCCACACGCTGCAGGTGCTCGCGCTGAAGACTGAGCTGGCCGAGCGGCTCCTCGACGCGGATATTGAGGCGGCTCGGGCACAGCTCCGCGACGCGCGGCAACTCGCGGCGGATGCACTGGCCAATACTCGTTCGATCGCTCGCGGCTACCAGCAGGTTTCGCTCGAGGACGAGCTCAAGAATGCGGTCGACGTGCTCGAAGCTGCCGGGACCACGTGCACGCTCCAGATCGACGAGGCTCCCGAAAATGGTCCCGCGAAAGAGCTCCTCGCGCGGCTTGTCCGCGAAGGCACCACCAACCTCCTGCGGCACGCGACCGAGGCGACCTTTGCCTCGATCGAGGTGACCGGCGCATCCAACACCTGGATTGTGCGGATGCGCAACAACGGCGCTGCCCCGACTACGCTTGCTTCGGCGCGGGCCACAAATGGCTCCGGAATCGCCGGCCTCAACGCGGCGTTCCGCGAGGCGAATGGCGAGGTCGAAAGCACGCTCGTCGGAGACGAATTCACCCTGACTGGAAGGCTGCCGCGATGATCCGCGTCCTGTTTGCTGACGATGAGGAACTCATCCGCACTGCCCTCGAGACCCTGCTCAACCTCGAAGAGGATATCGAGATTGTTGCGAGCTGCGATAACGGCGCCGATGCGGTGCGACTGGCTGCCGAGCTCCAGCCCGATGTCTGCCTCTTTGATCTCGAGATGCCGGGGATGGATGGGGTCGAAGCGGCCGAGCGGATCCTGCGCGCGGTCCCAACTCGGGTCATCATCGTCACCCGTCACGCGCGCCCCGGGGTCCTCCGGCGGGCGCTGGCAACGAAGGTTTCGGGATTCACGCCGAAGTCAGTCTCGGCGCAGCAACTCGCCGAAATCATCCGCAAAGTTGCCGCGGGCGGCCGCTGGGTCGATCCCGAAATCGCGGCAGGGGCCCTCGTCGGCGAGCGCTCTCCCCTCACCGCACGCGAAGCGGATGCGCTGCGCGTGAGTCGCAGCGTCACCACCGTGGACGAGATCGCCAAGGAGCTGAAGCTCGCGCCCGGCACCGTACGCAACTATCTGTCCCAAGCGATGACCAAGTTGGATGCACGGACTCGTCACGAGGCCGCCGCGCGCGCCTACGACCAGGGTTGGATCTAGACACCCGGGGAAAACCAGCACATCCCACCACCGGCGGCGAGGTTATGTACTCTTTGCACATACGGCAGCTGCTCACACAACTCAACGCACAAATACCCTTGCCCGTTCACAGGTACATTCCTCTCCACGAGGCCTTGCACCCGAACCGGAAAGAGTCTTCGAGCTGAGTCTCAGGACTGGGCTTCCGGACTGAGTCTCCGGACTGAGTCTCCGGGCTAAGTCCCCGAGCTGAGTCCCGGACAAAGCAAGGCACCTGCACTAGGCACCTATTAGTAGGCAAAGAAGCGTAGTGGGCAAAGAAGCCGTAATAGAAACGTTTAAGGACCCCAGTGATTTCCAACCACGATTCCAGTTTTGCGGACCGCCGCGCGTCCCTCCTGTCGAAACTCGTCCTGCTCTTCACGCGAGGAATGGACCCGTTTTCGCTCGCGGATGAGGCTGTAAAGCTCGTGGGTCATGCGTTGGGGACGACCTCGGTCTTCGTGTACCTCTGGGATGAAGAGGAAAAGCGGCTAGTCCTGCAAACGGCCACACCTGGGCGCCAAGAAAAGGGCGTGGGCACGGTCAAGCTGCAGCTTGGCGAAGGCATCACCGGTTGGGCGGCACTGCGTCAAGAGTCGGTCATCCTCCCCCACCAGCCGAGCCAAGATCCGCGCTATTTCGAAGTGGATTCCCTCGTCGAAGACGAATTTAATTCAATGCTCGCGGTCCCGATCATCGATGAAAATGAGCGCCTCCTGGGCGTCTTCGCTTTGTACTCCACCGAGCCCAATTCTTTCGGCGAGAACGAGCTCAGCATCGCGGTCGAAGTCGGCGGTCTCCTCGCTTTCGGCCTCGTGCGTGCCGAAACGAGTGAAGCGCTCAAACGAAATGCCGCCAATGCGCGCTTCCTCATCGACTTCCCACTGTCCTCGACCACCTCGCTGGTGACAGCTCTGCAGTACGCGGCTGGCCGCATCCTGGAACTCGTCGGCGCGGAAGTCTGCATGCTCGACTACATGAGCCGCCGCGACAACACCGCGACGCCGATCACGTTCTCGTTCCGCGAGCCCGAGTCTGGCAGCCACCGGAACTGGACCACCCACTCGAGAACCGCAGCACAGACCGCGATCGAAGAACGGACCGAGGGGCTTGAGAGCACCTCGGTGACGCTCGGGATCGGGGCCTCCCGTGGCGTGCTGACGCTGTATCGCCGATCGCGATTTCGCACCAATGACATGAGTCAGGTGAGCGCCCTCGCGGGCCAACTCGAGGTGCTCCTGGAAGCGATCGACCTCAGCATGGTCGGTGCCTCGCACGCTGCCGCGCTCCTCTTTGCCGATTCCGAGCAGAAGACCGCGCAAATTCTGTCCGAGCTCGCGGTCGAGGGCTCGATCTGCCCCGTGACCTTTCGCATCCTCGATATGCACGGTGATTGGGAGACCGCGAGCCGTCACCTCAAGGAAGAGTTGGCGAAGGTTTCTGGCCCGCGTTCCCTCGTGCTGATCGATTCCATCTCGGGCATCGTGCTGCTTGACAGCCCTGGCGGTCGCGTGCCCTCGGAGTTCTATGGCCAAATTTCGCAGGCCGCGCGACGGTTGCATGCCGAACACCGGATGCGCATTGCAATCGGCATCGGCACCACGACCAGCGATCACAGGCGGCTTTTCTTCGCCATGAGGAACGCGAAGGCGGCCTTAAATTGGGCAGTATCGACGACGCCCTCGGGCACTTTCCCGATCGCCGAATACAGCGATATCGAGGACGTCGTGCGACTTCCCGAGGTATTTCGTGGGCTGACGGATGCGGTGGTCGATTTGGTGCGTTCGCTCGAGCCACTCGTGCGTTACGACATCGAACACGGCTCACAACTCGTGAAAACGCTGTCAGTATTTGCGGCCCAGGGCGGTGCCGTGGCCAAGACGATCGAGGTGCTGGTTATTCACCGCAACACGCTCCGTCAACGCACCCAACGAATCGAGCAGATTCTCGGCGCGGATTTTCTCGCCGATGTTGATTGGCTCGGGCTCGCACTGGCGGCCCGGGTTGCGGAGAGCCGCGTGGATGCTGCCTAAAGGTGCTTGAAACCCCAACGCGAGGAAGCAATAGAGATTGCTTCCTCGCGTTGGGGTTTTGCCGGTAGTTGGCCCAACGGTTGACGATCAGGCCAACCGGTGACGACCAGTCCTAATAGACGTCCTTCACAAAACGACCTGTGGCCTTCAATTCCGCGATCCGTGCTTCGGCGGAATCCGCACCGAGCTGCGCTTCGAGCACATCGAAGAGGGCTCGGTCAACGTCCGGAGCCATGCGCGCTTTATCGCCGCACACGAACACGTAACCGCCCTCGTCGAGCCAGGCCGCGAGTTCTTCACCGTGTCGACGCATCTCGTCCTGCACATAGTGTTTCTCGGCCTGATCACGCGAGAACGCGAGGCTCAAGCGATCGAGTCGACCGTCCTTTTCCAGGGCAGTGAATTCACCCTCGTAGAGGTAGTCACACTCACGATGCTGGTCACCGAAGAACAGCCAGTTCTTGCCCGAAGCTTCGCTCCCGACTCGATGGCGGAGGAACGAACGGAACGGGGCAACGCCGACGCCAGGGCCAATCATCACCACGGGCGCCGATTCCTCAGGGATCCGGAATTCGTGTGCTGGTAGCCGTTTCGCGGCGAACGGTTCGCCCGTTTTGGCGGCCTGTTCGAGGAACGCGCTTGCGGTCCCCCGGTGGTGACGCTCGAAGGATTCATATTCCACGCCGGAGACGGTGAGGTGCACGCGGTTCCCGTCCACGAGTGGACTCGAGGCGATCGAGTAGGCACGGTGTTGGATCGGACGCAGTTCATCGATCACATCCTGCAGCGTGACGTTCAAGCAATCGAGTTCGGCGAGGACATCGATAATGTCCTTGTCCCAAAGCCAGCGGTCGAGGGTCTCCCGGTCGCCTTCCTGGATTACTCGCAGCGCATCCTGTGCCAGCTCATTGCCAGGCCGCACCCGAGCGATCGAAATCAGCAGGCCAGGATGCGGCAGGCTGAGTTCGACTTCTTCGCGCAACGCCTGGCGGGCGAGGATTTCGGCGCCACCGACCGTGACGGTGTCGGTTTCTGCGACGTTGAATAACTGCATCCATTCGTCGACCAGCGCATCACAGTTCCGCGGGAACACCGCGATCGAGTCGCCGGGTTCGTACTGGAACGCGTCATCCTCAAATTCGAGTTCGTAGTGGGTGACGTGCTTGGCGGAACCCTCGCCCGAGAGGCGACGAGCCGCGACCACACGGGCGGTGACCATCGCATCCTGAGGCCGGTCCTCGGCGATCTGCTCAGCCGAATCAGCTCCAGAATCGTCGATCGTGCCCGTCCAGGCCGCCGTCTCGCGAAGCGTTTCGAGTGCTGCCGGATACCAGTCGGCGGCGGTGAGGTCGAAGTCGATATCGCAGTCGGCCGAATCGGTGACGCGTACGGCACCCAGTTCGGCAAGTCGACCGTCGATATCGTGGCCCGCCTTGCAGAAGTCCTCGTACATCGAGTCGCCGATCGACAGCACCGCATAGGGCAGGCCCTCGAAGGCGCCAGCCGGGAGTTGCCCGAGCCAGCCCCAAAAGTCCTCGGCGTTCGTCGGCATGTGACCGTTGTCATGCGTGGACGTGACGATCAGTAAGCGGCTGATGCGGTGATCTTCGTCGTGCAGCCAGTCTTCAAGGCTCTGGAGTTCGCTCGTGAGCCCCTGCTCGCCTGCGAACTCGTTGATTTGATAGGCAAGGTATTCCGCGTTGCCGGTCTCGCTGCCGTAGAGGATTTTGAGATCGGCGACGGGCGTAGAGTCCTCCGTCATGGTGTTGCCCTCGCTGCTGGTGATCGTTGTGGTGCTCATGATTGTCCGTTCAGGAATACCGATTTGAGTTCGGTGTAGCCGCGGAGGCCTTCCATCCCCAGCTCGCGGCCGATGCCCGATTGCTTAAAACCGCCAAATGGCGTCTGCACACGGATGGATGAATTCGAATTGACCGCGAGCGTTCCGCTTTCCACGCCGCGGGCGACGCGCAGTGCACGACCGACGTTGCCAGTCCAGATCGAGCCGCTCAGGCCGTAGACCGATTCATTCGCGAGCCGAATCGCATCCTGCTCGGTGTCAAAGGGGATGACCACCGCGACCGGTCCGAAGATTTCTTCGCGGGCAGCGCGGGTTGCCCCGGACTCGTCAAGCGCGATATGCGGTGCGAGCCAGTGACCCTTACCCTCCGGGGCACGCCCCTTAAACAGCAGGTTGAGGTCATCATCGATGAAGCTCAGGACCGTGTCGCGGTGTTCCGCAGAGACAAGCGGGCCGAGGTCGGTTTCGAGCTGCCCCGGGTCGCCGACGCGCAGCGCATCAGTGGCACTGACGAATTCCTCGAGGAATTCATCCAGCGCATCTCGTTGCACGAGGATGCGGCTGCGCGCACAGCAGTCCTGCCCGCTGTTGTCGAAGACTGCCCAAGGTGCGGCCTGTGCGGCCGCTTTGACGTCCGCATCCGCAAACACGATATTGGCTGATTTGCCGCCGAGTTCCAAGGTCACGCGGGTGAAGTCTTGTGCGCTCGACTGAAGAATTGATCGCCCGACCTCGGTGGAACCGGTGAAACTGATCTTCCGGACGCCCGGATGCTCGATCAGCGTGCTGCCAACCGAACCGCCACCGCCGGTTACGACCTGCAGGAGGCCTGGAACCGGGCTGATCTCTTCGACGAGTTCCCCGAGTCGGCGGGTGGATAGCGGCGTGAGGCTCGCTGGCTTGACGATCACGGCGTTACCGGCCGCGAGCGCAGGAGCGATATTCCAGGATGCGATAGGGAGTGGGAAATTCCACGGGGTAATGATGCCCACGACACCAACCGGTTCGTGGAAGGTCAGGGTGACGCCACCATCCACCGGGATGCTCTCGCCCGAAAGCTTGTCGATTGCGCCTGCGTAGTAGCGGAAGACCCCCGCAACGCTTTCGGCTTCGGCGAGTGCCGCGCGCATCGGTTTGCCAACGTCTTGCGATTCGAGCTGGGCGAGTTCGTCGCGGTGGCGCATGACCGTATCGGCGATGTCGTAGAGCAGCTGCTGTCGTGCGGCGAAGGACAGGGCGACCCATTCGCGCTGTGCGCGCTGTGCCCGTTCGACCGCATCGGCAACTTCTTCGCGGGTAAATGCCTTGACCTCGTCAATCTTTGCTTCGGTCGCGGGGTTCCACACGTCGATTTTGGAGTCCGTCATCGGTGCTCACTTTCTTAGCGCGGGGCAAGCCCGCAGAGTCTTGTCTGCGGGTAATGCAGTGCAGTTCAGTACTGTGCAGTGCAGTGCCCGCGGATGCGTTCGGCTACGTCGTCGGAGCCATGAGGAGTTTGGCGATTTTGGGGGCGGCGTTGATGCCGAGCCACCCTGTTGTGCCGGTCGGTGTATCGACTCGGTACAGCGAGGACCGCCGTTCGGGGTTTTCACTTTCGAGGACGAGTTCGCCGCTCGGGTCGAGGGAGCCAACTACCTGGACGCGTCGTCCGGCGACTTCGGTCCAGAAGTAGTCCCAGCCGGTGGGTGAGGCTTCAGCGCCGCACAGCCGCTCGGCAAGTTTGGTGCCCTGTTCTCTCGCCGCGGCCCAGCTCTCGGTTCGAGTGGGTCGTTCGCCACCGGTATGGCGGGAAGCCACGTCACCGATCGCGCTGACCACCTCGAGAGGTTGGCCGTCCACGAGGACCGAGCCCGATGCATCCACCAGGAGTGCACCATCGGTGAGCAAGCCAGAGTTCTCGAGCCAAGCGACGGCGGGCCGAGCCCCCACCGCGCTGATCACGCGGTCGGCACGGAGGATCTCGCCCTCATCGATCTCGATCTCCCAGCCGTCACCGACCTGCTCGACCCGACGGATGCCGACGTCGAAGCGCGTGGTGACCCCTGCATCCGCAAGCCAATCGACAATGTCAGTTTGGAGGTGACCACCGAGCAATCGCTCGAGTGGGCCGGTCGCGCGATCGAGCACGGTGACGGTGACACCGCGCGCGGCGAGCGAGGAAGCGAGTTCCACGCCGATCGCGCCGGCGCCGATCACGAGTACCGAGCCTTCCGGAGCGATTGATTCGCGAAGTGCCCGAGCGTCCTGTGCGCTTCGGAGCACGAGCGTGTTGCTCGGCTCGAAGGGCAGGCGTGCGGGGGTTGCCCCGCACGCAAGGACGAGTTGGCTGAACGGAATCGACGTGGCAGCGCCCGTTACGGCATCTTCAACCGCGAGCGTTCGAGCCGCAGCGTCGACACCGACGGCACGGGCCCGGACGAGCTGCGCATTGAGATCAGCCCAGTCAACGCGGATCGCTTCGGTATCTCCGTCAACGAGATACTGCTTCGACAGCGGTGGCCGGTCGTACGGTGCATCGCCATCGAAATCAACGATCTGGACAGGCTCCTTGTTGCCAAGCTCCCGCAGTCGTTCCAAGAAAGCGGTGGTGGCGACCGAGGCGCCGACCACGACGATTCCATCGGTCATTTCGCTTCTTCCTCACCGCGAATCTTGATCGCGCGTTCGGGGCAGTTACGGATCGCCTTGCGGACGTTCTCTTCGTCGTAAGAGCCTTCGCGGCCCTCGCGGACGAAGCCGTAGCCTTCGTCATCGATCATGAATGTCTCCGGCGCGAGCATGTAGCAGCGCGCGTGTCCCTGGCAGCGAGACTGGTCGACGTAGAGTTCAGCCATTTCAGTGCTCCTTGTTAATCTTGATCTTGAGTGGACCTACGCCGTGCCAAGGTGCATCCTCGGCGAGCTCGAAGTCGGGCACGGTGGCGAGGAAGTGTTCGAGCGAGATGACCACTTCCTTGCGGCCAAGGTTCGAACCGAGACAGCGGTGGATGCCGCCACCGAAGGCGAGGTGACGGTTGTTCTCGCGCTCAATGTCGATATCGTTCGGGGCCTCGTAGACCTCCGGGTCGCGGTTGCCCGCGCCGAAGACCAGCACCGCGCGCTCGCCCTGCTTGATTTCCTGACCGCGCACCACGGTGTCTTTGAGTGCAGTGCGGGCCATCGCCTGTACCGGCGACAGCGTGCGGAGGAACTCCTCGGTTGCGTTCGGGATGAGCTTCGGGTTTTCGCGGAGCTTCTGCTGCGCGTCCTTGTTCCGGGCGAGGTACCAGAGTGCCGCGCGGATGGCCCAAGCGGTCGTGTCGAGACCGGCGAGGAAGAGGAGGTATCCGTAGGACAGGAGCTCTTCGTGGGTGAGCTCGCGACCGTCAGTTTTCGCCGTCAGCAGCTGGTTCGTGATGTCGTCATAGGACGCGGGGTCGTTGCGACGCTGGTTGATCAGCTTGTCCATGTACGCGATCAATTCATCGCCGGCCGCGTGCGCGCGCTCAGGATGCGTGGTGCGGTCATAGATGATCTCGTCGACCCAGCGGTCGAAGAGCACCCAGTCCTCTTCGGGGTACCCGGCCAGGCGGCTGAAGATGATCGTCGGCATGGGCCGGGCAAAGAGCGCCGAGACATCGACGGCTTCCTCGGTGGAGTTCATGACGTCATCCGCGAGCGACTGTGCCGTTTCGTGCATCCCCGGCTCGAGCTTCGCCACGGCCATCGGGGTGAACATCGGCAGCAGGATTTTGCGGAATCCGGCGTGCGTCGGTGGGTCAATGTCGATCGGGATGAGCGGCATGTCGGTACCGAAGGAAGGCAGGAGCATGGATGGTCCTACTGACCAAGTCTCCGGGTCCTGTTCGGCGTCAAAGATATCGTCGCTCTTGGCGATGTACCAGAAACCGCCATATTTATTGGAGTACCCGACCGGCTTCGAGTCGAGCATCTCCACGTAGTCGTCAAAAATGGTGTCGAGGGCTTTGCCGTGAAAATCGAAGTCGTTCATTACGGCTTGGTTGTCAGACATGAGTCGCAACCCCTTTCTGCTGATTGTGGTGTTGGCTGCGCCGACGTTCGGCGCGGGCGATTACGTCTTCAAAGAGCGCGCGTTGGGTAGGCGAAGTGAGGGCAAGGTGCTCTGGGTGCCACTGCACAGCCAGGATGTTGTGGTCAAGGTCCTCGACCGCCTCGATACTTTCGCCGTCTCGGGCCACGACGCGCAGCCCTTCACCGATGCGGCCAAGACCTTGGTGGTGGTAGCTGTTGACGCCGATGCGAGTCGATCCGACCACGCGCGCGAGCTCTGAATCTGCGTCGATCTCGACCTCGTGGTGCACCTCATTAGGCGACTGTTCTTGCCAGTGGCCTTCGATGTGTTGGATGAGGTTACCGCCGCGCAGCACGTTAATGAGCTGCATCCCTCGACATATCGCGAGGATCGGCAAGCCGCGGCGTTGCGCGTCATTGACGAGTTCAACTTCGAAGGCATCCCGAATCGGGCTCATCCCGTAGTTGTGCTCCCCGGCGGTTTCGCCGTAGAGCTCCGGGGTGAGGTCTCCCCCGCCGACGAGCACGAGCCCGTCGATTCCTTCGAGTACGCCTTCGGGAATTCGCGTGGTCGCGGGCAGCAGGACCGGCCTGCCGCCGGCGGCCGCGACGGCCTCCGCATATTCAAAGACCTGGATGATGGACTCTTTCGGCCCGAAGGCCGAGTTCTGCACACTGCGTTCGGCAGAGAGTCCGATGATTGGTGCGGCCATTAGTAGACCGTCCAGCCGCCGTCAACGAAGAGCGTCGTACCGGTGACCCAGCTCGCCTCATCCGAGGCAAGGAACGCCACGCCATTGGCGACATCCTCCGGCTGGCCAATGCGACCGAGCGGGGTTCGTTCGATGAGCCAGTCGCGGGTCTCCTGTGCTTTGAGCGTCTCCGCCGTGAACGGCGTCTCGATGAAGCCGGGGGCAACCGCGTTGACTCGGACGTTCTTCCCCGCGCCCTCGACGGCAAGCGCACGAGTGAGCTGCAGCAGCGCGCCCTTGGATGCGTTGTAGTGCACCTGTGGGTGTCCGCTACTGGAGATAACGATGTGGGCCTCAACCGAGGTGATGTTGACGATCGCGCGGGTGTGGTCGCCTTCGCCCGAGGTCAGCAGCGGGTACGCCTCGCGGGAGACGAGGAAGGGTCCGGTCGAGTTGACCGCGAAGACCTGGTTCCACTCTTCGGTCGAGAGGTCCTCGAAGGTGCCGAACTTCGCGATGCCCGCGTTGTTGACGAGGATGTCGAGTTGACCGAATTCTTCCTTGATTCGCGCAAAGCCTTCGCGAAGCGAGGCTTCGTCGGTCACGTTGGCCTGTACGCAGAGCACGTCGTCGCGGTCGCCGAAGACGCTGTTCAGGGCGTCGGCGTTGAGGTCGATCGCGGCCAGGCGCGCCCCTTCAGCAAGCAGCTTTTCAGCAATGGCTCGGCCGTTGCCGGAAGCGGCACCCGTCACGGCGGCGATGCGGCCCTGGAGTCGGTTGGTCATAAAAGTGTCCTGTCGGATAAGTTGCGAAGGCGCGACGAACGTCGTGGCGACGCGCCATTGGGTGAATCGATGTAACTGGCTAGTGGTTTGATCGATGAGTCAGTGTGGGAGCGGGGCGAGCCTAAGAGAATCAACCTCAGCGACTCGGCCGCCGCGATCTAGATGTGCTCGAGGTAGCGAGCGACCTCCCAGTCGGTAACCGAGGTTGCCGCGCAGTGCACTTCCCAGCGACGGGTCTCGCTGTAGTGGCGGACGAATTCCTCACCGAGGTATTCCTTCGCGACGGCGCTGTTCTCGAGCATTTCGGTTGCCTTGATCAGCGAGTTCGGGAAGCGGAGTTCTTCGGCGACATCAAGGTCATAAGCGTTGCCATAGACGGCCTCGGGTGGCGTGAGGTTGTTTTCAATGCCATAGAGACCAGCGGCGATGGTGGATGCAAGGACGAGATACGGGTTCGCATCCGCTCCCGGGGTACGGTTCTCAACCCGAGCAGCTGCGCCGGAGGACGGAATGGAGCGCATCGCGACAGTGCGGTTGTCATAACCCCAGGTGGCGCTAGATCCGGCCCACTGGCCGCCTTCGACTCGCTTGTACGAGTTGATCGTCGGCAGGTTCAGTGCGGTGAATTCCTTCGAGGTCTCGACGAGACCGGCGAGGTAGGACTGGCCGAGCTTCGAGAGTGTCTTCGGGTCTTCCTTGTTGGCGAACAGCGCGGTGCCGTCCTCGAGGCTCTCGAGGCTCTGGTGCACGTGGCCCGAGGAACCCGCGTGGTCGTCGTTGATCTTGGCCATGAAGGAGGCCGTGTAGCCGAGGTCGGCGCAAACTTCCTTGACCGTGTTCTTGAGGATGAGGGCGTCGTCCGCGGCACGCAGCGCATCACCGTAGTGAATGTTCACCTCGAACTGGCCGGGGCCGTTTTCACTGTTGCTGGCTTCGATGAAGATGCCCTGTTGCGCGAGTCGGTCGCGGATCGTGCCGAGCAGGAACTCGGAGCCCGAGTCGCGGTAGACGCTGTACGTGTGCGATCCAACCGAGTATGGCTCGAGGTTGCGGTAGCCTGCCCGTGCGACCTCACGCGGGGTGCCTTCGAAAATGTAGAACTCGAACTCGTATGCCGCAATCGGCTTGTAGCCGAGCTTGTTCGCGCGCTCAATGACCTTGCGGAGTACGCCGCGGGGCGAGATCGCCAGCGGCTCACCCTCGCGGGTGTAGAGGTCGGCAATCACGAGTGCGGTGTTCGGTTCGCCCGGTGCCACGCGCAGCGTGGACAGGTCTGGGCGGAGATTGACGTCCGGGTATCCGGTGTGCCAGCCCGTAAATGTCAGGTTAGGGATCAGGGTGTCCTGGATATCCCAACCGAACAGGATGTCGCAGATATTCGATCCAGCTGCGTGCACCGCGTCAGCGAAGTATCGCACCGCTACGCGCTTGCCTCGCCACAGTCCGTCGGTGTCGACAGCACCCATCTTGACAACCTTGATCTGGTTTTCTTCGATGAATGATTCGACGAATTTCTTCGCCGCGTCAGCCTGGTTTTCTTCAATGAGCGATTCGACGAGTTCCTTCGTCTCATCGCGTTGAACGACGTTGTTCAAAGCGTTTCCTTCACTTTCATCTCTTTGACGATGCTTAGCTTTTGATAAAGGTACGGGGGCGCAACCCCGCAGCAATGTGCAAGTTGCACATGATCTTTTCGGCCCCAGTGCATCCCCGGCACAGGGGTTAGGGAGCCGTGGAAAGACAACAGCGGGCGTTGCCAGATGGGTAGATCTGGCAACGCCCGCTGGGCTTATTGGCTGCGCGATTTAGCTATGGATGCGCGGCTTAGCGCGTCTTCGCGGCAACAGTTTCGGGCTGCACGGCAGCATCCTCCTCATCCTCGTAGATGGTGCCAATGCGCTGGTACGTCTCCGGACGGCGTCGCTTCAGGTAAAGCGCATAGCCAACACCAAACCCGAAGATCAGGATCACGTAGAGCGGAATGAGGTTGAGCGCGAGGATGTCGTGCTCAGCAATGAATGGAATGTAGATCGTGAGCAGCACGAGCACGATGAACTGCGCCACAGCCCCTAAGAGTGGTGCAATGAAGGACTTCCATCGGTCCAGCCATCCGGTTCTGCCGATCCGATTGAAGTAGGCGATCACCGAAATGGATACGGTCATCTGTACGAAGACCACGCCAGCCGTGCAGAAGATCGGCAACCAGGTACCAAGGTGCAAGAGCGGGTCAGCGCCCAGTAGCGCGAAGATTGACACGGTCACAATCGCGATTCCTGCCTGCACCGCGTTCGCGACGTAAGGAGACTTGTGTTCCTTGTGGGTGCGGCCGAGCTTCGGGGAAAGAATTCGGTCGCGACCCATCGAGAAGAAGTAACGCGATGCGTTGTTGTGGAATGCGAACGCACAGGCAAAGAATCCGGTGATCACCAGGAAGTCCATGAGCACGCCGACAACCGGCCAGGTGTACATGTCGGCGAGCACGAAGAAGTATTCGCCGAGCAGGTTCGTGGCTTGTTCTGGAGTTTCACTTCCGAAGCCGACGATGCCGGCGTAGGCCGCGAACGCGTAGAAGAGACCCAAGGTGATTACCGCGATGTAGGTGGCTTTCGGTACGGACTTCTTCGGGTCACTGGTTTCTTCACCGTAGATTGCCGTGGTTTCGAAACCGATCCAGGACCAGAAGGCGAAGAAGAATCCCAGGCCAACCGCGGGAGCTGCGAGGAAGGCTGCTGGGTTGAGGGCCTCGACCATCTGGCCTTCCGCCCCACCCTGCACGATGATGGCGGTGGCCACAAAGAACACCACCAGCACTTCAAGACCGAGGGCAATTCCCAACACCTTGCCGGCGAAGGTGACCTTGAAATAAGACATCAAGAACATCAGGGCGAGGCCACCGATGCTGCAGACCCACCAAGGGATATCGAGCCCGAGATAATCACGGAACATTGCCGAGGTGAAGTAACCAAACCCGCCACTGATCGCCGGAGCAATCATGCTGTAGGCCAGCATCACCGTCCAGCCGGCGCCGAGACCCGCGGGACGGCCGAGCCCCTGGGTGGTGAAATTATAAAACGCCCCTGCGGCGGTAATCCGTTTCGCCATTTGCGCGAAGCCAACTGCAAAGAGCAGCAGAATGAGCATCGCGGCGAGGTAAGTAAGCGAGGTCGCAAACCCGGAACCATAGCCGTATGAAATCGGGATATAGGTGGACACCACGACAAGCGGGGCTGCCGCAGCGGTCACCATCAGGACAATGGTGACGATGCGAATCGATCCTTTCAGCAAATTGGTCGAGACTTCGGCTGGTGCCTTTGCACTTGCCACGTCCGAATGAGTATTCCTCATGGTCATTGTTTTATTGCCTCTCCATTGAGTACGTAGCAGCGAGCAATTCCCTGGCACTACTCCGTGCCATTTATCGAGCGATACTGAAATTCGAGCGACACTGTGCTTCGAACGACACTGAGCTAATTGCTGCTGAGCTAATTGCCACCGAGACTGCACCATTCACTGAATTCAGAGAATGCGACTTTCACGCTGCCTGAAGGAAATCATCCGCCGCGGCCAGGTCGGGAATGCGGCAGAAATGAACACTGTCGCCGCGTTTTATGTGCCCAGTGAATATGTGCGCATTGACTCGTGCAAGTTCGGGAATGTGCATTGTGACCAGTCACATTCCCGCCATGCACCCGGTTCTTATTACCGAGCGGCGCACGCTTCGCTCACAATCGCAAGGAACCGGCCAATCAATCGTTGATTCGACTCAGCGGCTTGCGCATCCAAACGGAGAAATTCTCCCCGTTGACGCTCAAATTCCGCGGCGCGTGCCGGGTCATCACGACCGTCGTGCTCGGCCCATTCCTGAAATCGCTCCGGACCAATTTCCGGATGGAACTGCACTGCCCAAGATTGGCCAACGCGAAAAGCCTGATTCTGATACCGCGATCCCGTTGCGAGTCGCACAGCACGATCAGGCAGGCGCGAAATCGCCTCATAGTGGAACTCCCCCGAATGGAAAGTATCGTCGAGAGCACCGAACAGCGCGTCAGCTTTACCAGCCTCAGTCCGCTGCAGCTCCACTACTCCGGATTCGAGTCCGTCGTGGCCTTTTTCGACGACGCCACCAAACGCATCCGCCATGAGCTGCGCACCGAGGCAAATCCCGAGCGATGGCAAGGCGTCTTTTTCGGCTTCGCGAAGCATCACAGCAATATCCGTGAGCCAAGGATGACGGTCTTCCTCGCCCACGTTCATCGAACCACCCAGCACAATCACGCCATCCGCGTCAGGATGCGCGGGGACAGATTCGCCAAGAAAGGGTCGCACAAGCTCCACCTCGGTCGCCGACTCCGCAATCCAGTCTTCGATTCGAGCCATGTCACAGCGCACGTCAGGTTGGACGACCAAGATCTTTGGCCCCGTCGGCGTAGTGCGCACCTTTTCCTCAGCGCCTACTGATGTGTTCATTCATTCCTCTTTTCATTGGATGGCTTTTAAGCGCAAGGAAGCACAACGGGCATGCGTCATTGCGTCACTCATCTCACGGGAAGAATCCCTGTTGATGGTGTCTCGGCGGCACGTCCGGCCGCAGGGGTATGGGCACTGTGCACATGGGTACTATCCCTGCCCCGTCGAGAATTACGAGCCAGTCAAAGAAGTAATCACCGTCGATGGAGACAGGAATGACGCAGAACATTGCGGGCCGAGCGGGCCAGGCGGGCGACGGCCCGAACCGAGCCGGGCTTGGACTTTATTGGGCCGTCAAAGATAGCTTTGTCCGCTATATTCGGTCCGCTCGGGATGGCCAAATCGCGCTGGCTGATGGCGCAGCTTTGGTCTCGAGCGAGTTGACGGCGTCGCGCAGCTCCGCAGAGTCTGCTGACGGTGCTGCGGTTCAGGCTGAAGTTCAGGCCTCGGAGAACCACTCGGGCACAGTTCGCGAACAGTTTCAATTTGGGCTCGAGCAGTACGACCAACAGCCGGACGAACTCCGGCTCGCATTTCGCGGTGCAGTTCAGTTCAAAGCCCATTTCGGGATGCTCGATGTCACGCTCCGAAACCCAAGGCTCTTGCTACGAGAATCGTCCGCAGAGCTCGCGATTGCAGTTCATCGCGGTGACGCGGCCGTGACGGTTGGAGCTGTTGGAGCAAAAGACCACGGTCCTGAGGGCGGCGGTTCGACGGCCGGTGGATCTGGTACCGAGCGTGCTCAAGCATCCGGCCTCGTGACCTGGCTGCACGTCGCGCATGTGGCGCTCCCCAATCCAGAAGATGACGGTCTTACCTCCACTTGGCGCGACGCGAAAACGACACTCACTGAAGCCGGCGCTTACCTCTTTGACGATACCTATGCCGTCGGTGAAGAGCTCGCACCGCTCACGCTTCGCGTCCCCAGCATCATTCGCGCTGAGCTCCGCGCTGGCCAACACCGATAAGCATCTAGCCCAACTTAGGCGACTCTTTTAGTACTCAAGGCTTACGTGCCGCCAAATTGAAGTTCCCGGCTTTTTAGGCCGGGAACTTCAATTTGTTTTATCGTTCGACTCTGGTGACGCGATGACCGATGCGAGTAACGATCTCGTAGTTGATCGTGCCCGCCGCGTCCGCCCAATCTGCCGCCGTCGGGATGCTTTCGCGTTCGTCGCCGAATACGGTCACGAGATCTCCCACCGCGACGGGTGCATCCCCCACGTCGATCACGAATTGGTCCATCGCCACCCGCCCGGCAATCGGATAACGTTTCCCAGCGATCGAGACCTCACCGAGCCCGCTCGCTTGCCGAGGAATGCCATCGGCATAGCCCAGCGGAACGAGTGCAAGTGTGGTTTCCCGGCTCGCGCGATATTTGTAGTCATAGGACACGCCCTGCCCGGAGGGAACACGACGCACTGCGGCAACTGGTGCACGCAAGGTCATGGCTGCCCGCAGGCCGAGGTCCGATGCAGACCGGTCAGCAAAGGGCGATAGGCCATAGATGCCGAGCCCGACTCGCACGGCGTTGAGCCTGGCCTGCGGAAGCGAAATCGTCGCCGCAGTGGCCGCGAGATGCGTGAGTTGAGGCTGTAGGCCCGCATCCTGTGCGAGCCTCACGGCCCGGGTGAACTCTTTAAGCTGTGCGAGATCATCCTCGGCCGAGGTGCCCGACAGGTGGCTAAAGATGCCAACGACTTCGAGCAACCCGGCAGCCTCGAATTGACGCGCCCGCGCGAATAGTTCGGTCCAGGTCGAGGGTGCCGCGCCACCGCGGCCGAGACCCGTTTCGAGTTTGAGGTGCACGTTTGCGGGTCCAACCGTGGCGCTCGCCGCAGCTACCGCCTCGAGTTGTGCTTCCGTGCCAATCCCGAGTTCGATCCCTTCATCGACGGCGGTGCGAAAGTCTTCGCCCGGCGGATGCAGCCAGGCCAACACGGGCACTTCACGAAGCCCGGCCCGAACGAGGTCGAGCGCCTCATCAAGATCCGCCACACCGATTCGCGTCGCGCCACCGGCAATCGCCGCGCGGGCGGCCCGTGCGGCGCCGTGGCCATACCCGTCAGCCTTGACTACTGCAATGAACTCACCGACGCTTGCAAGGGACTTGAGGTGCGCGACGTTCTCAGTGATCGCTGCAGTATCAATGATCGCGTGACGAAAGCGCGTGGCTGCGTCAGTGAGGGTTTGGTTATCGCTCATCGCAGCGGGTCAAACGGTGCGATCGCCGGGTTGGTACGGCCCGTGTCGATCTTCTCGGCGAGGAGCTTGCCGGTGGCGGGGCCGAGGACGAAGCCCCACATGCCGTGTCCACCCGCAACAAAGATGTTCTCTGCTCGGGTTGCACCGACCAGCGGCAGCCCGTCCGGGGTAACAGGTCGAGAGCCAACCCATTCGTCCTTGCGGTCCGAGAGGTCCACGCCCGTAAAGAGCTGACTTGCTTGCTTGACGATCGCTTGGATGCGGCGGGGCTGGAGCGGCTCGTCCGGACGACGGAACTCCATGGTTCCGGCAATGCGGAATCGGCCCTGGTACGGCGTGCAGGCGAGACGCGCGTGCGGCAGGTAAACCGGGTAATTCTGTGGTTTCTCGGTTGCCACCGAGAAGGAGTACCCACGTCCTGCTTGAACGCGAGTGCGTACGCCGAATTGACGAGCGAGTTTCGGCAGCCAGGCGCCCGTGGCAAGCACGAGCTTGTCCGCGCGAAGCTGTTCCCCATTCTTGAGTAGCACCGCGGGCTGTCGGCCCTGAAGCACCGCACTGACGTTGTGTCCGAACTTCATCTTCGCACCACGCGCGGCCACAGCGTCCCCCAGCGCGTGCGTGAAGGGACCCGGTTCGAGGAAGCGCTGACCATCGAGGCGGTACACCGACTTCACGCGTTCCGACAATACGGGCGCGAGTTCGCTCGGGTCACTGAGTCGCTCAAATGGCACCTCTTGACCGTGCCGCACCACGCCCGCGATCTCGTGCTTGAACCCGACCGCCTGCTTTTCTTCCTCAAAGCCGATCACGAATGGTCCCTCACGCGTCCACGAGTCAACACCACCGTCGACCATTTCGTCGAAGTGCTCGAGGGCGATCTTGTCGATCGGGGTGAGTCCCGCCATCGTCTTATCCCAGGAACGGTTGTTCGCGTGCGCCATAAAGCGTGCAAAGAACGACCAGAGGTTGAGGTCAAAACGAAGCGGCACGTGGAGCGCAGCGTCCGGGTCGAGCAGGCCTTGCGGGCCACTGAGCCACAGGCTCGGGTGCGCAAGCGGAATTGCTTTCCCGGGCGTCAACCAGCCGGCGTTACCCCAGGATGAACCTGCGGCAACCCCCTTACCGTCCACGACCGTGACCTCGTAGCCCCGTTCCTGCAGGTGCCAGGCCGTTGAGAGTCCGACGATGCCTGCTCCGACAACGATGGCAGTGCGCATTGTTCCTCCTTAGTTCAATCGCAACCGATGCGGCGATAATTGCCGTGAATGCTTTCGGCCAAGTATCCGCATCTTTCGACGAAGCATCGGATATTGCGAAGATTCCTCGACAAAATTTGCCGAATTGATTCTTTTCTTCGAAATCCACGGATATCTCGCGGCGGTTGTTGAACGTATTTCGATAATGCCCTGCGCACCTGAATTTCTTCGTATCGTGATCGTCACGAGAAGCACGGGCGCATATCGGCGTCGTAAGCAGAGTTCGTAAGCAGAGTTCGTAAGCAAAGAACGCAAGCACAGAAAGGGTGTCGAGGATGACATCGATATCGACTTCGGTCAGCGGAACCCAGCGTGATCGCGATCACAGAACCGAGATCACCGCCGCAGTCCTCCGCACCCTGGGCGAACCATTGGCGCTCGAACAAGCCTTTATCGACGTGCCGCTGGTGGGCGAGGTACGCATCCGGACCCTGGCGGTGGGGCTCTGCCACAGTGACCTCCACTACCTCGAGGGCGGCTTAGCCATTGAGACGCCAGCGGTGCTCGGTCACGAAGTCGTCGGCGAGGTCGAACAGGTCGGCCCAGACTGTCGGTCACTGCAGCTGGGCGATCGAGTCATCGCGAGCATCACCCCGTCTTGCGGGCAATGCCCGCAGTGTGTCAGCGGAAAAGCCACTCGCTGTCTTCGAACCGCTGAAATGCGCATCCGCGAGCGCCCCAAACTGCTCGATAGCAACGGCCAACCTATCAACCTGCTCGGTTCGATCGGTGCCTTCGCGGAGGCATTCATCGTGCCCGAGTCGGCAACCGTGCCGGTGCCCGATACCCTCGATTCCGCATCCGCTTGCCTACTGGGCTGCTGTGTCGCGACGGGTTTTGGCGCGGTCGTCCATGGCGCCGAGGTATCCGCGCTCGATACGGTCGCGGTGTTGGGATGCGGTGGGGTCGGTATCGCTGCAATCCAGGCCGCGCGGATTGCCGGGGCCCGAAGGGTTATCGCCATCGACTTGCATGCAGAGAAGCTCGATCGGGCACGGAAGTTTGGGGCCACCGACACGCTGCTTTCGACTTCCGAATTGGTAGCCGAGGTGGATGCGCTGTGTCCCGGTGGCGTGGATAAGTCCTTTGAAGCGGTAGGGTCGCCCACCACGGCCGGGCTGGCATTCGACATTCTTGCCCCTGGTGGTACCGCCACCATCCTTGGGTTGCAAGCCGCCGGCAAGCGCATCGAAATCGATGCCGAGAAACTCATCGAGGGCGACCGCAAGATTGCGGGTGCATACATGGGCGCGAATCAGCTTTCGCGCGACATGCTCGCCTTCGCCGATCACTTTGAACGGGGCACCCTCAACCTCGTCGACATGGTGACCTCGCACTGGTCATTCCCCGATATCAACGACGGGTTCGCCGCAATGCGGTCGCCCGACTCCATCCGCGCCGTCGTGACGTTCTAAGCCGTCCTGACCTTCGCAGCCGTCCCAATGTTTTAGGCCGATCCGGCACCCACCACAGCTCACTCGCAAACACAGGAGGCTTCATTGTCCCGAATCTCCCCCGCCCTCGTCGAACAACGCTCGTTCATCGACGGCGCTTGGCTCACACTTGAACCCAGTTCCGCAATGCTCACCGATCCGAACACCGGTGAGGACCGGCAACCGAAACGCGATACTGACCCGGCCGACGTCGAACGGGCTCTAGCTTCGGCTGCGGCGATCCACGCGGACGGCACGCTCGAAGCGATACCGCTCGCCGATCGGGTAGCGCTGCTCAACCGCGTGGCGGATGCCCTCGATACCGCGGTTGAGGCGATCGCGCAGCAGGACTCCATCAACACCGGTACTCCGATCGCGACGGCGCGGATCATCGCCGGTTCGCTCGGTGACCGGGTACGCGGCGCTATTGCCGATGCAGTAGACCTCGGCGAATCCGAGACGCTGCACGACGGCGATCGGCCGGTACTGCTGCTCCACCGACCGCTCGGGCCTGCACTCATCGTCGCGCCCTGGAATGCGCCGACGTTCACCGTGGTCGGCAAAGTCGCGGCCGCCATCGCAGCCGGCTGCCCCGTACTCCTGAAGCCCTCACAAAACGCTCCCGGTGGCTGCCAGCTCCTCTCCGAAATCATCGTTGCTGCCATGGCAGAATCGGGCTTCCCGACTGGGGCCTTCCAACTCGTCCACGGCAGTTCACGAATCGGTGCGTTGCTGACCGAAGACCCCAGAATCGAAGTCATCTCGTTCACCGGTGGCGATGCCGCCGGGCGCACCGTCGCCCGCGCCGCCGGTGCGAATCTCGCCGTGGCGCAAATGGAGCTCGGATCGAATAACCCCGCCATTATCCTCGAGGATGCGGACGTTACCGCCGCTGCGGATGCCGTCGTCGCTGGCATGACCCGCATCAACGGGCAATGGTGCGAGGCGCCCGGCAAGATCCTCGTGGCCGCGAGCATCCATGATGCCTTTGTGGCGGCGATGCGAGATCGCCTCGCCACCCTGCAGCTCGGCGACGCGCTCGAGGAAGGTACCGAGGTCGGTCCTTTGGCTTTTGAAAGTCACCGGGATGCGTTGACTAAGGCCGTCGATCGGCTCACGTCCTTGGGTGGCGAACTCGTCGCCCCCGGCACGTTGCCGCCGATGGACGGCTGGTTCTTGCTGCCCGGCATGGTGACCGGCACTCGCCCTGAGGATGCCACCGAGGAACTGTTCGGTCCGCTCGTGACGGTTCACGCGGTCGATTCCCCCGAGGAGGCGCTGCGCCACGCGAATGGCCCGGTGACCGGGCTCGATGCCTTCGTATTCGGGAGCGACCGCGAGGCGACGCTCTCACTCGCCTCGCGCATCCGGGCCGGCGAAGTGCGGATTAATGGCACCTATATGGTCGATCTCGCGGAAGGCTCACGACAGACGTTCTGGGGCACGAGTGGCATCGGCGGCCATGGCCCGCGGAATGGCGTGCGGTTCTTCCTCGGCGATCGTGTCATCGGGGTAGATCACCAGTCGGCGCCCCTATAGTGCAACCCCAAATAGTTCGGAGCAGTTCAATGAATGCACTCGCTTGGGCAGATCGTTCACAGGCGCATCTGTGGCGACACTTCGCCCCGGTCGCTGGGCCCGCACCGCAGATTTTTGTTCGTGGCGAGGGGTCCTACCTTTTTGATGCGAATGGCGACCGCTACCTGGATGCGCTATCCGATCTGTACTGCGTCAACCTCGGGCATTCCTATGGTGAAGAGCTGGGCCAGGCAGCGCTCGCGCAGTATCGAGAACTCGGGTTTCTCTCGACTTGGGGCAATGCGCATCCCGCGACGATCGAACTCGCGGAGCGGCTCGCGGAGATGACTCCGGCGGGGCTCAACCGCGTCTTTTTCACCCCGAGTGGTGGCGAGTCAGTGGAAGCCGCCTGGAAAATCGCTCGGCAATACTTCCTTCTGCGCGGCGAAAATCGGTATAAGGGGATTTCGCGAAAGACGGCGTACCACGGCACGACCCTCGGCGCGCTCGGCCTCAACGGCATCGATCACCTCCGCGAGCCCTTCGAGCCACTGCTTCGCGGCGGCGTGCAGGTGTCCAATACGCGCGAAGTCGCCTTGGCCGATTCCGCGGCGGAGAAAGCGGCGGCGGTCCAGCGCATCCTCGCCGAGGTCGAAGCCACAATCCAGCGTGAAGGTCCAGAGACTATCGCGATGCTGATCATCGAGCCGGTACAAAACCACGGTGGGATGCTCCACGCACCCGAGTCCTATGCCCGAGGTTTGCGAGCCCTCTGCGACCGTTATGGCATCTTGCTCGTGGCAGACGAGACCATCACGGCGTTCGGACGCGTCGGCGAATGGTTCGCGTCGGAGTCCTTCGGATTCGATCCCGACATCATCGTTACGGCCAAGGGCCTCTCCTCGGCCCACGCCGTGATCGGTGCGGTGATCGTGCACGACCGGGTGCTCGAGCCGTACCGCGAGCCGGGTGCCTTGCTCCAGCACGGCAATACCTTTGGCGGCCATCCGGTCATGGCGGCAGTCGCACTCAAGAACCTCGAGATTATGACGCGCATCGGCCTGCCAGCGCAGGTGCGAGCGCGCACACCCGCGCTCGAGGGGTGGATGCGTTCCCTCGCGTCGCATCCGCTCGTCGCCCAGGTGCGTGGCGCGGGGTTCCTCTGGGCGATCGAGCTGCGCTCGCCGGAGCATTTGAGACGGGATGCGACCCGGAGTGTGTACGAGGACGCCGACATCACCGGACGGCTCCGCGAGCGCCGGGTCCTCACCCGAATCGCATTCGACGATGACATTCCCATCATCAATGTCGCACCACCACTCGTCGCCGAAGACGTCGAGTTCGAGACCATCACGCACGCAATCCGCGAGGTGCTCGATGAGGTCCGCGACCAGATCGAAGGAGGGTTTGCACTGCTCAGCGAACGCCAGCACCAGCTCCAGCACCAGCACCAAGAACGGATGGTGACCTAATGCATCCAGGTAGTCGTTTCGACCGCGAAGATACGCCGAAACCCGGTCCCGCACTCGATTTCGATCCGCTCGATTTCTATCCGCTGGATCTCGCCACGCGCATCCTCGCTGACCGCTGGTCGCTGCTTATCGTGCGGGAACTCATGATCGCATCCTGCGGGTTCAATGCCCTCGCGAGGGCACTGCCCGCGCTCTCGCGCACCCTGTTGTCCTCCCGGTTGAAGTATCTTGCCAGCATCCGAGTCCTTGAACGGTCGCCCGCTGAGCATGCGCGCGGTCAACGAGACTATCGGTTGACGCCCGCGGGCCTCGCGCTGCGGCCGCTGCTCGATGCTTATGGAATCTGGGCCCGGGACTGGGGCCCGATGATTTCGGGCGAGGAACCTCACGCAATTGCGCGCATCCTGCAGCACATGTCGGACAACCTCAATTTCGAGCAGTTGCCGGCGAATGATTTGACGATCGGGTTCGAGTTTCTTGACTCGGATGCGCCCCTCGGCTGGATCCGCGCGCGGGCAGGCAATCCGGTCGCCGCGATCGGCCCGCATGAGGTCGACCTGGACCTGCGAGTCACTGTCGCCCCACGCATCCTGCACGAGCTGTGGTGGGGCTATCGCCAATGTGAGGATGCGCGCCTCAGAGGCGATATCGGCTTCGATGGTCCCACGCGGTACTCGCTATCGTTCAGCAGCTGGTTTACTGCGGAACGGGGTCGTCACCTTCGCGCGGTCTGATACTTGCGCGCGGTCTGACACCTGACAGGCGGTTGGATGCGGGAGGCACCGCATCCAACCGCCTGTCGTCGCGAAGAAATTGCGTCACTACCGGTACAGATTTCGCACTAGTCCAAGGTTTTCCCTTGGCGTCTACTTGCTTCCAAGAGTGAAAGAACACTCTCAACCTCCACAAACAACAACGAAGTTGAAGGAGCCGTGAGGCATGACCAACACCGAACCTGATTTCAAGCGGATGTTTGAAGCGCTGCCGAGTCAGTACATTGTCGTGGACCCGAACCGAATTGTGGTGGCCGCGACGGATAGCTTCCTCGAGTCGACCGCGCGCACCCGAGAAGGTGCCATGGGCCGCGACATTCTTGAGGTGTTTCCAGACAACCCGGATGACCCCGAGGCCAAGGGAACGACAATTCTGCGCGAATCGATTGAGCGGGTGCTCGCGTCGAAACAAATCGATATCTTGCCTGCCGTTCGTTACGACCTCGATGAGGGCGATGGCACTTTCAACGAGCGATGGTTTCAGCCGCTCAATGCGCCGGTGCTCGATGATGCGGGCGAAATTCTCTATGTCCTGCACGGCGCGGAGGACATCACCGAACAGATGAAGGCGCAGAACGCGCGATAGCCAACAACTTTTGGAGCACAACACCATGGATGAAATCAACGTCACCCTCATTGGCGGTCCAACCCTGCTCATCGAGTACGCGGGAGTCCGTATCCTCACCGACCCAACGTTTGACCCGCCACAGACCTATCACCACCCGATAGCCGGGCCCGTCATCAAGAAGAACGGTCCGGCGATGACGCCCGAAGAGCTCGGCGCGATCGACCTGATTCTGGCTTCGCATGAGCACATCGACAACCTCGATGTCGCGGGCCGCGGCTTTCTCACGATGATGCCGCTGACGCTCACGACTGTCGAGACGGCAAGCAATTTCGGTGCGAACGTGCTTGGTCTCGAAGACGGTCAGACCTATGACTTGGCGTTACCCGATGGCCGTTCAATGAAGATCACTGCGGTTCCGGCCCATCACGGCCCAGAAGGTGTCTGGGAAGCGCTGGGGCCAGTGATTGGTTTCGTGCTCGAGGTCGAGGGCGCGCCGACGATCTACTTCAGCGGCGACAATTCCGAACTCGACATCATCGAAGGTATCGCGGCGAACCACCCGAATATCGACGTCGCGGTGCTCAATGTGGGTGGCGCGAAATTCGATGTGATCGCCGACGGTGCCTACATCACGTTCAGCAATGAGCGGGCGCTCGAGGCCACGCGAATCCTCGGGGCAAAGAAGATGATCGCGGTACATGAGGACTCCTGGGCTCACTTTAGCCAAGATGCCGCGAGTATTAGCGAGCTATTTGCCACGTCAGGCTCTCCTGACACTGTGATCGCGCTCGGCATTGGCGAAAGCGAGCGGATTTCGCTGTAATTCTTGGTGGCGTGGGCACCTGGCCGGTAGTAATCCGACGGGGCTTCGTTACCTCACTGAGGGACATGCAGGATGCTGTGGCCGGCTTCGATTTCGAAGTCGGCCACATTGCGTTCTTGGATCATGTGCGTCTGGCACACCTCGAGGCTGCGGGTCACGGTAGATTCTTCGAGTACGACTCTCCTCCTGTGAATTTTCAATGCTGAAAGGACGCCGACGTGACTGATTCTTCCGATACCGTGCGCCGAACCCTCGACGAGCTTGATCTCGCGATGATTCGTGAACTCGAGCGGGACGGTCGGATCTCCAATAGTCAGCTCGCGTCTCGGCTTGGCATCGCCGACTCAACCTGTCATAAGCGATTCCGCGCGCTCGTGGACAGTGGCGTGATCACCGGTTTCCATGCCGAAGTCGACCCCGCCGCCATCGGTTTACAGATCGAAGCGCTTATTTCGATCCGTATCCATCCACATGCCCGCGGCACCTTGCGGAAGTTTCAGGCCTATCTCGAACGGCTGCCGGAGTCGAAGCACGTGTACTTCGTCGCCGGTGAGCGAGACTTTCTCATGCACGTAGCGGTGCGGGATGCCGGGGCTCTGCGAACACTCGTCTCGGATCAGATCAGCACCCGCGAAGAAGTCGCCGCGACCAACACCAGCCTCATTTTTGACCATTCTCCCCAGCGACGGTTGCAGCAGTAACTGCAACCGTCGCCGCAAGAGCTGCAGTCGCTCGGGTGCCAAATCAAACCCAAGCGATCAGGCACATTCCGACACAATTCGAAACACTGCGAGCGCATCCCCTCGCTTCCTCCTAGCCTGAACACTGTCCGAACGCAGCCTGAACACTGTTGGTTGCCCAGCGACACCTAGGAGAATTGATGACCACGCTCACCGTCGCGCAAGAACGCATCACCCCATTTGAACCAGTCGCGCTCGACCCTGCCGCGCAGAATCCGCCGCTCCAACCGAACAATCTGGCGTCGATTCCGGAGCTAGCGAAGCACTGGCAGGACCTTGATTTTCGTGAAATCCTCTCGCGCAAGGCTGCGTTCCTGTCGGTCAGTCAGTCGAATTCGCTCTACAAGCCCGGTGGTGTGCAGTACGCCGAAGGTCACGCCTTCCGCGGCAGCCTCGAGGCCACGGTCAAGGTGGCCAAAGCCGCGCGAGCTACGGGGAACTTCGAACTCTTCAACTGGATTGGCTACACAATCTTCCGTTCGGGCTACCCGCAGAGCGCTTTTGATCGGGCACAGTACAACGCTTGGACCGGCGACATCGACGCCACTCCGGAACAGATCGCGTGGGACGATGCGCTCGTCGATGAGCTCAAGGAACTCGTCGAGCCCGGTGACCGCGAGTTCCCCGAGACCGCGCTCCAGACGGCGTTCGTCGGGACGGATCTTCCGGGCACGCTCGCACGCTTCGGAGTCGAGGTGCTCGTGATCACGGGCATCCACCTCGATTGGTGCATCGAGGGCAACGCTCGCGCGGCCCGCGACCACGGGCTCTTGCCGATCATCATTGGCGATGCCACCGGATGCCACCGTCAAGAAGACGAGCCCGCCGCATTCCGACGGATCAACAACTTCTTCGCGCCGATCCTGACTTCGGATCAGTTTGTCGAATATCTCAGTTGATCAACGTGGATGCGGCGGGCTCAGACCCTGCCTAGGCTCGGCTCGGGCTTGGGCTTGGGTCAGGTTCGCGAAGGTTGCATTCGACCTAGAACAAAATCGGTCCTAAACCAAGTCCTTCTTCGCTGCCAGCACGATCTTCACGAGCTCGTCGTAGAGCAGATCGCCCTGGTCGATACTAAATACACGGTCCAAGACACTCTCGGCCGTGCATCCGGTCAGCACTTTGAACAGCTCTTGCGACTGCGGATCCGAATCTTCCCGGAAACGTAGCGCCGCGGAAATCCCGCGCAGCAGCGCGTCATAGGACATCTCTCGCTCGGCGAGTTCATACGCAGGCTGCACGAATCGGTCGTGGCGCCCGAGCTTCCGCATCGGTTGCCGGCCGATCCGGACCGGGGTGTCCGGCAATTCGGGGTTCTCGAATCGTTGGATCGTGCGATCCACGTAGGCCTGGTGCTCTTCCCGTGAGAAGCCGTATTTTGCGATCAGTAAGGCGCTCGTTTCGGCGAGCACCGCATCCACCTCGGCCCGAACCTTTGGGTTCGCGAGCGCCGAAGCGATCGACCGCTCCCCCTCGAGGTGGCCCCAATAGGCCGCGGTGGCGTGGCCGGTGTTCACGGTAAAGAGCTTCCGCTCGATATAGGGGCTGAGGTCGTCGACATAGTGTGCGCCTGACAACTCAGGCTCCCGGCCGGCGAACGGCCCGCGTTCGATGGCCCATTCCGAGAAGTCCTCGACGACCACGTCCACGCCCTTGGCGTCGACCGCCGGAATGATTCGGTCCACCGCGGTATTCGCGAACACGGCCTTCGCCGCGACCGAAGCATCAGCTTCAAGCACGTGCTCGCGCAACTGGTCGGTCGCGTTGATCGCGTTCTCGCAGGCCATCACAACCGCCTTCGGCGCATCCGCCGAACGCGCCGCAAGCCCCTTCGCGATCACCGGGGCAATGAACTTCAAAATCCCCACCCCGACCGCGCAGGTAATGATCTCTGCCTCGGCAACCGCAGCCACCGCATCCGCCTCATTGGCCGCCGAATTCACTGCGCGATAGCGATCAACCACGTGCGTCTTCGCCTCGGCACCCACCTCGTGAACCTCGTAGGTACCGGCCGTGTTCAGGGCGTCGACGAGTTCGGCATTGACGTCGGAAAACACCACGTCATAGCCGGATTCGTGGAGGACGAGTCCGATGAATCCGCGACCAATATTGCCCGCGCCGAAGTGGACAGCTGTTTTCGTCATTCTTCGTTCACCGATCCCAGCAGCTCATAAAGCTCGGCAGCATCACTCGCCGCGAGCAGCTTCTCGACCTCTTCTTCCTCCGAGAAAACCAGCGCAATCTTCGAGAGAATTTCGAGGTGGCCGCCGTCCTTCCCCGCGATGCCAACCACGAACCGCACCTCATTGCCGTCCCAGTCGATGGGCGCCGCGGTCCGGATGAACACGAGCGCCGAGTCGAGCACCTCGTCCTTCGCTTCATTCGTGCCGTGCGGAATCGCGAGCAAATTGCCCATATAGGTGGACAGGGTTTTCTCGCGATCAAACATGGCGTCGACATAGGACTCGGTCACCGCGCCCGCGCCGACGAGCTGGCGGCCCGCCTCGCGAATCGCTTCGTCCTTGTCGGTGATCGGGCTGCTGGCAAATACGCGATCGGGGGTTAGCACGGACATGCGGTTCTCCTTAATGGTGGTTCGTTATTCGCTATCGGCACTGCTACCAGCGCCGCCATCAGCACTGCGTTGTTCGCGGATTCTCTCCACGACCTCGTCATAGCGTGGTGAATTCATGAAGTTATCAACCGAAACATGGATTGCGTCTGGGTTTTTCATCTGCGCCCGCGAAGTGAGTTCCTTCTGGGTAATGATCAGGTCGGCGGAGGTATCTAGGTTCGCGATCGCGAGGTTGGTCACCTCGATGCCATCGAACCCGGCTTTCTTGATCTTGTTGCGCATGACGCTCGCGCCCATCGCGCTCGACCCCATTCCGGCATCGCAGGCGAAGACGATCTTCTTGATCTCGCGATCGGGGGTCGCGGTGGCCGGGGTGGATGCGCCACCCGCTCCGGCGCTCGCCTCACCTGTCGAGGCATACGGGGATGCGCCTGCCGCGGTTCCCGAGGCCGTCGCTGCTGCTGCCTGAGTTCCGCCCGCACCTGCGGAGGCGCCGGACGCTGCCAAGCCAGACAGTGCATCCGACTTTTTGCCCTTGTTAGCCTCGGTCTGCGCAATTGCCTTGGCCAGCGCATCCTCTGTCTCAAGGTCGCGCTTGCGCGACAGCCTCAGGATAAATGCGGCCACGAGGAAGGAGACCGCGGCGGAGAGAATGACCGAGAGGATCACACCGAGATAGCTGTCGCTCGCGGTTTGGGCCATGATCGCGATGAATGAGCCCGGGGATGCGGGGGCTCGCAGGCCGGCGTGGAAGACCATGTTCGTGCCGACACCGGTCGCGCCGCCGAGGACCACCGCGATCAGTAGGGCTGGCTTCATCAGGACATACGGGAAGTAGATCTCGTGAATACCGCCGAAGAAGTGGATGATGATCGCGCCGGGCGCGGTCGCCTTTGCGATTCCGACGCCGAAGAAGGTGAAGGCGAGCAGGATGCCGAGGCCGGGCCCCGGGTTCGCTTCCAGGAGGAAGAGGATCGACTTGCCATCGGTCGCGGCCATCTGGGTGCCAAGCGGTGTGAGCACGCCGTGGTTGATCGCGTTATTGAGGAAGAAGACCTTCGCGGGTTCGATCAGGACGCTCACGAGCGGTAGCCAGCCAGTGTCAATCAGCCAGCTCACGCCGAGGCTGAGGATGTCCATGATCCAGTTGACGATGCGGGCAAGGATGAAGAACCCGAAGATCGCCATGATCAGCGCGAGGATACCCGCGGAGAACATGTTGACGAGCATTTCGAAGCCCGCCTTGACCTTGCCGTCCCAGAGCTTGTCGAGTTGTTTCATGACCCAGGCCGCGAGCGGACCCATGATCATCGCACCGATGAACATGTGGACCTGGCCGAGTTCGTTTTCCCCTGCAGGGAGCGTCGCGTTGAACTGCGCGATCAGGAAGTCGGAACCCGCGATGACACCCATGGTCGCGACGGTCGCGACCACGCCGCCGCGCTCTTTGTAGACCATGCGCCCACCGGTATTCGCGATGAGCAATGGGAGTAGGTAGTGGATGGTTGGGCCGACGAGGGATGCCAGGCCCTCGTTCGGGGTCCAGCCGTCAGGGATGAAAAAAGCTGTGATGAGGCCCCACGCGACGAGCGCGGGGATGTTCGGCATGATCATGCCGGAGAGGAACGTGCCAAACTTTTGGACCGCGACGCGAACTCCGCCCTTGGCGGACTCGTCGGTGGCCACTGCTGAATCAGTCAAAACCGCCTCCTAGTTAGGGGGTTCATTGCACCGTCTTAGTTCGCCAAGAATACGCTTTGATCGGGCAAAACGGGACCACGACGGGCACATTGTCATGACTTCGCAACGAAGTTCCCAAGCCCCCTGAGTAGGAGCGAAGCGACGTATCGAAGGGCCCCGAGTAGCCCGAAGCGCATATCGAGGGTGCTCAAGAATCCGCAAAGAACTCCAAGATCACCTTCGTCGTCGCTTCCGGTGCTTCGTCGATAAGGAAGTGCGCCGCGCCGACAACAATCTCGAGCCGTGCATCGCGTCCATAAATTTCAGGATGCGCGAACGCCTTCCGCACGATGCGCTCAGGAAATGGCTTGTCTTCGCTCCCGAACACCCAAAGTGACGGCATCTCGAGTCGCACGTCCCGATACGTTCCGCGCATGAGCCTCCCAAGCTCGGGAAACAGCATGTTTCGGCAGAGCACGCCGCAGGATTTCACGATCCGCGGATGGCCCATGATCTCCACATAGGTCGCTTCGATGTCAGCGTCGAGCGGTTCGGCCGTGAAGTGCGAGAAGAACCATCGAGGCAGCTGGCCCGACTTCATCATCGAGGATCCCACTCCAGGAATTGCGAGCACCTCCTGGTGCCAAAGGTGCGCCATCCCCGGCACCATTTCGGCGGTGACGCGCATTTGCAGCGGCGGCACGGCGAGCGCCACCTGAGACGTCACCCGTTCCGGATACTGAACCGCGAGTTGAAACGCCGAGATCGCACCGATGTCGTGGCTCACCATGCGCGCCTCGTCGAGTCCCAACTCGTCAAGCAGTAAGAGGAGGTCTTCCATACGCCGGGTTCGCGTTAGTCCCCGCACAGGCAACTTGCTCCACCCTTCGCCTCGAAGGTCAGGAGCAATGGCGAGGTAGCCAGCAGCCGCGAGGGCCGGCATCAGGTCGCGCCACTCCCACCACGTTTGCGCGAAACCGGGTAGGAGCAGGACCGGCGCTCCTGTACCCATCGTGGCGACATGCATCCGCCCGTCGGGAAGTTGGATGTATTCGTGCCCGACACCGTCGACGATTGGCATCTCGGGGGTCGCCGCGTTAATGGTGCTCATGAGTCACCTCGGCTCGAACGTCGTTGTTCGTGGAATCAATTTTACGACCGCTGGAAGACCGCGGAACCGTGAATTACCCCGCAAAGTGACCGCAGCTTGAACCTTATGGACGTCAGCGCCTTGGCAAGTCTTTAGTCGTCGAGGTCGGGCAACATGATGACACCAAGTTCTTCGGCAAGCTCGTCCAACAAGAGTCGTCCAGCACCTTCCAACAACGACCCCGACGCGTTCCGATACGGTCCCAACTTCCAGGCGTCGCGTGCCGCAGGAAGGCGACCAGCGAATATGACGGCGACTTCGACTGGCTTGCCTCCGACAAGTTCTGCTTGCCGCGAGTGCCACACTATTCCAGCCAAGTCCGGAGCCTCCGCGTGAATAGTCCTCGCAACTCGGCGTGTGCAGGGGTAGTGCTCCGCACTCGCACTGGCAATTTGCGCCCTCCCCAGGCCAAGACGTGCCAATTGCGCGTCCCGAAGGTCCGCCAGGGTCAAAGAAGTAGGGGGAATGACGTGGGCATGCAACTTACCCAACAGTGACTGCTCCGAAACAACACGTGGCATGCGCTCGTGCACCCCGTGCAACGCCGTTTCCAATAAGGCTGCGGCCAATGATTCCGCAAGGTAGAGGGTAGGGACGCGAGCACCGGTAGCGACCTCGTCGAAGGGCGCAAACCGCAAATCACCGTAACCCGGATTTGACTGTGCGAAACCGTCACGAGCGTCATACACACGAAACCAATGTCGACTGGGCGGAAACGTAGCTGTCGGCAGGCGTCCACCGCGCGAAAGCGTTGCCAGTTCATCAACGGCGACGGTGCAGCCGCCGGGATCCGGACAGTGCAGGTCCTGCGGTGGGAATCCCCCACTCACGCCGCGTTACCCTGTCCGTCCCTGAGCCCTGAGGCGTAACGGTCTGCTGCTCGCTTTGCCCGCGCTATCGAGGTGACGACCACTTCAGCGGGAATGCCGCCACTGAGCAGGTTGGTCGGGCTCGTGAGCTACGCCCAAATCCCCCATCCGTCTAGGCCCACGTGCGCCAGGGGACGAATCAACTCAGCGATGAGGGGGTCACTCCCTCCCTTTGCAGTGAGCTGTACGCGTGGGATGAGCGTGTGGCCTCGCACCTCGACGGTGAAGAGTTCATGCCTTTGCCTCATCCTCGAAACCCAGGTTCGAGCCGAGCTTTCCTGCGAGCCCCTCAGCTGAGCCAAGGACTCATAGTCCTCTGCCCCTTCGGATTGCAAGAGCTGCGTGCGAAGCTCGGCGGTCCGTTGCAATTGAAGTTGCGTCGCTTCCGACACGAGCGGTGTGTCTCGCTGCATCTCTAGGAGATGCGTTTCCAGCACTTTGCGGGCACGGATGCGCTCCTCATCGAACCGACGTACCACGTTCACCGCATACTCGACGTCCTGAACCGACATGCCCGTGACTTCTACGCTGTCGTGTCCGGTATCTCGAACATGCACGGAATCCTGACCAGGCGCGATCATTACTGCGTCACCTCAGCCTTCATGTAGCGATGTAGCACTGTCAAGACTATCGCGTAGTTGTCCCATATTGCTGAGACGCGATCCCACCATCAGGCGAATCCCAAGATGCTACGGTTATGAGGTGAGAGTCCTTCTAACCGGTGGTGCTGGATACATCGGTTCGCACATTGCTGTGGTTCTGCTCGACGCAGGCCACACAGTCATTGTGCTGGACAATTTCGCGAATAGTCATCCCGAATCGCTTCAGCGGGTGCAACAAATCACTGGCAAACCGGTCACATTGATCAATGCCGATCTAGCCGATTTTGCAGCGACCAGCGCTGCGCTCGAAGATGTCGATTTTGATGCGGCCATCCACCTCGCGGGTCTCAAGGCGGTCGGCGAATCAGTCGAACACCCCACGCGCTATTACCGAGTGAACCTCACCGCGACGCTCAATCTGCTCGACATCATGCGGGCAAAGGATGTTCGGAAGCTCATTTTCAGTTCTTCGGCGACGGTGTACGGCGTACCGCAGTCGGAGAACGCCAGCATCGACGAAGCGCATCCCGTGGGCGTTGGCGTGACGAACCCATACGGCTGGTCAAAGGCCTGGTCCGAGCAGATGCTCCGCGATGCGCAGGTGGCATGGCCCGAGCTTGAAGTCACCCTGCTTCGATACTTCAATCCCGTCGGCGCCCACGAGTCGGGGGCGATCGGCGAGGACCCGTTCGGGAAGCCGAATAACCTCATGCCGTTTGTGGCGCAGGTTGCGGTCGGCAGGCGCGAGCAGCTCCACGTGTTCGGCGACACGCACCCGACGCCGGATGGTACTGGTGTGCGGGACTACATCCACGTCGTCGATGTCGCGGAAGGGCACGTCGCCGCGCTGGGGCACTCCTCTCCCGGGGTCCAGGTGTTCAATCTCGGGTCGGGCTCGGGCAATAGCGTGCTTGAGGTCGTGGCGACATACTCCAAAGTGAGCGGGCGGCGCATCCCATTCGTGATCGATCCGCCGCGCGCCGGAGACCTCGGTACCGTCATCGCCGATCCTGGAAAAGCCAATCGTGAGCTTGGCTGGCGCACCAAGCGCACGCTCGAGGATGCGTGCCGCGATTCGTGGCGCTGGCAGGATCAGAATCCGGATGGGTTTCGGACTGTTCGCGCGACCGGCACGTAGGTTCGCTGGTTACCACGTAGGTTCGCTGGCAACCAAAAAAAAGGAGCTCGGCGCGTGATGCACCGAGCTCCTTTCATGTAGCTTCGCGGCTCGCTACAGCGCCAGTCGCTCGCTGACCACTGCCGCGAGTCGCTGCGCGCAGTCTTCGGCCTGCTCGTGCGTTTCGGCCTCAACCATGACGCGAACGACAGGCTCGGTGCCGGACGGGCGAAGCAGCACGCGGCCGCCCTCGCCGAGCTCGGCCGACATCGCGCCGACGGCTTCCTGCACGCCCTCGTCCGTGTCGCAGTCGTGCTTGCGCACGTCGCGAACGTTGATGAGCACCTGCGGGTACACCTTCATGACCTGCTTCAGCTCGGACAACGGCTTACCGGTTGCGGCAACCACCGTCGCGAGGGTCAGCCCGGTCAGCACGCCGTCACCGGTCGTGGCGTGGCGCGTGATGATCACGTGGCCAGACTGCTCGCCGCCGAGCGCGAGGCCGCGCTTGTTCAGCTCGGCGAGCACGTAGCGGTCGCCGACCTTCGTCTCGAGCATCTTGATGCCGTGCTCTTTCATCGCGATGCGCAAACCGAGGTTCGACATCACGGTCGCGACGAGCGTGTCTTCGGTGAGAAGGCCTCGACGGCGCAGCGAAAGCGCGATGATCGCCATGATCTGGTCACCATCGACGACTTCACCGTTCTCGTCGACCGCGAGGCAGCGGTCGGCGTCTCCGTCGTGAGCGATGCCCATGTCGGCGCCAAGGCCAACGACAATCTCCTGGAGTCGCTCGAGGTGCGTCGAGCCGACGCCGTCGTTGATGTTGAGCCCGTCGGGCTCGTTACCAATGACGGTAACTTCCGCGCCAGCATCCTTGAACACCTGCGGCGAGACACCGGCTGCGGCACCATTCGCCGCGTCGATGACGACGTGCAGGCCGGAAAGCGGCGCGCGGCCGTCCTCGTGAATCACCGGCATCGAGCTGAGCAGGTGGAGCGCGTAGCGGTCCTCCGCGTCGGCGAAGCGGGAAATGTGCCCGACATCACCGTTCACCGGGCGAGCCGGTTCCTGCTCGAGCTGAGCTTCGATCTCAGCTTCGAGTTCATCCGCGAGCTTCAAGCCACCGCGGGCGAAAAACTTAATCCCGTTATCGGGTGCGGGGTTGTGCGACGCCGAGATCATGACGCCGAAGTCGGCGTCAGTGTCGGCGGTCAAGAACGCCGCAGCGGGCGTTGGGATGACACCGGCATCAAACACATCCACCCCGGAGGATGCGAGGCCTGCAGCCACCGCCGATGAGAGGAACTCTCCAGAAATGCGGGGGTCGCGGGCAAGTACCGCGACGGGCCGCCGGCCGTGCTCGCGCGCATCACGCGCGAGCACAACCGCGGCGGCCTGGGCGAGGGACGTCGCGAGTTCAACTGTCAGCAGCTGATTCGCGAGCCCTCGCACACCGTCGGTGCCAAATAGGCGAGCCATATTCTCGAAACGGCCTAGCGCTTCGAGAACTGCGAGGCCTTACGGGCCTTCTTAAGACCGGCCTTCTTACGCTCCTTGACGCGCGGGTCGCGGGTCAGGAAGCCAGCCTTCTTGAGGCCAGGGCGGTTGTTGTCACGGTCAACCTCGTTGAGCGCGCGAGCGATACCGAGGCGAAGCGCGCCGGCCTGGCCCGAGGGGCCGCCACCGCGGATCGTTGCGATAACGTCGTACGCGCCGCCGAGCTCGAGCAGCGTGAACGGGTCGTTGATGAGCTGCTGGTGCAGCTTGTTCGGGAAGTACTCCTCGAACTCACGGCCGTTGACCGTGAACTTGCCGGTGCCGGGAACGATGCGCACGCGGGCTACTGCCTGCTTGCGACGTCCGACAGCAGCACCCGGCACGGTGAGTGCGGGGCGGGGAGCCGAAACCTCAGCCTGCTCGGCAGGGGTCTCGGTGCTGTAGTTGGTGGGCTGCTCCTCGATGGAGTCTGCGATGGTCGCCACTTGTTCGTCCTTCGTCATTCCTGCCGCTACTGGGCAACCTGGTCAAAGGTGTATGGCTTCGGCTGCTGAGCCGCGTGCGGGTGCTCCGGACCCGCGTACACCTTAAGCTTCTTGAGCATGTCACGGCCGAGCGAGTTCTTCGGAAGCATGCCACGGATCGCCTTTTCAACGGCGCGCTCGGGGCGCTTCTCAAGGAGCTCTTCGTAGCTCTCGGCGCGGAGACCACCCGGGTAACCCGAGTGACGGTAGGCCATCTTCTTCTGCAGCTTCGCACCCGTGAGCGCTACCTTGTCGGCGTTCACGATGATGACGAAGTCTCCAGTGTCAACGTGCGGTGCAAAGATCGCCTTGTGCTTGCCGCGCAGGAGCGCGGCGGCGTGCGTTGCGAGTCGCCCGAGGATCACGTCGTTGGCGTCAATGACGTGCCACTCACGGGTAACTTCACCCGCCTTCGGAGTGTAGGTACGCATAGTTATGCATCTTTCGGTCGAAGGGATTGGTCGTGAGTCCCACTCAGTTGCGATAGTTTCAACGGCGGATGCCGTTGGTAACGTCGCGGTAGAGGGTCCACTTCGATGCCATGACAGAGTCACAGACAACTTACATAGCTTAGGCCGACTCGGGAACCAACGTCAAGCAATCATCGTGCGCACTTGGGAAATGCTCGGGATGGATGCGCTGATTCGGCTGATTCCACAAGGCGCGAGCTGGTCGGTGGGATGCGCTGCTCGCGTCTCGATACGCGCCTTCGGCGCTACTCGACGATCGTGAGGCTCGACTCGACGAGCGACGATTCGAGTAGCCAGCTTCGCTGGCTACTCGGCGATCCTAGGTTCTACTCAACGAGCTTGAGGTGGGGTGGCGCCGTGCGCTTCGCGCGGGTTTGGGTTTGACGGGCCGCGAGCTCGGCCTCCTGCGGGTAGCCCACCGCGGTGAGCGTCAGGCCCTTCGCCGCGAGCACCGTGAACTCGTTCGAGCGGTCCTGCAGCTCAAGCAGCGCCGGGACCCGCGAGAGCTTGAGTCTCCCCTGCCCCACCGCCGCGCACATCCCCACGAGCGAGCGCACCATCGAGTGACAAAACGCATCCGCCCGCACCTGCGCGATGAACACGCCAGCCTCGTCGCGCGACCAATGAAACTCCTGCAGCGTGCGGATCGTCGTGGCGTGCGGGCGGGGCTTGCAGAAGCCCGCGAAGTCGTGGAGGCCGATGAGTACCTCGGCGGCGCGATTCATGTCGTCGAGGTCGAGCTCGCGGCGCACCAGCGTCGTGCGGTGCCTCTCGAGCGGGTTGGGCGCGATCGTGCTGTCGGCGATGCGGTATTCGTACGAGCGCCAAATTGCGGAGAACCGCGCGTCGAAACCCTCCGGCGCCTCGGTCACGCGGGTGACCACAACATCCGACTCGGGACCGAGCACCCCCGCGAGCCTGCGCATCAGTGCATCGGCCGGGCCGTCGTCGCGGTTGCCGCGCGCCGTCGCTTCCCAAGCGGACTCCGGCAGATCGAGGTGCGCGACCTGTCCGGTGGCGTGAACCCCCGCGTCCGTTCGCCCCGCGACCGTGAGCAGCGGGCCGGACTCCGGCAGATCGCGGTAGATGATCCGCAGCGCATCCTCGAGGGTGCCCTGCACAGTGCGCAGCTCGGGCTGTGTCGCCCAGCCGCTGAAGGCCGTGCCGTCATACGCGATGTCGAGGCGGATGCGCACCGTGGCGATTTGGTCCATGGGGTCTATCTTGCCTGGTTGTTGGGGTGAGTTGCTGTCTGCACACGCAATCATGCGGCGCGACGTCCGCTGCGGGGATCCGTCACTCGATGCAGTCCCGCGGCAGTGTTCGGACAACGAGCGACGGACCTGCGGAGCGTTTCGGAGCGTCGTTGCGGGCCCGTTAGCCCGGGTGACAGCTCCTGCGTTAGGTCGACGAGGTGCCTATTTCTTGCAGTGCTCGAATCGCGAGTTCGAGTTCCCCTGCGACGCCCTCGAATCCGGTGCCGTCATGCGGAAGCGTGAACCGCACCGAGGTCTGCGCGGTCTCGCGGTCAATGCCGAGGGCGGTGAGCACGTGCGAGGGCTCGTCGCTGCCCGCGGCGCACGCCGAGCCCGAGGATGCGATCACGCCGCGGCGCGCGAGTTCGAGCAGCACCGCCTCGCCGCTTGTGCCCGGGAACACGAAGCTCGCGAGATTCGGGAGCCTTGTCCTCGCTGACGCTGGGGTCTCGGCTCGTTCGACATCGGGTTTCGGATCGCTGGCCGTCGACGCCGCGAGCGCCGTCGGCTCCGGGCCGGTGAGCCTTGCGGTCGGGATGCGCTGCCGCACCTCCGTGACCAAGCGGCCGAGTTGGGCTTCGGCTTCGACTGCCGCCTGCATCCGTTCTGCCTCGGCCAGCTCGAGGGCGACCGCGAGCGCGATCGCGCCCGCGACGTGTTCGGTGCCGGAGCGGCGAGCGCGCTCTTGTCCCCCGCCGTGCAGGATCGGTTCGAGCGGGATGCGGCCACGGATCACCGCGACGCCAATGCCGCGCGGCGCGCCCACCTTGTGGCCCGCGATCGTGAGGGCGTCGACGCCGAGCTGCTTGAATTCGAGCGGCAGCCAACCCGTCGCCTGCACCGCATCCGTGTGTAGCCACGCGCGACCCGGGAGCGTGCGCGGCCGATTCAACCCCTTGATGGCTCCCGCGATTTCCGCGATCGGCTGCACCGTGCCGATCTCGTTGTTCGCCAGGCCGATCGACACGAACGCCGTGTCGTCCCGGATGCTCGCGGCGACCTCTGCGGGATCGACGCGACCCTGCGCATCCACCCCGAGGTACGTCGCGTCGTAGCCGTGCATCCGCTCGAGGTACGCGACCGACTCGAGCACCGAATCGTGCTCGATCCGCGTCGTGACGACGTGCCGCGCCTTCGGGTTGCCGAGCGCGATGCCCTTAATCGCGAGGTTGTTCGCTTCGGTGCCGCCCGAGGTGAAAATCACGTCGCCCGGCCGGGCACCGAGGATGCGCGCCACGCGTTCCCGCGCATCCTCGAGCACGGCCTTGGCCCGCTCTCCGACCTCGTGGTGGCTCGAGGGATTGCCGAAGACCGTGGCGTAGCAGTGGGTGAGCGCGTCGAGGGCCTCGGGACGGACCTGGGTCGTCGCGGCGTTGTCGAGGTAGCGGAGGGTTTCGGGTGCGGCCGATTTCCGCGGGCTGGTGCGAGGGTGTTCGGTTAGAGGCGCGTGCGAGGAAGTGTCGTGCCCGGTCGTCGTCATGCTGGTTGCCTAGCTCGTGATGCGCATGTCGAGGCCGAGGTCGAGCGCGCGGGCGGAGTGGGTCAGCGCGCCGACCGAGATGACGTCGACGCCGGTTTCGGCGATCTGTTTCACCGTGTCGAAGTTGACTCCGCCGCTCGCCTCGACGACGGCGCGGCCCGCGATCTTCGCGACGCCCGCGCGGAGATCGTCGAGGCTGAAGTTATCGAGCATGATCGAGTCGGGTTGGGCCGCAAGCACCGCGTCAAGCTGGTCGAGACGATCGACCTCGACCTCGAGGTGGGTGGTGTGCGGGATGCGCCAGCGGGCCTGTCGGAGCACCTCGGTGAGGTTCATGCCGCTGTTCAGCAGGATGGCGAGGTGATTGTCCTTCGCCATCGCAGCATCCGACAGGTTGCGCCGGTGATTGTGGCCACCGCCGGAGCGAACCGCGTGGCGCTCGAGGGCCCGGAGGCCCGGGGTGGTCTTGCGGGTGTCGACGATGCGGGCCTTGGTGTGTTTGGTGCGGTCGACGTACTGCGCGGTGAGCGTCGCGATGCCCGACATGCGCTGGATGAAGTTGAGTGCGATGCGCTCGCCGGTCAGCACGCCTCGGGCAGGGCCGTGGATAGTTGCGAGGCGGTCGCCTTGGTTGAAGTGGTGGCCGTCTTGGGTTTCGAGCGTGACCTGGATGCGCGGGTCGGCCTGGCGGAAGGCCTCGGCGAAGACGGCGCCGCCGCTGAAGACGCCGGGCTCGCGGGCGCCGAGCTCGGCGCTCGCTTGCGCGCCCTCGGGGATGAGGCTCAACGCGGTGAGGTCGCCCCAGGGCGCATCCTCTTCGAGAGCGATCGCGACGACGCGGGTGATTTCGTGTGGGGTCAGCATGTGGGTCCTAGTGCGTTGGTGCGAGCGTCGTGTTGGCGGTCGTTGCGTCGGCGCGGAAGTGGGCGCCCTTGGATTCGGTTCGTTGGAGCGCCGCTTGCGTAACGAGGGCGGCGAGTTCGAGGAGGTTCTGGTCTTCGGGGTCTTGCGGGTTTGCGGTGGTCTGCCAGTGGTGGATGCGCTGCTCGGCTTCGCCGAGCCCCTCGGCCGTTCGGATCAGGCCGGCGTTGCGCCACATGAGTTGCTGCAGCGCCGCGCGGGAGAATGGCTCGTTTGGCTCCTCGGCACCGCGTTCCGCGAGTCGGCCATCCCGATCCCCGAGTAGGCCGCAGGCCGTATCGAGAGGCGAGCGACGATCCCCGAGTAGGCCGCAGGCCGTATCGAGGGGCACATCTCGATACGCCGCTGCGCGGCTACTCGACGAGCTGGGGTTCGCATCCATGCCGATGGCCAGCGCGACTCGCGCTCCGAAGACCGCACCTTCGAGCAGCGAATTCGACGCGAGTCGATTCGCGCCGTGCACGCCGGTGCGGGCGACCTCGCCGACGGCGTACAGCCCCGGAACCGTGGTTTTGCCCCACAGATCGGTGCTGATGCCGCCCATCGCGAAGTGTGCCGCTGGCTGCACGGGGATCGGTTCGCGGGACCAATCGAGTCCGCGCGCTTTGAGTGCAGCATCAATCGTCGGGAAACGGGATGCGAGAAAGTCACGCCCGAGCTGGGTGGCGTCGAGGAAGGCGCCTCGACCGCTGCCTTCGGCGCCTCGATACGCCGCTTCGCGGCTAATCGGCGATCGTTCCTCGAGTAGGCCGCAGGCCGTATCCAGAGGCACACCTCGATACGCCGCTTCGCGGCTGCTCTGTGAGCGTGAGGGTGACTCGCCTGCACCCGGCGAGCCGGGCATTCCCTGGGCCGCGATCGCTCGAGCGACGATGTCTCGCGGGGCGAGTTCCGCGCGCGGATCGATGTCGAGCATGAATCGGTAGCCCGTCTCGTCGACGAGAGTCGCGCCCTCGCCGCGAACCGCCTCCGAAATCAGGAACGGCTCCCCGACAGCGAGGACCGTCGGGTGGAATTGCATGAACTCGAGATCGGCAAGCTCCGCACCAGCTCGAGCGGCGATGACAATGCCGTCGCCAGTTGCAGAGTCTGGGTTGGTCGTGAACGGGTACAGGCCGCCGTAGCCTCCTGTGGCGAGGATGACGGCGTCGGCTTCGAGTGCGAGCACCTCGACGGGCTCGGCGAACACATCCTGCACTTCGACGGGCTCGGCGATCGGGACGAGCTTCGAAAAGCGGGCGCCGACGGCGCGACCGTCGCGCACGATCAGTTCCCGGAGCATCCTGTGCTCGAGGAAGCGAACGCCCGCGCGCCGAGCGGCGGTGACCAGCGCCTCGTGGATTCGTGCGCCCGTCGCGTCGCCGCCCGCGTGCACGATGCGCGCGATCGAGTGCGCGCCCTCGAGCCCGCGGCACCACTGACCAAACTCGTCGGTGTCGAACTGGACGCCCTCGCGAGCGAGCTCGTGGATGCTCTCCGCGCCCGACTCGCACAGCACCTGCACGGCCTCGGGGTCGCAGTGTCCGGCGCCGGCGACCAAGGTGTCGTGGACATGGGAGGCGACCGAATCATCCGGGAACACCGTGCCCCCGATCCCGCCCTGCGCGCGCACGGTGCAGCCGTCTTCGAGGCGGCGCTTGGTGACGAGGAGGACGTCGTGGCCCGCCTCGCGCGCGTGCCGCGCTGCGGTGAGGCCGGCGATGCCGCTGCCTACAACGAGGACTGTTCGGGTCATGGTTTTGCCCTTCGTGTCGCCGCCTCTCGATACGGGCTTCGCCATACAAGAGGAGCGAAGCGCCTCACGACCGCACCGCCGGAAGCGCCGCGAGCATCCGCTCGAGCGCGACGCGCGCTGGTTCTGCGACCGCCGCATCCACCGAAATCCGGTTGCGCACTTCGCCCGCGACGAGCCCCTCGAGCACCCACGCGAGGTAGCCCGGGTGGATGCGGTACATCGTCGAGCAGGGGCAAACCACGTCGTCGAGGCAGAAGATCGTGTGCTGCGGGTATTCGGCCGCGAGCCGTTGCACGAGGTTGATCTCGGTGCCGATCGCGATCGTCGACCCAGCCGGCGCCGCCTCGACCGCCTTGCGGATGTAGTCGGTCGAGCCCGACTCGTCGGCCGCATCCACCACATCCATCGGACACTCGGGGTGCACGATCACGCGCACGTCGGGGTACTGCTCGCGGGCCTGCTCGATCTGCTTCACGGTGAAGCGCTTGTGCACCGAGCAGAAGCCGTTCCAGAGAATCACTTTCGCCCTCTCGAGCGCATCCTCGGTGTTGCCACCGAGCGGCAGGTTTGGGCGCCACAGCGGCATGTCCTCGAGGCTGATGCCCATCGCCTTCGCGGTATTGCGGCCGAGGTGCTGGTCCGGGAAGAAGATCACCCGCTGCCCGCGCTCGAACGCCCACTCGAGCACCGTCGACGCATTCGACGACGTACACACGATGCCGCCGTTGCGCCCGCAGAACGCCTTGATCGCCGCCGAGGAATTCATGTAGGTGACCGGCACGAGCGGCACTCGACCCTCCGCATCCGCCTCGTCGCCGTAGATCTCGACGAGCTGCTCCCACGCATCCTCGACCTGATCGATGTTCGCCATGTCGGCCATCGAGCAGCCCGCCGCGAGGTTCGGCAGGATGACGTGCTGGTTCGGGTTCGAGAGCATGTCGGCCGTCTCGGCCATGAAGTGCACACCGCAGAACACGATCGCCTCGGCATCAGGATGCGCGAGGGCCGCCTTCGCAAGCTGGAACGAGTCGCCCACGTAATCGGCGAGCTGCACGACCTCGTCGCGCTGGTAGAAGTGGCCGAGAATCACGAGCTTGTCTTGGAGCGTGTCTTTGGCGGCTTGGATGCGCTGGTGCAGCTCCTCGTCGGATGCCTCGCGGTATTCGGCGGGCAGGGTTCCCTGCGTTGGCGCGTTCAGCGGGATGATGTCGCGGGCGGATGCGCCGGGCCCATATCCGGGGATGCGGTCGAAGTCCCAGGTGGGCTCGGCGAGGTCGGTGCCGCAGGCCGACTGGTTGCTCTGTTTGCGGGCGATGCGACCGATGTTCTGGGCGACGGACGCCTTGTTTTCGGTGGTTGCGGTGTGAGACATCGTTGTTTCCTTTGGTGCGTGGATGCGCTGGGTTTCGTGAGTGCGCAGCGTCGGTGCTGCGTGTTGGTTGGTTTGAGGTGCGGTGGGGGTGTGCGCTGCACTTGTGCTGTCGTGGACAGCGCGGGGGCGTCGCCGGTTCTCATTGCCGGTAGCGCTTGCCCTTGCCCGTACTTCGGCAATCTTGGCGGCTACCCGCAATGCAGCGGATTGCGCTCATTGCCGGTAGCGCTTGCCCTTGCCCGCACTTCGCCAATCCTGAGCGCTACCGGCAATGCGGCGTGCGCTCGGTGCTTACCCGCTCATTGCGTGTCCGGCTTCAGCGGTCCGTGGCTCGCAAGGGCAACCTCGGAATTTGTGCGATACAGCCGTGCGGGGCGATGGCTGCCTTTGCGGAACTGGTCCGTCGGCACGATCTCCCCCGAGCCCTCGACCTGGCGGCGGAAGTTCGCGGGGTCGAGCGGCTTGTTCAGCACGGCCTCGTGCACTTCGCGCAGATCGGACAGCGTGAACAATTCCGGCAGGAATCCCTGCGCGATTCCGCTGTAGTCGAGCTTGTTCTGCAGCCGCCAGAGCGCGTACTGCACGATCTCATCGTGATCGAAGGCTAGGCCCCAAAGGCCATCCACCGAGAACCATTCGACGTTTTCGGGCGTCGCGCGCTGCTGCACAGCATCCGCCCGAAGGAGTGCCCAATACAAAACCGACACGACGCGCGTCGGCGAGCGATCGACCGCCCCGAAGGCGTAGAGCTGCTCGAGATACGCAGGATGCAGGCCCGTGGTTTCGGCGAGGGTGCGGCTCGCTGCGGCGGCGAGCCCCTCATCCTCGCGGAGCCAGCCTCCCGGCAGCGCCCACTTGCCCTCGTGTGGATCGCGGGTTCGCAGAACGACAGGCATCACAATGTCCCACTTCTTTGAGGGATGTTTCGCCGGACGCAGCGCGAAGATCACTGTCGACACCGCGAGGCGGATGACGTTGCCGTTGCCGTTGTCGTTGCCGAGCGCGACACTACTTTGAGTCATTTTCACCCTAACTGTTAGAGCGAGGTTAGTGTCAGAGTGACCCAAAGTCAACGCGACGATGCTTGTTTTCTCGTTATGCGCATCCGTTCGAGGCTTCGCGGCGGCCCTCCCTCCCCGCAAATCCGTCACCAAATGCACTTCACGGCCCCGAAATCGCATCGAGTGACCGGATTGCACCCAGCCCCACCGCAAACCCGTCACGAAATGCACTCCACAGCCCCGCAACTACATCGAGTGACCGGCTTGCGCAGCATCCCCCATAAGCCCGTCACGAAATGCAGTCCTCGATGCCCAGGGCTACATCGAGTGACGAATTTACTTGAATGTCGGAAGCGCGAAGCACGGAAGCGCGAACGCAATGCCCCGGAAACGCAAAGAACCCCCGCACCGAAGTGCGGGGGTCCAAAGCGTTACCGGAAGGCGAAACCTACTTGGTCTCTTCCTCAGCAGCAGCTTCCTCAGCCGGAGCGTCAGAGTCAGCCTCAGCGGCCTCCTCAGCAGCAGCAGCCTCGTCAGCCGAAGCCTCAGCAGCCTCGACGGCGGCCTCGTCAGCCTCGGTGACCTCGACGTCTGCGGTCTCAGCCGACTCCTCGACAACCGGAGCCTCATCAGCAGGAGCTTCCGAAGCGGCCGGGGCCTCAGCCGAAGCAGCCTTGTTCTTGAACTGAACGGGCTCGAGCACGAGCTCAATCACGGCCATCGGAGCGTTGTCGCCCTTGCGGTAACCAGTCTTGATGATGCGCGTGTAGCCACCCGGACGCTCTGCAACCAGCGGAGCGATCTCGGTGAACAGCTCGTGCACGACACCACGGTCGGTGATGACCTGGAGCACGCGACGGCGTGCAGCGAGGTCACCCTTCTTCGCGTGGGTCACGAGGCGCTCGGCCACCGGCTGCAGGCGCTTAGCCTTGGTCTCGGTGGTCTGGATGCGCTTGTGCGTGAACAGCTGCGCAGCGAGGTTGCCAAGCAGGAGACGCTCGTGAGACGGGCCGCTTCCGAGGCGCGGTCCCTTGTTGGGCTTAGGCATTCGTAGTTCTCTTTCTCAGATACGGGCCGCTAGTGCGGCTTAGATGTATTCGCCGCTGTCTTCGCCAGCACCATAGAAGTGGGTGCCTTCGAAGCCCGGAACGCTGTCCTTGAGGGTCAGACCGAGGGATGCGAGCTTGTCGCGGACCTCGTCAACCGACTTCTGGCCGAAGTTGCGGATGTTCAGAAGCTGGCTCTCGCTCAGCGCAACGAGCTGCGAAACAGTCGTTACACCCTCACGCATGAGGCAGTTGTAGGAGCGCACCGAAAGGTCAAGGTCGTTGATGCTCATGGAGAGCTCATCGCTGATGACCTGCTCGACCGGGGCCGGGCCAATTTCGATACCTTCTGCTTCGACGTTGAGTTCACGCGCGAGGCTGAACAGCTCAACGAGGGTGGTACCTGCTGAGGCGATCGCGTCACGGGGAGCCATCGACTGCTTGGTCTCAACGTCAACGATGAGACGGTCGAAGTCGGTGCGCTCACCCGCACGGGTTGCCTCAACGCGGTAGGTCACCTTGAGAACCGGCGAGTAGATCGAGTCAACCGGAATCTGACCGGTGTCCGAGTACTCGTTACGGTTCTGCTGTGCCGACACGTAGCCGCGGCCGCGCTCAATGGTGAGCTCGAGCTCGAACTTTGCGTCGTCGTTAAGCGTTGCGATTACCAGCGAGGGGTTGTGGATCTCAACACCGGCGGGAGCCGAGATGTCCGCTGCGGTAACTTCACCGGCACCCGTCTTACGGAGGTACGCGGTGATGGGCTCGTCGTGCTCACTCGAGACGACAAGACGCTTGACGTTCAGGATGATCTCCGTCACGTCTTCCTTCACACCCGGGATGGTGGTGAATTCGTGCTGAACATTGTCGAGGCGAATGCTCGTGACTGCGGCACCAGGAATGGAGCTAAGCAGCGTACGACGCAGCGAATTTCCGAGCGTGTAACCGAAACCCGGCTCAAGCGGCTCGATAACGAACCGTGAGCGGTACTCGGATACGTTCTCCTCGGTGAGTGTGGGGCGCTGTGCAATGAGCACTGTGTGGTTCCTTTCGGCAAAGCGTCCGCTATATGACGCTTGGCGTATCCAACGGGAATGACCCGAAGGGAGTTAGGGAGAATGCGGAGGACAAACGGAATCCGGTGTCAAGACCGGTGCAGTCGCCCGCGCTCACGAAGTGAGAACGGGCGACTAGACACAATTAGACGCGGCGGCGCTTCGGCGGGCGGCAACCGTTGTGCGCCTGCGGGGTGACGTCGTTGATCTGTCCGACCTCGAGGCCAGCAGCCTGGAGCGAACGGATCGCGGTTTCACGACCCGAACCCGGGCCCTTCACGAAGACGTCAACCTTCTTCATGCCGTGCTCCTGCGCCTGGCGAGCAGCTGCCTCTGCGGCGAGCTGTGCGGCGAACGGAGTCGACTTACGCGAACCCTTGTAGCCAACGCCACCCGAGGATGCCCAGCTGATGACAGCACCCGTGGTGTCGGTGATCGAAATGATGGTGTTGTTGAAGGTCGACTTGATGTGCGCCTGACCAACGGCAACGTTCTTGCTCTGCTTACGACGCGTCTTACGCGCAGTCTTTGGGGTAGCCAATTCTTACTCTCCTACGAAATTCGGTTCACTCACATCCGGTAAACGGATGGGTTACTTCGCCTTCTTCTTGCCGGCGACGGTACGCTTCGGACCCTTGCGCGAACGCGCGTTGGTCTTGGTGCGCTGGCCGTGAACCGGAAGGCCACGGCGGTGGCGGATGCCCTGGTAGCTACCGATTTCGACCTTGCGGCGAATGTCGGCGGCAACCTCACGGCGGAGGTCACCCTCGACCTGATACGTACCCTCGATGTGGTCGCGAAGCGCCACGAGCTGTTCGTCGGTGAGGTCCTTCACGCGGATGTTGCCGTCAATGCCGGTAACTTCGAGCGTCTTGAGCGCACGAGTACGGCCGATGCCGTAGATGTAAGTAAGAGCGATCTCGGTCCGCTTTTCGCGGGGGAGGTCAACGCCTGCTAGACGTGCCATGGAGTGGTCTCCTGTTTAGTGTTGAGGTTTGGTGCAGTGACTGGGCCCCGGCCTCGCGCCCGGAGGTGTCTGCCCGGCTTCCCGGGCGTCTTATCGCTGCGACTTCAGTATTGAGTTGTGCTTAACCCTGGCGCTGCTTGTGGCGCGGGTTCGAGCAGATCACCATGACGCGACCGTGGCGACGAATCACACGGCAGTTGTCACAGATCTTCTTCACGGAGGGCTTGACCTTCATGAGTCATATTCCTTTGTATCGCTGGCCTCGTGCCGACACGGGAATGTGTCGGCCGTTCCTTATCTGGCCGGGCGAGCAACTTGCTTACTTGTAGCGGTAGACGATTCGGCCGCGCGTAAGGTCGTAGGGGCTGAGCTCTACAATCACTCGGTCTTCCGGGAGAATGCGGATGTAGTGCTGCCGCATTTTGCCCGAGATGCGCGCGAGCACCTTGTGTCCGTTCGAGAGTTCGACGCGAAACATTGCGTTAGGCAATGCCTCGACCACTGTCCCCTCGATCTCAATGACGCCGTCTTTCTTGGCCATAGCCTCACTGTCGCTAGCTTGTCGATCGCCCGCATGCCAGTCATGCGGAAGTCAGGTGTTTTTGCGAACGCAAAAGCGCTGCTTAAACACACCGACTATCGAGTATAGGTTGCTCCGACGTATTTACGCAAGGTGTGATAGTGGAGACTTTTGAGACGCATTAAGGAGCGACGGGTGTGACACCGTGCGCCGCGAGGCCTGCCGCGCCGCCATCTTCGGCAGTCGTCACCCAGATGCCATCCTTGTGACGAATCACGGTGTGCTCCCAGTGCGCGGCGAGCGAGCCATCGGCGCTGCGCACGGTCCAGTCATCATCGTCAACGAGCGTGTCCGCGCTACCACCGGTCAGCATCGGCTCGATGCAGATCGCAAGGCCCGCCTTTACGACCGGCCCGCGACGACGAACGCGGTAGTTGAACACCGTCGGTTCCTCGTGCATGTTCCGTCCGATGCCGTGGCCCGTATAGTTCTCGAGGATGCCGAGGGTCCCCGGCTGCTCGTTCGTCGCGTTCTCGATCGCGGTACCAATGTCGTTGAGGTGGCGAGCCGAGGCCATCGCCGCGACCCCTGCCCACATCGACGCTTGGGTCGCATCCGAGACACGATTCGCCTCGTCAAGCCAGCCCTGCGCATCCTGTTTCTCAACCTCGCCCGGAACAATCCAGGTACGAGCCGAGTCGCCGTTCCAACCGTTCAGCATCGCGCCGCAGTCGATCGACACGACGTCGCCCGCCTTGAGCGGGGTGTCGTTCGGGATGCCGTGCACGATCGCGTCGTTCACCGACGCGCACACGGTGTGGTGGTATCCATCGACGAGCTGGAAGTTCGGGACTCCCCCACCGTCGCGGATAACCTTTTCGGCGATTGCGTCAAGTTCGAGGGTCGAGATTCCGGGGCGAATGGCCTCGCCAACTGCGTCGAGTGCCTGTGCGGTGAGGATCCCCGCGGGGACCATGAGGCGAAGTTCGTCGGGGGTTTTGTAGATCGAGGCCATCCTTCGATTCTACGCGGTGATCGATGGGCTGCTCAAAGCGCACAGTGTCCTCGGCAACACGACTCTCCTCATGGTTGAATGACACCTGCCTTGACGCGCCACTTGACAGCTCTTACGCTTCCGCGCAAAATCGATTTAGCAGTCGTTGTTACGGCAGCTTCTTCCTTAAATTTCAGCGGCACGATGGTGTCGCTGCGTCGCAATGATGGGACAGCTACTTGAGCATCCAGAAACCTCAAAAGGTTCAAAAATCACCACCAGCGCCTGGACAAACCCCAGGATTTAAACGCGGGCTCGGCACCTGGACCACCCTCACCCTTGGTGTGGGTGCCATGGTTGGCTTCGGTTGGGTCACCCTCGTCGGCGGGTGGATTGATGGAGCCGGGACCATGGGTGCTACGGGGGCAATGCTCGCCGGTGGTGTGATGATGGCGATTGTCGCCCTCGTGTACTCCGAAATGGTCGCCGCAATGCCGAAGGCCGGTGGCGAGCACAACTACATCCTGCGCGCACTCGGCCCCCGCTGGTCGTTTATTGGCTCGTGGGGAATCACCGGCGGCTACGCGACCGTCGTCGCGTTCGAAGCGGTTGCGCTCCCTACCGCGCTGGAATATGTCGTACCCCTCGACCAAATCCACCTCTGGAGCATCAGTGGTTCGGACGTCTATCTGTCCTGGGCGCTCGTCGGTGCGGTCACCGCCGTTCTCATCACCATCATCAACATCTTCGGCGTGAAAATCGCCGGTTCCTTCCAGATGTTCGTTGTGATCTTCCTCTTCGCGATCGGTTTCCTGCAGATTTTCGGATCCGTAACCGCAGGTGAAGTCAGCAAGATGGAGCCGTTCTTCAATAACGGCTGGACCGGCTTCTTCGCGGTGCTCGTAATCGTGCCGTTCATGTTCGTTGGGTTCGACGTTATTCCGCAGACCGCGGAAGAAGTGAACCTGTCCCCCAAGAAGACCGGCCGCATTGCCTTCATTTCGGTACTGATCGCCGCTGCTTGGTACATCATGATTATCCTCACGGTGTCCTCAGCGCTCACCCCCGACCAGCTCACGAGCTCGACGCTTCCAGCTGCCGACGCGATGTCCACGCTGTTTGGCGGCGCGTTCTTCGGCAACCTCATGGTCGCCGCAGGTATCTCCGGAATCGTCACCTCGTGGAACTCGCTGCAGATGGGCGCCTCGCGCCTCATGTACTCGCTCGCGCAGGGCGGCATGCTCCCCGCTTGGCTCGGCAAGCTGCACCCGAAGTTCGGTACTCCGGTCAACGCACTGCTGGTTCTCGGTGCCATCGCCACCGCGGCGCCGTTCTTCGGGCACAAGGCGCTCGGCTGGATCGTTGATGCTGGTTCCCCGATGATCGTGATCGCCTACCTCCTCGTCTCGATTTCGTTCGTCGTGCTCCGCAAGCGGGAACCGGACATGCCGCGCCCGCTGCGCGTCGGTGGTAAGGGAGGCTTCGGTGTTGTCGTTGGTGCGACCTCGGTTGCGATCACCGCGTTCCTCGTTGTCCTGTACCTGCCGGGTATGCCCGCTGGCCTCGGCGTGCAACCGTGGATCATCTTCGGTGTCTGGTGGCTCGTCGGTGCAGTCTTCTTTGCTGGGATTCCGGGTGGTGTGAAGCCCGGGCCGAATGCTGAGGAAGAGCTGCTCGAGAAGGTCTACGCGAAGTGGCCACACCGCCGTCCGTAGTCGACTCAGTGCGCGTGCGAGCCGTCACCGTTCGATGTAAAAAATCGACCTCGGACCCTCAATAAGGGTTTCGGATCTCATAAATTGCATCGAACGGTCAACGCCTAAGTGCCCTGTCACCATTCACGGTGACAGGGCACTTTGTGGATTCTCGGCCGTGAAGCCACTGCCCGAAACGGGTAGAAGCTTCGCTGAGACGCGGCAGAACTGCGCCGAGCCGGGTCCGTCGCGCCGAACCGGGGTGATAGAACAACTCGGCTCGCCGCGAACACCCCGGCTCGACACCGGGCGGACCCGGCTCGGCGTCGACGAAACGCCGAGCTAGTTGCTCCAGCGGACGAGCTTGCGGTTCGCGAACTCTTCCATGCCGAAGCGGCCGAGCTCGCGGCCGATGCCGGAGGACTTCACACCACCGAAGGGAAGGTCGGGCTCTGACTCCCCCGCCGAGTTGATGTAGACCATGCCGGCCTCGATCTGGTCGGCAACACGGTTCGCCTGCGCTTCGTCGTTCGTGATCACCGAGGAACCAAGGCCGAACGGTGAGTCGTTTGCGAGACGAATTGCCGCGGCCTCGTCGGCCACGCGGTAGATCGACGCGACCGGGCCGAAGGCCTCTTCGCGGTAGATCCGCATCTCGGGCGTGATGTCGGTGAGCACCGTCGGCTGCATCCACGCGCCATCGGCCCACTCTGCGCCCAGGCCAGCTTCAGCCGGCTCAATGCGCTGGCCGCCGAGCAGCAGGTTCGCACCCTTGCCGACCGCATCCTCAACGAGTTCGACCAGTTCATCCACCGCGCCGGCAGACGAAAGCGGGCCGAAGCGGGTGCCGCTATCGAGCGGGTCGCCCGGGGTGAACAGCTGCATGCGCTCGACGTACGCCTGCACGAACTCTTCGTAATATTCGATCACGCGCTTCGACGCGTTACACGCCTGGCCACCGTTCGCCATGCGGCCGCCGACGGCGACCTTCGCGGCTGCCTTGACATCCTCAGTACTGAGCACGAGGAACGGGTCCGACCCGCCGAGTTCGAGCACACACTTCTTGAGGTTGCGGCCCGCGACCTCGGCGACCGAGCGGCCAGCCGGTTCCGAACCGGTCAGCGAAACACCCTGCACGCGCGGGTCCTCGATGATGCTCGGCACCTGCGAGCTCGACGCGAAAATGTTCACGTACGCGCCCTCGGGGAGACCGGCGTCCTCGAAGATCTTCGCGATGGCCTGCGCCGACTCGGGGCAGTTGGATGCGTGCTTCAGCACGATCGTGTTCCCGAGCAGCAGGTTCGGGGCGGCAAAGCGCGCGACCTGATAATAGGGGTAGTTCCACGGCATGATGCCGAGGATCACGCCGGTCGGCGCCATGCGCACAACCGCGCGGCCACCGGATGCAACCGTCAGTTCCTCTTCCTTCAGGAACTCGGCGGCGTTGTCGGCGTAGTAATCGAAAATGTCAGCCGAGATGCCGATCTCACCGGCACCCTGGCGGATGGGCTTACCCATTTCGCGAGCGATGATCTCGGTAAGCTCCCCGCGACGTTCGCGGTAGAGCTCAGCGACCCGCTTGATGATCGCGACGCGCTCGTCGAGTGCGGTGTTCCGCCAGGAGCTGTAGGTGTTGTGTGCGAGGTCGATTGCCTCGCGGACCTCGGCGTCCGTTGCGCGAGGGAACTCCGACTCGACCTTGCCGGTCGCGGGGTTAAGTACTTGATATCCAGCCATTGCTTACCTCTTTGTTAATTGGATGTCTTGGTTGGGGTGGTGTTCGTTCTGTGAATAGCACGAAAGCGCGTATCGATAGGGTGTGCAGTGGGCACATTTCGATACGCGCCTTCGGCGCTACTCAATGAGCGGTGGGGGTGCGCTTCGCGCTACTCAATGAGCGGTGGTGGTTAGAGCGCGGGGACGGCTTTGCGGGCACGGACCTGGGCGAGGAACTCGGCGAAGAGGACGTCGCGATCGGCCTTCGAAGCACCGGCTTCTTCCGGGTGCCACTGCACGCCGACGACCCACGTGTTGTCGATGCGTTCGGTACCTTCAACGACACCGTCGTGCGCGACGGCGGTTGCGCGCAGGCCCTCGCCCACACGCCGAACCGCCTGGTGGTGACCGTTGCGCACCGTCAACGTCGGGGTGCCGTAGAGCTCGCGCACCTTGCTGCCTTCGACGAGCTTGACTTCCTCGTCGAGGAACAGCGGCTCCCCCTTCGAGCCCTTGTGCAAACCGGCGGGACTGAGCTGGGCCGACTCGAGGTCGGGGTACAGCGAACCACCGCACGCCACGTTGAGCAGCTGCGAACCACGGCACAGGTGCAGCATGATCGCGTCAGCCGCGATGCCATCCTGAATCACCTTGATCTCGCGATCATCCGCGCGACGGTCCTTGCCACCCTCGCCCGGAACCTCATCAAAGTGGCCGTATAGCGTCGCGTCGACGTCGCCGCCACCCAACACGAGGATGCCGTCAGCCGCGGCGATCGCAGCGAAGTCGGGCTCCGCATCCACCGCAACATCGTGCAGCTCGACGCGAGCGCCGTGCTCGTGCAGCGAGGCGATCGCGACCTGGATCAGGTCACGGTTCAGCTCGAAACTGAACTGCGACTGGTCGGGCGTCGTCATCTGCACGACCGCCGCGATGGTGACGTCTGCATCCTGCTGCGGGGAGGTCGTGAACACGTCCTCCGCCGACAGCTCCTTTTCATACCGTGGCAACAGTGGCCTTTCCTTCGTTCTTCTTCGCACGGAACTCGGCCGCTTCAGCCACGACCCAGTCAAACAGTGACTGGTCGATGTCGAGGTTGGCTGCGCGGTCCTCCGGGTGCCACTGTACTGCGACGATATTGAGTGACGGGTCTTCCAACGCCTCGACGCAACCGTCGGATGCGCGGGAAACGACCCGCAGGTCACGCCCGAGTTCGCCGACCGCCTGGTGGTGGTAGCTCGAGACCGAAGTGGCCTCGGGACTGTACGACGCTGCCCGGCCGAGCGCGGTTGCAAGACGCGAGTCAGCATCCACCGAAACATCGTGGATGGTGCCGACGTGCTCCTGCTGGTCCGAAGGCCAGTGCTGAATCATCGAGCCGCCGCGCTCGACGTTCCACAGCTGCATGCCGCGGCAAATCAGTAGTGTCGGCAAGCCGCGCTCTTCCGCGGCCGTGATGGCCCGCGCATCCGCGTCATCCTGAATGTCGAAATCGGTGCCGGCGTGCGTCTCGTCGGGCTCCGCGCCGTAGCGGGCCGGGTTGATGTCCGACCCACCCGGCAGCACGATGCCGTCCACGAGATCCCACACGGCCGACTCGGCTACCGGCGAGACGATCACCGGTTCGCCGCCGGCGCGGACAATACTTTCCAAAACTGCGTTCGCAACAACGGTCCCAGAGAACCGAAGTCCCTGGATCTTGGCCGAAGCCATACCAGGGACTGCGATCAGCGGCTTACCGCTCAAGAGGGTCTCCCATCCCGAAGCGTCTCTTCCGGATACGGCAGAGACGTCATCCACTTATTCCAGACTTGTTCGAGGCGGCCATCGGCGATCACGCGTTCGAGCGCGCCATCGAGCAGCTCGAGCAGGTCGCTGCGGTCCTTCGCAACACCCACACCCCATGGGTTGCGGGTCTGCACGGTGAAGGCCACGTCGAACTCGGGCTCGTCGCCGAGCGGGATGGTGACGACATCGTCGTCCACCATCGCGTCGACCGTGCCGTCGCGCACCGCCTGAATCATGTCGCCGAAGACGTCGTCGCCGGTGAAGGCGACGGTCTCGGCGCCCTCGAAGGTTTCGGCGAGGCGCATGTTCGCACTGCCTTCAATCGCGGCGACCTTGTAGCCGACGAGGTCTTCGGGCTTGCGCGCGGGGTCACCCGCACGCACGAGGACAGTCTCGCTGAACACGGCGTAGGGACGGGTGAAGTTCACCTGTTCCTGGCGCGAGGGGATGATCCCCTGGCCGCACCAAACCGCATCCGCTTCACCGCGCTGCACGGCCGGAATCATGTCGTCCCAGGCCATCACGGCCCACTCGAGCGTGATGCCGAGTTCATCCGCGACCAGCTGCGCGGCCTCCGGCTCGTAGCCGGTGCGGGTCTTGCCACCGTCCTGTGAAAGGTCAAACAGGGGCGCCGCTTCCGAGTCGATGCACGCAAAGCGGATCGTCGTCAGTTCGGCTGCCTCCGGGCGAGCGACCGTCGAGTCGCTCGCCGCGGCACCAGTAGTTACGTCAGTCATTAGGGGATCGCCTGCCAGTACTGGTCGAACTCCCACTGCGAAACGGTCGCGCAGTACTGCGCCCATTCGCTTTCCTTCATCTTCGCGTAGGTCTCGCCGAGCTCGTTCGGCAGGTGGTCCTGCACGAACGGGTTCGCGCGGAACGCCTCGACCGCCTCACCGAGGGTGCGCGGCAGGTCTTCGCCCTGCTCGCCCGGACCGATCGGCTCGATCTGGTTGCCGATACCGTCAGCGACGGCGGCCAGCAGCAGCGAGTGCGAGAGGTAGGGGTTGACGGATGCGTCGGGTACGCGGACCTCGGCACGGCCATTTGCCGAGATGCGAACCATCGAGGCACGGTCGTCGAGACCCCAGTCGGCGCGGGCCGGAGCGAACTGACCCGGGTCCCAGAAGCGCTTGTAAGAGTTCACGGTCGAGGCCATGATCAGCATCATGCCCGGAGCGTGCTTGAGGATACCGCCCACGGCCCAGCGGCCAACCTGCGAGAGGTGCAGTTCGGTGACGCCCGGGGTCTCGAGGGTGTTGTTGCCCTCTTCGTCCCACAGCGAGATGTTGTGGTGGCAGCCGGCGCCCATTTCACCGAGGAAGGGCTTCGGCATGAACGATGCCTCAACGTCGAATTCGCGCGCAACCTGCGAGCAGATCTGACGGTAGGTGACCATACGGTCGGTGGTCCACTCGATCTCGTCGAACATCCAGTTCAGCTCGATCTGGCCCTTGTCTTCGTAGTCGCCCTCGATCATGTCGAAGCCGAGCTGGTTCGCGTACTCGTGGATGCGCTTGTAAATCGGGCGCATACCCTCGAGGTACTCGACCTGGTAGGCGGGGTTGTAGCCGGGGATGGTCTTCGGGGTGATCGAGTCGCCGACCCACACCATCTCGGGCTCGAGGCCCGACTTCATGGTGAGACCGAAGACGTCCTTGAGGAGCTGGTGGGTGCGCTTCATGTTGGCGCGCGAGTCAACGGCGTTCGGGCGGCCACCGATGGTCGGCAGGTGCTCGGGCTCGTAGGCAGTCGAGAAGATGCGGCCGACCGAGGTGTCCCACGGCAGGGCGTTGAAGGTCTCGGGCTCGGGCATCGCCACGAATTCCTTCGAGTGGATGTCGGCACCGATCGGGTTACCGAAGACGTCGAGCTGGAAGTCCATCAGCGCGTTACGGGTGAACTTCACGCCGCTTTCGAGGTTGCGGATGAAGTGCTTCGCCGGCACCATCTTCGCGACGGTGCGCGAACGGAGGGTCGGAACCATGTAGTAGAGGTACTCGACGCCCGAGCGCTCAATCTTTTCCTTGAGTGCCTCGATCGTGTCGTTCTCGAGGTTCTTGTCGCGGTGACGAGCAAGCGCGTTGTTGTCGTTGAGTTCCTTCTCGATGAGCTGCTTGTAGTTGTTGGCGAGGTTGCCGCCGTTCGCAATCTCGCGGGACTTGAGGTTCTCGACGTACGGGTCGGTGGTGGTCTGGGGTTCGCTTGTAATCGTCATTGATTTACCTTTTGTGTTCTGCGGATGCGCTTAGGCGCGCTTGTCGAAGGTGATCGGGAACTTGACCGGCCCGGTGTTGCCCGAGTCGGGCAGCCACTCGTCGCCACCGGCGCTCGAGATATTCGTGATGTTTGCCGCGAGCACCGGGAGTGCCTGGCTCATGTCGGCGCGCGCGATGTAGTGGCCGAGGCAGTGGTGCATGCCGCCACCGAACGTGAAGTGCGGCTTGCGGTCAGTCGCCTCGATGTCGATTTCGGGGTTCGGGTACGCCTCGGGGTCAGTGCCGGATGCGTGGGTAAAGAGGTGCACGGTCGTGCCAGCCTTGATCTCGACTCCCTTGTATTCGAAGTCTTCGATCGCCTCGCGAGTCACCCAGCGGGTCGTCGGGTTAACGCGGAGCACCTCCTCGAGCGCGGCGCTCGTGAGCTCGGGATTGGCGGCGAGCTTCTCCCACTGGTCGGGGTTGTGGATGAAGGTCTGGACCATCAGGCCGAGCTGGTTGCGCGTGGTGTCCATGCCGCCGAACAGCATGAGCACGAGCGCGTTGCGCAGCTCCTCGCCGGTGAGCTTGTCGCCCCCCTCGCTGAACTGCACGAGGCGAGACACCACATCCTGGCCGGGATTGGCCTGACGCTCCTGAATGAGCTCCTCAACGAAGTCGTAGAGCTCCTTGACCGCGACGTCGACGCGGTCAATGTCTTCCTTGATCGTGACGCTCAGCGCGTAGCCGACGGTGTTCGCGCGGTCGGCGATGAACTGCCAGTGCTTGTGATCGAGGCCCATCATGATGCACAGCGCACGCGTCGCGAACGGCTCGGCAAAGTCGTGCACGAACTCCATCTCGCCCTTGTCGACGACGCCCGCGATGAGCTCCTCGGCGAGTTCCTTGAACTGCGGCTCGAGCTTGCGCGCCATCGACGGCGAGAAAGCCGGGTTGAGCAGGCGGCGGATGCGGTGGTGCTCGTCGCCCTCGAGGACGAGGAGGTTCTTCGACCACCAGTCGTAGAAGATGCCGGAGTGGACGCCGTGATGCTCGGGCCACTTGGCGCTTCCCTGCGAGAGCTTCGGGCTCTTGAGCAGTTCCGACACCTCTTCATAGCGAAGCACGGCGTAGCCGTAGTTCGTGCGGGCGATCCACGAGGCGTCGCGGGCTGCGCGCACTTCCTCAGACTGCATCGCGAACGATTCATCCGCAATGTCGAAGTACGGCAACTCGGTGGCTGCGGTAGCGCTCATTTTGTCCTCTCTGACTCATCAGCGTTGAAAAGTGTTCAGGCGCCGGACCTTGGCCTCATGCATGACCCGACCCATAACCTTCATTGGTGAATGAATAAAATCACGAGTGAATGATTCCCGCAACCCAGCGAGCAAAGATTCCCAGCCGCTCTCCATCGGCCCTTACAGCCCCTCACCCGCGATTTCAACGACGAGGTTGCCCACCGGGTGGATTTGGTGAATGATTGAGATCTAGATTTTAAAGCCATCAGGCTCCACGGCGCAGTGTTGCGCCCCGGGAAGCGACCGGAAGGAATCGATACATGAGCAATACTCCACCAAAACACATCGCCATAATCGGCAGCGGACCGAGCGGATGCTTCGTGGCGCAGTCGCTCCAGCGCGCGTGGAAAGATTCGGAAATCACCGTTTTTGATCGGTTCGCGGTCCCCTACGGGCTCATCCGCTACGGCGTCGCGGCCGATCACCAACACACGAAGGCGATCACCCGCCAGTTTGATCGGATGTTCGCGGACGGTTCGGTGCGGTTCGCGGGCAACGTCGAGATCGGCACGGATATTTCCCTCGCGCAGCTGCGGGAGCGCTTTGACCTCGTCATTCTCGCGAGCGGCCGCTGGCGCGATCGACACCTCAGCGTGCCCGGCTCGAGCCTGAAGGGTGTGATCCCATCCGGCGACATCATCAACGCCCTCAACGCGGTGCCGCGCCCGAGTATCCCGCTGCCGGAAATCGGCGAGCGCGTGGTGGTCGTCGGCGCGGGCAACGTGGCGATCGACATGGTCCGATTCCTCGTCAAGACCGCGGCAGACTACGCGGGAAGCGACGTCGCGCCCGGCGCGCTCGAACAGTATCTCGCTGCCCCCGCATCCGCAATCACCGTGTTGAGCCGATCGCCGATCGCAACCGCCAAGGCGGACGTCGCGATGGTGAAGGAACTCGGAAAGATCGCCGGGGTTCGCTACACCTTCGCGAATTCGAGCCCGGCGACGGAGGACAACGCACTCGGCCGCAAGCGCGAGGATGCGTTCGCCGCCCTCGCCGAGATTGAGGTCGACGAGCCGCGAGCGCACGTGCACTTCGTCTTCGGTGCCGAGCCCAGCAAGGTCACCGGAGCAGGCAAGGTTGAACAGGTGCACCTCGGCGCCGCACCGGTCGGCGAGGCCAGCGTGATTCCCGCCGACACCGTGATCTCGGCAATCGGTTTCGATGCGAACGCGCCCGGTCACCTCAACTACGCCGAAGAGTTCGACTTCACCCCCGCCGAAGAGTCGGGCAAGGTCGACGAGGGGCTCTACCGCGTCGGTTGGCTGAAGCGCGGCCCGGTGGGGGCGATCCCCGCGAACCGCGCCGATTCGAACGTCGTGGCCAAGGAGATTCTCGCCGCCGCCGAGTCCGGCGAGCTCACCGCATCCCTCGACCGCGGTGGTTTCGAGTCGTTGCCCGAGTCGCTCCGCGCGCAGTCGGTCTCTTTTGCCGCGTGGCAGAAGATCGATGCCGCGGAGACCGCTGCCGCCGAGACCGACCGCATCCGCACCAAACTGCTCGACCACGAGGCGATGCTCGACATCGCCCATTCCTAAACGAAAGAAGAATCGACATGAAATTCACCGTGCTCTACGGCACCGAATCCGGGAACTCCGAACTCATCGCGCAGGACCTCGGCCAGAAACTCCAGGAGGAGCACGAGGCGACGGTCGCCGACCTTCAGGACTTCGAGCCCGAGCAATTCTCGGCCGAGCAGTTCTACATCATCATCTGCTCGACCCACGGTGAGGGCGAGCTACCCAACACCGCGCTCCCGTTCTACGAGAAATTCGAGTCGTTCGAGGCCGACCTCAGCGGCGTCAACTATGCGATGTTCGGCCTCGGTGACACCTTCTACGAGGAGACCTACAGCCAGGGCAGCGAGCACATCGACCGCCGCCTCACCGAGCTCGGTGCAACTCGAATCGGCGAGTACGGCCGACATGACGCATCCTCATGGGACCTGCCGAGCGACGTCGCCCTCGAGTGGCTGCCCGCGATCGTCGAGGAAGCTGCCAGCTTGACCCCCGCCGGTGGCACTCAGTAATACGGCGTCGCCGCAACCCTGGGTCGTATCGCACCCCACTAGGATCGATCCAAACGTTGCATTTTCGCGACGCGGCGAGACGACTGAGGGGCCTGAAGTGAGCGCACGCTTTGCATTTGTTCCCACGTTCCGGGGCAACGCAGCGCCGTTCGCATTCGGAGATCCGCTCGCCGACCAGATCGTCTCGGGCATCGCGCTCGGTTCGATCGCAGTCGGGGAGCGTCTGCCCACCGAGATCGAGCTCGCCGCTGAGTTCGGCGTCGCGGTGGCGACCCTGCGCAAAAGTCTCGCGGTGCTACGCGAAAACGGCATCGTCGAGACGCGCCGGGGCCGAGGCGGCGGCACGTTCGTTGTGCGGGTCCCATTCCCAAGCGATGAGCAAGTGCGGGAGTACCTCGCGAACCTGACGATCGTGCAGATTCGTGACTAGGGCGATGAGCACATGGCGATCGCGACGGGTATCGCGCGGCTCGCTTGCCAGCGGGCACACGAGCAGGCGATCCGAGATCTATTGAAGGCCGCAGACCGACTCGAGTCTGCATCCACCCCCGAACTGGCGGCGAGCGCGGACGGTCGTTTTCACGTGCAGCTCGCGGTTATCGCGCAGTCGCCCCGACTGCTCGCAAGCGAGATGCGGCTGCAGGCCGAGATCAGTGCGCTGAAGTGGTCACCCGCTGGCGCGGCAACGTCGGTCCCCGAAACGTTGCAGGATCTCCGCGAGGTCGCAGCGGCGGTTGCCGCGCACGATGCGTCGCGTGCCGAGCAGGTCATCGAGGAACACATCCGCCGAATCGTGTACCGACTCATCGACGTGAAGCTCACGATCGAGCACGCCGTCAGCAATTAGTTTTGACAGGAAGACCACTAGTGACGAGCAGCAACGTAGCCGCAGTAGCCCTAGAAATTGCCAGCTGGTTTAACGAACTCTTCAGCGATCTCGAGACGCTTGGCGCCGATCTTACGAAGCTGGTGGAGACCGATTTCCGCGACGACCCACCATATGAAGTGACCGCGACGACCTCGGCGAAGCTCCGCAAGCGAGTGATCGAGGATCTCGCGGAACACACCGACCTCGACGGCGCCGGTTTGATTTTCCCAATTGAGTTGCAGAAGCCGGGCAAGGCGCGGCTCGAATGGTGGATCCGGGCAGGACGCGAGTTCGTACGGCAGAAGTTCAACCTCGACCCCACCTCGGGGCAGTTCTACGACTACGAGATTCTCGAGTGGTGGCAAGGCGGGTACCACGAAGAGCGGCGCGCCATCGCCGGCCCGTATATCGACCACCTCGGCGTTGACGATTACATCGTCACTATGACCGTTCCCGCATATGCCAACGGTAAGAAGATCGGCGTCGCGGGCAAGGACATGGTCATGCGCGAGGTTGAGACAAAGCTGCTGCGGATGCTGTCCCCACTCGGGCCAGGCACGGCGCTGTTGAATCGCCATAACTCGGTCATTGTCGGCAATACCGGGGCGCTCTCGACGGGCATCCTTGTGGCGCAGATCCCGCAGGGGTATGCACGGACCCGAATCGATTCGCCCGGCCTCGACCTGAGCCTGATTTATCGGGTCTAGTTGGGCTCGATCGCTGGTGGCGCACAGCCGCCGACACCCCATCGAATGTGAACTATGTCCATGATTGATTTCCGGATAATACGCATTCAATCCCAAGTTCTACTTGGGTAAAACATTCACTTTTGCTAGTATTACCCGCGAGCGAAATCGCGCGACTCTACGACGAGCCGAGCGGAAGCGCATCCATCTAATCGGCTAATGACGCGGCAACCGGCCCCGCATACCGATTATTTCCACCACAGATTGCATTTGTCGCAACGGCGTTGACAAGTCAATCATTGAAATAAAACATAAAGACCTGAAGGTTTGAACCTTCGGCCCGCTGTGATCCGAGCTCGTATTGCTCGCACAGCGATCCCGACAGCCATTGCTCAAAGGAATGAAGCGTATGGACAGCCAACGCAAAGCTGCTGAAGCGGCCTCAACGAACAACGAACACTCCACCACGGAGTTCAAACGAGACATGGGATTCTGGGGCAACCTCGCTCTAGGGTTCACCTACCTATCCCCCGTAGTCGGCGTCTACGCGACCTTCTCGGCATCCATCGCACTCGCGGGCCCACCCGCGTTTTGGATGCTCGTGATCGCTGGCCTCGGTCAGCTACTCGTCGCAACCGTCTTCGGTGAGGTCGTCTCGCAGTACCCCGTCGCTGGCGGCATCTACCCGTGGAACCGACGCCTTTGGGGCGCGAAGTGGGGCTGGATCAGCGGCTGGATCTACATGATCGCAATCAACGCGACCATCGCATCCGTCGCGTACGGCGCCGGACCCTTCTTGGGTGCCCTCCTCGGGATCGAGATGAATGCATCCGCGAACGTGCTCCTCGCGCTGCTAATCATCTTGCTAGCGACGTTCGCGAACCTCGGGGGCACCAAGTTCCTCGCGAAGGTCGCATTCGTCGGCTTCGTCCTCGAGATCATAGCCAGCGCCGTCATCGGTATTTGGTTGCTCATCTCAGTGCGAAAGCACGACCTGTCGGTGCTGTTCCAGGACTTCCGCCCCCTCGAGATGCAGGAAAACACCCCGTTCCTCCTGGCCTTCCTCGGCGCGGCCATTATGGGTATTTACCTCTACTACGGCTTCGAGGCGAACGGTGACGTCGCCGAAGAGGTTCAGAACCCAGGCCGCGTGATCCCGAAGGCCATGCGCATGACGATCTACGTCGGCGGTGTTGCTTCGATGTTCATCGCCCTCGGCCTAATCCTCGCGGTCGGCAGCTTCGAAGACATCATCAACGGTACGATTCCGGACCCGATCAACGCGATCTTCCTCGAAGCCTTCGGCCCCATCGGCTTCAGGATTGTGATGGCGGTCGTGCTCGTCTCTTTCCTCTCGTGCACCATCTCACTGCAGGCTGCGGCCTCGCGCCTGATGTTCTCGATGGGCCGCGACAACCAGCTGCCCGGCGCGAAGTACCTCAAGCGCTTCAACAAGAAGCGCGCAGTGCCCCCGTACGCACTGATCGTCGCCGGCGTGCTCCCCGCGATCGTCGTCGTCATCTCGCTGCTCAGCGAGGATGCGCTCATCGCGATCATCTCGTTCGCGTCCTTTGGCATCTACCTCGCCTTCTCTTCCGTGGTGCTCGCGTCGCTGCGCGCACGCTTCCTCGGCTGGAAGCCATCGGGTGAGTTCACGATGGGTAAGTGGGGTTGGCCCATCACAATCGCGGCGTTCGTCTACCAGATCTTTGCGATGATCATTGTGGCCTGGCCCGTCGCGGATGCGCCGTGGTACGACGCGTGGCTCGTCGCGATCATGGGTGTCGTAGTCGTCGGCGTCGGCTGCATCTACCTATTCACGGCGAAGCCCGAGACGAAGGGCGGCACGGAGGCTGGTATCGCCACTGGCGCGATCGACACGAGTCGATACCCCATCGCCCCAACCGAAGAGATCGTCGATATGGCCGTTCGCCTCGATGGCGGCAATCCGCACCTCTACCCGGACAACCAGGGCCCGCGCGACTAGCCATCACCACCGCTCGGCGCGAGGCTGCTCGGCCTGAACCCGAGTAACGCACCGGTACGGGCGAATACCGAGCAGATGTGGCCGTGAGTACCGCGCCGATCCGGCCGAGGACCGCGCCGATGTTGCCGAGGGTACCCCCGAGAACGCGGTGTACCCCCAAACCACGATCCGAGTACCCCCGAAGTTGCGGGTTACCCTTCTCCTATGAGTGGTATCCCGCAACCTCGGGGGTACTTTGCGTCGGGTGGGGCGGGCGCCGCGCCGCGTGGAGACCGCGCCGGATGGAGCCGGCAATCACCAGTTGCGAACCAACATGTCCGGATTCGCTCCACCGTTGCAGAATCGATTTATCTTTGCGGTAAGATCGTGCCAAATGTGCCATGCGTTGCGCACAGTTTCAGTGAGGAGACCAGCTTGTCGGAAACCCAGTCTCGGCCCGGGCCGCTCAGCAATATTCGAGTGCTCGACCTCTCCCGCGTGCTGGCTGGTCCGCTGACCTCAATGAACCTCGCCGACCTCGGCGCCGACGTCATCAAGGTCGAACGCCCCGGCGCCGGCGATGACACCCGACAGTGGGGCCCCCCGTTTGCCGAAGACGGCACCGCCACCTATTTCCAGACCGCGAACCGCAACAAGCGCTCCATCGCGATCGACTTCCGCGAACCGGCCGGCCTCCAACTCATCCTCGATCTGATCGCGGAGTCGGATGTCGTGGTCGAGAACTACCTCCCCGGCGCCCTCGAACGCGCTGGCATCGACCTCGAAGCGATCCGCAAGGAGCAACCGAGCCTCATCGTCGCAAGCATCACCGGCTTCGGCTCGGCGGGCGGCGCATCCCGCCCCGGCTACGATTTCGTGGCCCAGGCGCTGAGCGGCCTCATGCACGTCACCGGCGAACGCGACGGCGAGGCCATGAAGGTCGGTGTCGCCCTCGTCGACGTTCTCGCGTCGAAGGATTCGACGATCGGCATCCTCGCGGCCCTCCAGCATCGCGACCGCACGGGTGAGGGGATGCGGGTCGAGGTCAACCTGCTCTCGAGCATCCAGGCTGCCTTGGCGAATCAGATTCAGGCGACCGTCGGCGCTGGCGTCGAGCCCACGAGGCTCGGGAACGTGCATCCATCGATCATGCCGTACGAGTCGCTGCCCGCGAGCGACGGCGAGATCGCCGTCGCGATCGGCAACAACAAGCAGTTCCGCGACTTCGTGACGCTGCTTGGTCGGCCAGAACTTGCCGACGACGAGCGCTTCGCCACGAACCCCGACCGAGTCGCCCATCGTCCCGAACTGCGCGAAATTCTGTCCGAGGCCCTCGCATCCGACACCGCCGAGAACTGGCAGGAGCGCTGCGTCGCGGCGAACCTCGCGGTCGGCAAGGTCAACACGATCGGCGAAGGCATCGAGCTCGCGCAGGAACTCGGTATCGACCCGGTCCTCGAACTTGAGCGCGACGGCGTCGCTTCGAAGGGCATCCGTCATCCCGTTCGCTACACGCCCGCGTTCGACATGCCCACGGCTGGCCCGCCCGCCCTCGATGCCGACGGCGACGCCATCCGCGACCGCGTGTGACACCCCACCGCCCAAGACCCACGCACAACCTCACCACATCCCGCACCGAAAGGCCCCGCAATGTCGGATCTGTATGACCTGTTGAACCTTGAGTCCGAGTTCACCGCCGAGGAACTCGAAGTCCGCGACCGCGTCCGCGAGTTCGTTGACCGCCGCATCCGCCCGAACATCGCCGACTGGTACGAGCGCGCGGTCTTCCCGACCGAGATCATCCCCGAGATGGCCGAGCTCGGCCTGCTCGGGATGCACATCAAGGGCTACGGATGCGCGGGGCGCAGCTCGGTCGAGTACGGCATCGCGATGCAGGAGCTCGAGGCCGGCGACTCGGGCCTACGCACGTTCGTATCGGTACAGGGCTCGCTCGCGATGAGCGCGATCGCGAAGCACGGTTCGGAAGAACAGAAGCAGAAGTTCCTCCCCGAGATGGCCGCGGGCCGCACGATTGGCTGCTTCGGCCTCACCGAACCGAACGCGGGTAGCGACCCCGCCGGAATGGAGACCGTCGCGGTGCGCGATGGCGACGACTGGATCCTCAACGGTTCGAAGCGCTGGATCGGCCTCGGCACGATCGCCGACATCGCCATCGTTTGGGCACGCACCGACGAGGGCGTGCGCGGCTTCATCGTCCCGACCGACGCCGAGGGCTTCAAGGCCGAGGCGCTCGAGCCGAAGATGTCGATGCGCGCGTCGATCCAGACCGAGCTGACCTTCGAGAACATCCGCCTCACCGAGGCCGACCGCCTCCCCGGCGCGACCTCGCTGCGCGCTCCGTTCGAGTGCCTCAACGAGGCCCGCTTCGGCATCACCTTCGGCGCGCTCGGCGCCGCTCGGGATGCGTTCGACGTCGCCGCCGCCTACGCCGGCGAGCGCAAGCAGTTCAACAAGCCGCTGGCAGCGTTCCAGCTCACGCAGCAGAAGCTCGTGAACATGGCCCTCGAGCTGAACAAGGGCCAGCTGCTCGCGCTGCGCATTGGCCGGTTGAAGGATGCGGGCAAGCTGTCGCGCGAAATGATCTCGGTCGGCAAGCTCAATAACTGCCGCATCGCGATCGACATCTGCCGCGAGGCACGCACGATCCTCGGCGGCAACGGCATCCTGCTCGACCAGTCGATCATGCGCCACGCGAACAACCTCGAGTCGGTGCGCACGTACGAGGGCACGGACGAGGTCCACACCCTCATCCTCGGCCAGCACCTCACCGGCGAGAACGCCTTCGCGTAGGGCTCGGCATTGCCCCTCCCGCAAACCCGTCACTCACCGTAAACCCCGCGTCACAGAGCGCATCCAGTGACGAGCTTGCGAACACCCCAACCGCAAACCCGTCGCTCGATGCGGTTCCGGCCGCGCCACGAGCATCCCGTGACGGACTTGCGAGCACCCCACCGCAAACCTGTCGCTGGATGTAGTTCCGGCCGCGCCACGAGCATCCCGTGACGGACTTGCGAGCACCCCACCGCAAACCTGTCGCTGGATGTAGTTCCGGCCGCGCCACGAGCATCCAGTGACGAGCTTGCGACGTGGTTGTCGCTAAGTCGCGTGAGTCCGCGCAAAATTGAACACGCATAGGCCCTCAGGAAGTGAATGCTCAGTCCTGAGGGCCTATTTGTGCGCCGCTTCGTGACTCCACATCAATGACCTGAGAATTGACGCTCTTGCAGGACGTTCGACGAGCACGGTAACCCGAACCCGCCCGACCCTGGCTCGGCGAACAAACGTAAAGGCGCAGCGAAACTTCACCCAGGGTCGGCACGCAAGACGAGAATCGTGAAAGGCACCGGGCAAGCCGCTCGAGGACTGGTCACACACCGGGCAAGCCGCTCGAGGACTGGTCACACACCGGGCCGACCGCTCGAGGACTGGTCATGCATCGGGCCAGCCGCTCGAGGATTGGTCACGTACCGGGCTTATGCGTCGCCATAATCCCGCATCTCGACCAATCTCGGGCGCGACTCAGCAAGTCGCACACGGCGCGCAAGTTCTACGCCGACTCAGCAAGACGGCATCCCGCAACCAAGCAAAACGCCCTCACGCAATCAAGCGGGAGGGCGTCAGCCAAATGTCCAATAACCGACACGAAGAAACTAACGACGCGGCTCAAGCCCCTTCACGGCAAGTGCCTCGAGGATGCGCGAGGCAACCTCGTCAACGGAACCCATTCCATCCACCTCGACAACGACGCCGCGCGCGGCGTACACGTCAATCACCGGAGCGGTCTCCGCCTGGTACACCTCCTGGCGGTGGCGGATGATCTCTTCGGTGTCGTCGACGCGACCCTGCTCCTGCGCGCGCTTCAGCAGTCGCTCGACCACGGCATCCGTGTCGGTCACGAGCTGCACGACAGCGTCGATGGCAGCGTCATCACCAAGAAGCGACGTCAGGAACTCAACCTGGCCCACGGTCCGGGGGTAGCCGTCAAGCAGGAAGCCCGGCTCAACGTCGGCCTGCGACAGGCGGTCCGAGATGAGGTCGTTCGTGAGCGAGTCAGGAACGAGCTGGCCCTGCGCAGTGATTTCCTGCACGCGCTTGCCGAGCTCGGTGCCGTTCTTGATGTTGGCGCGGAAGATGTCGCCGGTCGAGATGGCCGGAACGCCATAGGCCTCCGCGAGGCCGGTGGCCTGCGTACCCTTACCGGCGCCCGGGGCACCGACGATCAGCAGACGGATGGGGGCAGTGTTCGTCATCGAAGCAGTCCTTCATAGTTGCGTTGCTGGAGCTGAGCGTCGATCTGCTTGACGGTCTCGAGACCGACGCCAACGAGGATGAGGATAGACGCGCCACCGAACGGGAAGTTCTGGTTGGCGCCAACCGTCGCGAGCGCGATCAGCGGCAGCAGAGCAATGATGCCGAGGTAGATCGAACCCGGGAACGTGATTCGGTTCAGCACATAGCTGAGGTAGTCCGCGGTGGGCTGGCCTGCGCGGATGCCGGGGATGAAGCCCCCCTGCTTGCGCATGTTTTCGGCCACCTCGTCGGGGTTGAACGCGATGTACACGTAGAAGTACGCAAACCCGATCGTGAGCAGGAAGTAGACCAGCATGTAGAGCGGGCTGTCGCCGGTCATGAAGTTGTTCTGAATCCAGACGACCCACTCGGCGGGAGCCTCCCCCGGCGCTGGCTGGTTGAACTGGGCGATCAGCGACGGGATCATCAGCAGCGAGGATGCGAAGATCACGGGGATGACGCCGGCCTGGTTCACCTTGATCGGGATGTACGTCGACTGGCCACCGTAGGTGCGCTTGCCAATCATGCGCCGCGCGTATTGCACGGGGATGCGCCGCTGCGACTGCTCGACGAAGATCACGGCTACCAGCACGGCAAAGGCGATGATCAGGATGATCACGAAGGTGAAGACGCCACCCGCGCCCGAGACGAGTGACCACATGCCAGCGGGAAAGCTCGCCGCGATCGACACGAAGATGAGCAGCGACATTCCGTTACCAATGCCGCGCTCGGTGATGAGCTCACCGAACCACATGATGACGGCGGTTCCCGCGGTCAGCGCGGCGACCATGGTGAGCATCCGCACGACGTTGGTGGTGATGTCGGCACCACTCGACTCGGTGACGAAGTTGAGGACGTTCTGGCAGGCGGGGCTACCGGTTGCGCCGTAGAGGGCACCGGTGCGGGCCACGGTCAGCAGCGTCGTCGACTGCAGAACGGCGAGGCCGATGGTGAGGTAACGCGTGTACTGCGTCAGCGTCGCCTGGCCAGATTGGCCCTCCTTGTGGAGGGACTCGAAGTGTGGGATCACGACGCGCAGAAGCTGGATGATGATCGACGCGGTGATGTACGGCATGATGCCGAGCGCAAAAATTGACAGCTGCGTGAGCGCACCGCCCGAGAACATGTTGAGCATGTTGAAGAGGCTTGCGGTGCCGTCGGCGTTGCCGCCGGCCACACACTGCTGGACATTCGTGTAGTTCACGAAGGGGGCTGGAATTGCGGTACCAAGGCGGTACACGGCAATCATGGCGAGGGTGAACAAAATCTTCCGACGGAGGTCGGGGGTCTTGAACACCCGGGAGATGGCGCTGAACACGCTTGCAGCCTGCTTTCGTGTTGGTGACGTAACAAATGCGGGGCCGGACGCAGCCGACCCCGCATTTGGGAATTTACTTTACGGAGCCGCCTGCAGCGACAATCTTCTGCTCTGCCGAGCTCGAGACCTTGTCAACCGCAATGTTCAGCTTAACCGCAATCTCGCCGGTGCCGAGCACCTTGACGAGTTCGTTCTTGCGAACGGCGCCCTTGTTCACCAAGTCTTCAACCGTGACGTCGCCGCCCTCCGGGTAAAGCTCAGCGAGCGTGTACAGGTTCACGACCTGGTACTCCTTGCGGAACGGGTTCTTAAACCCGCGCAGCTTCGGGGTACGCATGTGCTGCGGCATCTGGCCACCCTCGAACCCGATCGGCACAGTGGTACGTGCCTTCGAGCCCTTGGTACCGCGACCAGCGGTCTTACCCTTGGATGCTTCACCGCGGCCCTTGCGGGTACGCGACTTCTTTGCGCCGGGAGCGGGGCGGAGGTCGTGCAGCTTCAGCGCACGCTCTTCCTGCTCGGTGGCGTTCTCGTTGTTAGTCATTATTCGTTGATCTCCTCAACCTTGACGAGGTGAGCAACCGCGCGGATGTAACCCCGGACCTGCTGCGAGTCCTCGCGAACGACCGACTGGCCGATGCGCTTGAGACCGAGCGAACGGAGCGTGTTGCGCTGGTTCTGCTTCTCGCTGATAACCGACTTAATCTGCGTTACCTTGAGCGAAGTAGCCATTAGTTACCAACCTTTGCAGCCTTGGCAGCCTCTTCGCGGGCACGCGCCTGGTCGCGCAGGATGCGCTCCGGAACGACGTGCTCGACGTCGAGACCACGACGAGCGGCAACTGCAGCGGGCTCTTCGAGCATCTTGAGTGCAGTCACAGTCGCGTGAACGATGTTGATGGTGTTCGAGGAACCGAGCGACTTGCTCAGCACGTCGTGGATACCGGCGCACTCGAGTACGGCGCGGACCGGACCACCGGCGATAACACCGGTACCCTGTGCAGCCGGGCGAAGCAGAACGACGCCTGCTGCCGACTCACCCTGGACGGGGTGCGGGATGGTGTTCAGGACGCGGGGAACGCGGAAGAAGTTCTTCTTTGCTTCCTCGACACCCTTAGCAATCGCGAGTGGAACCTCGCGCGCCTTGCCGTAACCAACACCGACGAGGCCCTTGCCATCGCCGACGACGACGAGTGCGGTGAAGCTGAAGCGACGACCACCCTTGACGACCTTGGAGACACGGTTGATCGTGACGACGCGCTCGAGGAACTCGTTCTTCTCTGCTGCGTTGTCGCGGCCACCGCGGCCACCACGGCCACCCTGCTGGCGGTCACGGTTACCACCGCGGCGCTGGCGACGGTCGTCACCCTCGCGGGTGTTCGACTCGCTCGACGCTGCGGTCTCGACCGGCTTGTCGGCGATGTTGTCGGGGACGTTGTTTTCGATGTTCTCGCTCACAGGCTCAGCCCTGCCTCTCGTGCTCCATCAGCGATGGCCGCAACGCGACCGGCGTACTTGTTTCCGCCGCGGTCGAAGACTGCTGCTTCAACGCCGGCCTGCTTGGCGCGCTCGCCGAGCAGCTCGCCTACGCGGCGTGCCTTGGCGGTCTTGTCGCCCTCGAACTGGCGCAGGTCCGCTTCCATGGTGGAAGCCGATGCCACGGTGTGGCCCTGTGCGTCGTCGATGAGCTGAACGAATACGTGACGCGCCGAACGGGTAACAACCAGACGCGGGCGCTGCGCGTTTCCGGTGATCTTCTTGCGCAACCGTGCGTGGCGACGGCCACGGGCTGCTTGCTTGCTCGTGTGAGACATGCTTACTTACCAGCCTTTCCGGCCTTGCGGCGTACCTGTTCGCCTTCGTAACGGATGCCCTTGCCCTTGTAGGGTTCCGGCGGCTTAATCTTGCGGATGTTGGCAGCAACTTCGCCAACCTGCTGCTTGCTGATACCGCTGACCGTGATCTTGTTCTGGCCCTCAACGGCAAACGTGATGCCGTCAGGAGCGTCGAAGCTGACCGGGTGCGAGAAGCCGAGTGCGAACTCGAGCGACGAACCCTTGGCCTGAACACGGTAACCGGTACCGACGACCTCGAGGGACTTCTTGTAGCCCTCGGTGACGCCGACGATGTTATTGAAGATGAGGGTGCGGGTCAGGCCGTGCAGTGCACGCGATTCGCGCTCGTCGTTCGGGCGGGTGACGAGCACCTGGCCCTCTTCAACCGAAGCCTCGATGGGCGATGCGACGGTGAGTGCGAGCTCACCCTTCGGGCCCTTCACTGCAACCTCAGCGCCGTCGATCTTTACCTCGACGCCGCTAGGAATCTGAATGGGGAGTCGACCAATACGCGACATTCTGTATCACCATACGTAGGCGAGGACTTCCCCACCTACGCCCTTCGCGTCTGCCTCGCGGTCCGTGAGGATGCCGGAGGAAGTGGACAGGATCGCGATGCCGAGGCCACCAAGAACGGTGGGGAGCTCCGTCGACTTCGCGTAGACGCGCAGGCCCGGCTTCGAGACACGCTTGATGCCCGAGAGTGCGGGGCGGCGGTCTCCACCAAACTTGAGCGAGATGTTCAGAGTCTCTCCAACGCGAGCGGCATCTGCGCTCCAGTCCGAGATGTAACCCTCACGCTTGAGGATGTCGGCAATGCTCTTCTTGAGCTTCGAGCTAGGCAGCGACACGGAGTCGTGGTGCGCTTTGCTCGCGTTGCGCAGACGCGTAAGCATATCTGCGACGGGGTCGGTCATAGTCATGACGCGATATTTCCTTTCGCCTGGTTTCGACGTCCCGTACACGGGGCGCCGACCTTAGGTGTAAGGCCCGCCCACGGATGTGGGCGGGCCAAAGAGCTATCTTACTACTTCGATAGCCCTGCGTGGTACGGGAATCCGAGCGCCGTCAGAAGCGCGCGACCGGATTCGTCGTCCTGTGCAGTCGTGACAACCGTGATGTCCATACCGCGCGGGCGGTCGATCTTGTCGGGATCGATTTCGTGGAACATCACCTGTTCGGTGAGACCGAAGGTGTAGTTGCCCTTGCCGTCGAACTGCTTGTCCGAGAGACCGCGGAAGTCGCGGATACGGGGCAGAGCGAGCGACAGGAGCCGGTCGAGGAACTCCCACATGCGGTCGCCACGCAGCGTGACGTGAGCACCGATGGGCTGACCCTCACGGAGCTTGAACTGCGCGATCGACTTGCGTGCGCGGGTGACCTTGGGCTTCTGGCCGGTGATGAGTGTGAGGTCCGAGACCGCACCATCGATCAACTTGCCATCCTGAGCGGCACGACCGACACCCATGTTGACCACGATCTTCTCGAGAGTCGGAACCTGGTGTACGTTCTTGACGCCGAGCTCCTCCTGGAGCTTCGCCTTAAGTTCCTCGCGGTACTTCACCTTGAGTCGGGGCTGGATTTTGCCAGCTCCCGTGGCATTTTCAGTCATGCGCTACTCGCTGTCCTTTGCTGCAGCCTTCTTCGTGGCTGCCTTCTTGGTGGTCTTCTTCTCGGCCGGCTTTGCGGCGCGGCGAGTGGTCTTGAAGACACGGGTACGAACGGTCTTGGTGACGCCGTCCTTCTCGACTTCCTCTTCCTTGACACCGGTGCGGGTACCGCGGCCGGTCTCAGGGTCGACGAGTGCGACGTTGGACACGTGGATCGGAGCCTCAACGGTCTCGCGACCGCCGGTCTTCGTCCCACGCTGCGTCTGGCCTTCGCGTACGTGCTTGGTCACGTAGTTGACGCCTTCAACGATCACGCGCTGCTGAGCAACGAGGACTTCGAGGACCTTGCCCTGCTTGCCCTTGTCGCCACCGGAGATGACCTCGACGAGGTCGTCCTTGCGAATCTTCGCCATGGTTAGAGCACCTCCGGAGCGAGCGAAATGATCTTCATGAACCGCTTGTCGCGCAGCTCGCGGCCCACTGGGCCGAAGATGCGGGTACCGCGGGGTTCGCCGTCTGCCTTGAGGATGACGGCTGCGTTCTCGTCGAACTTGATGTACGAACCGTCAACGCGACGCGTCGGCTTCTTCGTGCGAACGACGACCGCCTTGACGACGTCGCCCTTCTTCACGTTGCCGCCGGGGATTGCATCCTTGACGGTTGCGACGATGGTGTCACCGAGGCCGGCGTAACGACGGCCTGATCCTCCGAGCACACGGATAGTGAGGAGCTCCTTGGCGCCGGAGTTATCGGCGACCCGGAGTCGGGATTCTTGCTGAAGCATGTGTCAGTCTCCTTGGCTGTATTCAGCGAGCAGGCCGAGGCCTACTTCGCCTTTTCGAGGATCTCGACCAGGCGCCAGCGCTTGGTGGCGCTCAGGGGACGGGTCTCGGCGATGCGAACGAGGTCGCCGATGCCGGCGATGTTGTTCTCGTCGTGCACCTTGATCTTGGTGGAGCGGCGGATCACCTTGCCATAAAGGGGGTGCTTCACGCGGTCCTCAACCAGGACGGTGATGGTCTTTTCCATCTTGTCGCTGGTGACGTAGCCACGGCGGGTCTTGCGGTAGTTGCGCTGGAGCGTCTCGCCGCTGACCTCGGCTGCAGCCGAGTTGGTGTTGGTCTCAGCCATTAGTTGGTCTCCTCAGTAGTAGCGGCGGCCTCAGACTTCTTCGCACGGGTCTTCTTCGCCGGCTTTTCAGCGGGCGTCGGAGTCGCACGGATGCCGAGCTCGCGCTCACGGAGCACCGTGTAGATGCGAGCGATGTCGCGCTTGACGGCGCGGATGCGACCGCGCTCTTCAGCCTGACCGGTTGCGGCCTGGAAGCGCAGGTTGAACAGCTCTTCCTTGGCCTTCTTCAGCTCGTCTGCAAGACGGCCGTTCTCCATGGTGTCGAGCTCGTTAATGGCGAGCTCTTTCGATCCAATCGCCATGTTTACTCGCCTTCCTCACGGGTAATGATGCGTGCCTTGAGCGGCAGCTTGTGAATTGCACGGGTAAGTGCCTCACGAGCCAGTTCTTCGTCAACGCCACCGACCTCGAAGAGGACGCGGCCCGGCTTGATGTTGGCAACCCACCACTCGGGCGAACCCTTACCGGAACCCATTCGGACTTCGGCAGGCTTCTTGGTGATCGGACGGTCCGGGAACACGTTGATCCAGACCTTTCCGCCACGCTTGATGTGACGGGTCATCGCGATACGTGCGGCTTCGATCTGACGGTTGGTCAGGTAAGCCGGGGTCAGTGCCTGGATACCGAACTCACCGAACGTAACCTTGGTGCCACCGGTAGCCTGACCCGAGCGACCCGGGTGGTGCTGCTTGCGGTGCTTTACTCGACGTGGAATCAGCATTCTTAGCCCTCCGCTCCCGCGGCAACCTGCTCGTTACGACGGTTGCGGCGCGGACGATCGCCGCGGTGATCGCGCGACGACTTCTGATTGGCCTGCTCGCGAGCAAGCTCCTTGTTGGTCAGGTCACCCTTGTAGATCCACACCTTGACACCGATACGACCGTACGTGGTCTTGGCCTCGTAGAAGCCGTAGTCGATGTTGGCGCGGAGGGTGTGCAGGGGCACACGGCCCTCGCGGTAGAACTCCGAACGGCTCATTTCAGCACCGCCGAGACGGCCCGACACCTGGATACGAATACCCTTGGCGCCGGCGCGCTGTGCACCCTGGAGGCCCTTACGCATCGCGCGGCGGAATGCCACACGTGCGGCGAGCTGCTCAGCGATGCCCTGAGCGACGAGCTGTGCTTCCTGGTCGGGGTTCTTCACCTCGAGGATGTTCAGCTGGATCTGCTTGCCGGTGAGCTTCTCGAGCTCGGCGCGGATGCGTTCTGCTTCAGCACCGCGGCGACCGATCACGATGCCCGGACGGGCGGTGTGAATGTCAACGCGGACGCGGTCGCGAGTGCGCTCGATTTCGATGTACGCGATACCTGCGCGGTCAAGCGACTCGGTCAGGTAGTTGCGGATCTGGACGTCTTCCTTCACGTAGTCCGCGTAGCGCTGACCCGGCTTGGTCGAGTCTGCGTACCAGCGCGACCGGTGGTCGGTCGTGATGCCGAGGCGGAAGCCGTACGGATTGATTTTCTGGCCCATTACGCCTCCTGCTCAACGGTGTCAACCGCGGGGGTCGACACGACTACGGTGATGTGGCTGGTGCGCTTGTTGATGCGTCCTGCACGGCCCTGGGCGCGTGGACGGAAACGCTTCAGCGTCGCTCCTTCGTCAACGAACACGGTGCTGACGTACAGGTCGCGCTCGTCGAGGTACTCGTTGCTGTTGTCAGCCTTGACACGCGCGTTTGCGATTGCCGAGGCAACAGCCTTGTAAACAGGCTCCGAGGCACCCTGGGGTGCGAACTTCAGAATGGCTAGCGCTTCAAGCGCCTGCTTACCGCGAATCAGGTCGACGACGCGGCGAGCCTTCTGAGGGGTAACGCGGATGTGTCGCGCGCGGGCGATCGACTCCACCATAATTTCCTCCTTCGTGCCACCGCGTTAGCGGCGGCGACCCTTCTTGTCGTCCTTCTCGTGACCGCGGAAGGTGCGGGTCGGCGCAAATTCGCCGAGCTTGTGGCCAATCATCGACTCGGTAACGAATACCGGGATGTGCTTGCGACCGTCGTGGACCGCGATGGTGTGACCGAGCATGTCGGGCACGATCATCGAGCGGCGTGACCAGGTCTTGATGACGTTGTTCGAACCGGCTTCGTTCTGCTTGAGCACCTTCTGTAGCAGGTGCTCGTCAACGAAGGGGCCCTTCTTAAGACTGCGAGGCATCTTCTTGAACTCCTACTACTTGCGCTTCTTGCCAGTCGGGCGGCGGCGGACGATGTACTTGTCAGACTCGAGGTTCGGCTTGCGAGTGCGGCCTTCCTTCTGGCCCCAAGGGCTGACAGGGTGACGACCACCGGAAGTGCGACCTTCACCACCACCGTGCGGGTGGTCGATCGGGTTCATGACAACACCACGGACGGTCGGGCGAACGCCCAGCCAGCGCTTACGGCCGGCCTTACCGAGGTCGATGTTCGCCTGCTCGGCGTTGCCGACCTCACCAATGGTGGCGCGGCAGCGTGCGTCGACGTTGCGAACTTCACCCGAGGGCAGACGGAGCTGCGCGTAGGGGCCGTCCTTAGCAACGAGACGAACCGAGGCGCCAGCCGAACGTGCCATCTTTGCGCCACCGCCGGGGCGGAGCTCGACAGCGTGCACGACGGTACCGGTCGGGATGTTGCGCAGCGGCAGGTTGTTACCGGGCTTGATGTCAGCCTCGGGACCCGACTCGATGATGTCGCCCTGCTTGATCTTGTTCGGCGCCAGGATGTAACGCTTGGTGCCGTCCACGAAGTGGAGCAGTGCGATGCGTGCGGTGCGGTTGGGGTCGTACTCGATGTGTGCAACCTTCGCGTTCACGCCGTCCTTGTCGTTACGGCGGAAGTCGATTACACGGTACTGACGCTTGTGGCCACCACCGATGTGGCGGGTGGTGATGCGTCCCTGATTGTTGCGGCCACCGGTCTTCGGAAGCGGCTTGAGCAGCGACTTCTCCGGGGTGGTGCGGGTGATCTCGGTGAACTCCGAAACCGAACCAGCACGGCGACCGGGGGTCGTGGGCTTAAATTTGCGAATCGCCATTATTTATCTCAGTCCTCCGGTTAGCCGACGTTCGAGAAGATGTCGATAGTGCCGGACTTCAGGGTGACGATGGCGCGCTTGGTGTTCTTGCGCTTGCCAGTACCGAAGCGGGTACGACGCGTCTTGCCCTGTCGGTTCATGATGTTTACGCGGTCAACGTCAACGCTGAAGATCTGCTCGATAGCGAACTTGACCTCAACCTTGTTTGCTTCCGGGGCTACCTCGAAGGTGTACTGACCCTGGTCAATGAGGGCGTAGCTCTTCTCGGAAATCACCGGGCGGATGATGACATCGCGCGGGTCCTTGTTGATGTCGCTCATGCCTGCTGCTCCTTGTTGGTCTTGGATTCAACGAAGCCGTCGAACGCATCCTTGAGGAACACGACGTCGTCAGCGTTCAACACGTCGTACGCGTTGAGCTGGCTTGCCGAGAGCACGTGGGCGTACTCGATGTTGCGGACCGACTTGCGGGTGATCTGGTCATCCTGGTCAACAACCACGAGGACCTTGGTGCCCTGTGCTGCGGTGCGGAATGCGTTGATTGCGGCGCGGGTCGAGGGGACGTCGCCCGAGACGAGCTCGGTGAAGACGTGGATCTGGCCGTTGCGAGCGCGGTCCGAGAGCGACTGCAGCAGAGCTGCGGCAATCATCTTCTTGGGGGTGCGCTGTGCGTAGCTGCGCGGGGTCGGGCCGTGGACGATACCACCGCCGCGGTGCTGCGGCATACGGATCGAACCCTGACGGGCGTTACCCGTGCCCTTCTGCTTGAACGGCTTGCGGCCGGCGCCCGAGCGCTCGCCGCGGTTCTTGGTCTTGTGGGTGCCCTGGCGAGCAGCGGCCTGCTGCGCGACAACAACCTGGTGGATGAGGGCTACGTTTGCTTCGAGGCCGAAGATCGACTCGGGAAGCTCAACGGTGCCCGACTTCTTGCCGGTTGCGTCGAGGACGTCAATGGTGTTGGCAGCCATGTGGCTAGGCCCCCTTCACTGCGTTACGGACGAATACGAGGCGGCCCTTGGCACCGGGGACGGCACCCTTGACCAGGAGCAGGTTGCGCTCGACGTCGACGCCGTGAACCAGAAGGTTCTGGACGGTGACGCGGTCGCTTCCCATGCGGCCGGACATGCGCGTGCCCTTGAAGACACGGCTGGGGGTTGCCGAAGCACCGATCGAACCGGGCTTGCGGTGGTTCTTGTGGGCACCGTGCGATGCGCCAACACCCTTGAAGTTGTGGCGCTTCATGGTTCCAGCGAAACCCTTACCCTTCGAGGTACCAACGACGTCGACCTTCTGGCCGGCTTCGAAGATTTCGACGGTGAGTTCCTGGCCGAGCTCGTAGTCCGCTGCGTCAGCGGTACGGATCTCGGTGAGGTGGCGACGCGGGGTCACACCTGCGGCGGCGAAGTGACCGGCGGCAGGCTTGTTCACCTTGCGCGGGTCGATCGCGCCAGCGGCGATCTGGATGGCCTCGTAGCCGTTCTTCTCGGTGTTGAGAATCTGGGTTACTACGTTCGGGCTCACCTGGATGACGGTGACGGGGATCATCCGGTTCTCGGAGTCCCACTGCTGGGTCATACCAAGCTTGGTGCCGAGCAGCCCCTTGTAGGTCTTAGTAGCGGTAGGCATGAATTCCTCTAGAGCTTGATCTCGATGTTGACGTCGGCCGGCAGGTCGAGGCGCATAAGCGAGTCGACAGCCTTCGGCGTGGGGTCGACGATGTCGATCAGACGCTTGTGGGTGCGCTTCTCAAACTGCTCGCGGCTGTCCTTGTACTTGTGGGGCGAACGGATAACCGTTACCACGTTCTTCTCCGTCGGCAGCGGGACTGGCCCGATGACGGATGCACCAGCGCGCGTTACGGTGTCTACAATCTTGCGCGCGGAGTTGTCGATGACCTCGTGGTCATACGACTTCAGTCGGATGCGGATTTTTTGTCCCGCCATGTCCTACTCCTCATTAGTTGGGGCTATTAATTGGCCTCACATGCATTGCTGGACTGCGCTTGCAGTTCGCGTGCACCACTGTTTTTCTGTCAAGTTCACCGGCCCGTAAGCGCGTACGCTCGGGCAGATGTACGGCATCAGTGGGTGAGGCCCGTGGGCCTTGCCCGGTGATACCGGAGCCGTGCTCTGCTGCCGGAGGAAATGCCTACCCCGCAGATGCGGTGGGCATGTCACAATCGCGACAGTGATTCGGGCGCCTGCCTATGGCACGCCCGAAATGTTGAACTATGCAAGTGTAGATGGACACTTCAAGTTCATGCAACCCGGGCGTGTCGGATTTTTCAGAAGTTTCCTGAGTACTTCGCTTCGGGTTTCGGTCCCTGAGTAGCGCGAAGCGCGTATCGAAGGGCCTCACGGACCTTGAGTAGCGCGAAGCGCGTATCGAAATGGTGCCGAACGTTTCGATACGGCGCTTCGCGCCTACTCAACGTTCGAACGCCTACACTCCCCTACTGTGGGTGAATCTTCGCAGAACGAGTTCGTACAGATAATACGGGATGCGGTCGCCGCCGACCCCTCGAACGTCGGCTTGCGTGCCGATCTCGTGGAGCTTCTGCTCGAGCACGACCTCGACGCAGTGGTGCCGGAGATCGACGCGCTCGCGCAGCACGGCGCGAACCCCCAGACCGTTGCCGTGCTTCGTGCTCGTGCGGCGGCCGCGCGGCTGCGCGCCGAGAAGACGGGTGGAACGAGCGGCAGCGCCTGGCAGCAGGGCGTGGATGCCGACCCCGCGTCGCAGCAGACCGCACACTTCCAGCCGCCCCTGCAGCCAGGCCAGCCCTCGCATCCAACCCAGCCCTCGCATCCAGCCCAGCCCGCGCATCCGGCCCAGCCAGGCCAGCCCGCGCATCCACCCCAGCAGCCAACAGGCGGCGACCAGTTCCCTATTAACGTCTCCGCCTCGGGTTTCGAACAGGATGCGCAGCCGATGTTCGAGGTGGAGCGCCCGCGGGTGCGGCTCACCGATGTCGCGGGGATGCACGAGGTCAAGCAGCACCTCGAGGCCGCGTTCCTCGGTCCGATGCGCAATCCCGAGCTCGCGCGGATGTACGGCCAGGTCGCGCGCGGCAGCCTCCTCATGTACGGCCCGCCGGGATGCGGCAAGACGTTTATTGCGCGGGCAATCGCGGGCGAGCTGGGCGCGAATTTCTTGCACGTGACTCTGGCCGACATCATGGGCCCGTACTGGGGCGAGACCGAGAAGGCGATCCACGCGGTGTTCCAACAGGCTCGTGAGCAGCGTCCCTGCGTGGTCTTTTTTGACGAGTTCGACGCGATCGGTGGGCGCCGCACCTCGGGGAACGCGTCCTCTCAGTCCCTGCGCATGATGGCGAGTCAGCTACTCGTCGAGCTCGATGGCGTGCAGGACTCGAACGACGGCATCTACGTGCTCGCGGCGACGAACCGGCCGTGGGATATCGACCCGGCGCTGCGCCGCCCCGGTCGTTTCGACCGCACGGTGCTCGTGCTGCCGCCGGATGAGGTCGCGCGCGGGAGCATCATTGCCGGCAGCCTGCGCGACAAGCCCGCGGCCCAGATCGACATTCCCGAACTCGTCCGCCGCACCAGCGAGTTCTCGGGCGCCGACCTCAGCTATGTCGTCGACACCGCGGTACAGAACGCGTTCGCGCAGGCGATGCGCGACGGCCAGCCGCGGATGATCGGCACGCACGACCTGGTGCGGGCCGTGGGCGCCATCACGCCGTCCACGCGTGCCTGGTTCGAGCAGATCAAGCCGGTGCTCGAGTACGGCGTCGATGACGGCACGTTCGGGCAGCTGCGGGCGTACCTGCGACAGCACCGGATTTAGCGTGAACATCCAAGCGCTGCAGCAGATCCAGGGGTATCTCAATGCGGGTAGGCACGACCGTGCCCTCGATATTGCCCGCGCGGGGCTCGCGCGCGACCCCACCTCGGCGCGTCGCCACCTCGCCGTTGCCCTCGCTGAGCTCGGCCTCGAGCACTTCCCCGAGGCCGAGCGGCACGCGGGCATTGCCACATCCGATCCCGAAGTAGCCCCGACAGCATGGCACACGATCGGCACCGCATTGCGAAGCATCCCTGGCCGTAAGCAGGATGCGATCGGGGCCGCGGCGACGGCCGTGCGGCTGAACCCCAACGAGTGGACCTACCGGGCGGGGTTGGCCGCCACGCTGTCCGACGCCGACCGCAAGCAGGAGGCACTCGGCGAGGCGCACGCCGCCGTGCAGCTTGCGGCGAATGCCGACGATTGGGCGCAGGCGATGATGATCCTCGCCTACCACCAAGCCGCCTTCCACCAACGCAAGCAAGGTCTCGAGACGGCGGCCGCAGCGCTCTCCCACGACCCCACCAATATCAGCCTGCAGCAGGGATATCTCAAGGTGCAGGCGCTCGCCGGTCGCCACGCGCAAGGGCTGTCGACCGCGCTCGCCGTGCTGCGCGCATCCCCCACTGACCGCGAACCGACGACGTTTGCGAGCATCGCCCTCTACACCGTCGGATTCCGCATCGTGATGCTCCTGCTGGTGTTGTCGTTCCTGGTGGGCATAATCGCGATCGCGATCCCTTCAGTACTGCTGGAGTCAGGCACCAGTGGCTCTTCTTCCTGGGATACCGAGGTGCCGCCGCTTTTGCACTGGTCAATCCGATTTGGTGGACTGGCCGGCCTCGCCGGCATGGCACTCATTTTGTATTGGCAGTTGCGGCCAGCCCGCGAAATAACCGTGCGCCACGCGCTTTGGACATTCGCCCGGAAGTCATTCGTCAGCTGGGTCTTGATCGTGGGCGCCGGGCTCATCGCGCTGTGTTATCTCGCCGCGCTTGCCCTCGGCCCACTCTCGTTTTTCGCGGTGATGTTGCCGCTGCCACTCGCGATAGGAATGTGGTGGATTCACGGCACGGCGGGCTGGATGCTCCCCCGCTACGGCAGTTAATCCCCACGATGTTTGAGTAGCGCCTTATGGCGCGTATCGAAAACTGCCACACCCTTCGGAGCCAATTTGAATGCGCGGTATCTACGGTCGGCACCATGAGCATTCAAGACAAGGCCCTCGTCCTCAAGCAACTTCACGAAGCCGACACGATCCTGCGCGTGGTGAACGTGTGGGATGCGATCACCACCAAGGTCGTCGCAGACCTCCCCGAGACCAAGGCGATCGCGACCGCCGGGCACTCGATCGCCGCATCCCACGGCTACGCCGACGGTGAGATTCCTCTCGACCTCGCGCTCGCCGCGGTCGAGCGCATCGTGAACGCGACCGAGCTCCCGGTGACCGCCGACCTCGATGCCGGCTTCGGCGACCCCGGCGAGACGGTCCGTCGCGCGATTGGCGTCGGCGTCGTCGGCGCCAATGTTGAGGACCGCCTCGTGCCCTTCGACGAGGCGGTCGCAAACGTGCGCGCCATCGTCGCGGCGGGCGAGGCCGAGGGCGTCGACTTCCAGCTCAACGCCCGCACCGATGCGATCGTGCGCGGCGGCGATCGGCCGCTGGATGAGAGCCTCAAGGATGCGATCGAGCGCGGCAAGGCATTCCTGGATGCGGGTGCCTCGCTCGTGTTTGTCCCCGGAGTCCTCGACCGAGCCGCCACTGAGACGCTCGTCGCCGGGCTCGGCCCGGGCAAGCTCAGCGTGATCGGCCTGCCCGGCGCACTCTCGGCCGCCGAGTACGAATCCCTCGGCGTCGCCCGCATCTCTTACGGCCCGACCACCCAACGCGTTGCGCTGCGCGCCTACCGAGACCTCGCGACGGATCTCTACGGCAGTGGCGTCATCCCCGAGGACACCCCTGCGCTGAACTAGCGCCTTCACCACGATGTTCGAGTAGCGCCGGAGGCACGTTTCGATGTTCGAGTAGCGCCGGAGGCCGTACCCTCCGTTGGCCGAGTAGGCCGCAGGCCGTATCGAAGTCCCGGTGGTTTTCGATACGCGCCTGCGGCGCTACTCAAACATCGAAGCGGCCTACGGCCCGCTCTAGCAGCTAGATATCGTCGCCAAAGAGCACGTCGAGGTTGCCCTCTTCGCGCAGTTCGAGGTAGCGATCGGTTGCCGAGTCGAGGAAGACCTTGACCGTCTGGTACGGGCTCACGAGCCAGCCGCCTTCCTCCCGCACCACGACGAGGCCAAGCTGGTCCCAGCCAAGCTCCGAGAAGGGCGCCCAGTCGGTGAGGCACGCCGGGCTCATTCCGGGTGCGGATGCGCAGTACCCGTCGATCTCCAGCGTCTCACCCTGGTAGGTCACCGTAAGGGCCGAGGGCAGCACCATCGTGACGCCGCCGCTCTCGATCTGTTCAAACTGCCCGCCGAGGCTGAAGCCCGCCGAGAAGTCGTCGTCGGTATCCTGCGAGAGTTCCTGCAGCGCAGGCAGCACATAGAGCGATACGAGCGTGCGCTCCGCCTCGCTGAGCACACCGATTCCCGGTTCAACACCCGAGCTGCTCCCGCCACCCGACAGCGAGAACGCATCCGCGATACCGGTCGCGAACTGCATCCCCGCTTCCTCGGGACTCGCGGCGGGTTGCGCATCCAACACCGTGTCGCCGACGGCCCAGCCGCTAGCACCGAGCATGCTCGACGTCATGCCGGTCGCAGCGAGGTTGACGGCCGTCATGACCTGGCTGACGTACCAGCTTCCACTCTCGTGCACGGTGACGATGCCCAGGCCGTCGGGCAGCTGCTGGAGATCCTCGCTCCCCTGCGCGAGGTCGTACTCGTACGGGAATTCGATGTCGAGCTGGTCGTCCGTGATTAGCATCGCAGCGTCGAGCGCCTCGCTTTCCGAGGCGCCGCCCGCGATCTGCGCCTCGTACTGCAGGCCCCGCGCGAGGTCCACGAGCGAGGTCTTGAACGCTTCCTCATCGCCGTCGAAAGTCAGTGTGCCCTCGGTGATCGTGACGACTTCGACGCCTTCGGTGATGGCCTCGGTCTCGTAGACAAAGTCGCCCTGGTCAACGTTGACCGCGGATGAGACGCCCTTGAGCGAATCCGAGATCGGCGGGATGCCCGTGTCGCTGTCGCTGCCCGCCTCGCCGAGGCCCGCATCCTGCAGCTTGAGCAGCGCATCCTGGAAGATCTCGCGCTCGCTCGGTGCCGTGCCGATCGCCGTATCGACGATATTGAAGGATGCGATCGAGCCGACATAGTTGTCTACCGCGGCCTCGGGGTTGCGCGCGCCGCCGAGGTTGCCGAGGAACGAGATTCCGCCCCAGATCCCGAGCGCGATGACGACGACGCCCGCGATGCCGATGATCCACCACTTGTTGCGATTCTTCGTGGCGCGCGGCGGACGAGGTTGTCTTGGCTGGTTGGCCTGCCCGTAGGCGCCGGCTTGGCCGTACGTGCCACCCTGAGCGTAGGTACCGCCATGATTGTAGGTACCGCCCTGGCCGTAGTTCGTGGTTTGGCCATAACCCGGCCGACCGTACTGACCTGACTGATTCGCCTGACCCGGCTGCCCGTAGTTTCCCTGGGCCGCGTTCGGCGCCTGTCCGCCCTGCTGCTGGCCGAAACCCTGTTGCTGGCCATAACCGGGCTGCTGGCCATAACCCTGCTGCTGGCCGGGTTGACCCGGCCGCCCCGCCTGCCCTTGCTCTCCCGACCCGTCGCCCGAGTAGCTCCCGTAGGACCCACCCCCGTACGCCGAACCGCCCTGCTGTTCAGGATGCTGTGGGTTGTTCGGGTCGTAGGTCATGGCTTCTCATCTCACTCAGGTTCCGGCGCGCAATGGCCAGAGGCTAGCAATCCGAGAACACCAAACGGCCAACTCCCCATACCCCGGTTGTACGGTTCCGCGCAGAGATCACGCCGTGGTGGGACAACTCGAGCAACAAAAGGAAGCGGGCGGGGCGACGCCACTGCGTCGCCCCGCCCGCTTCGGGGTTCTCAACTAGAGATTCGCGCTACTTCGCGTTCGCGTCCTGGTCACCCTGGTTGAACATCTCGCCGAGCTTGTCGGCTGCACCGTCGATCTGCTCGTCATATTTGCCGCCGGTCGCGTTCTTCGCACCTTCGGCGACCTGGTTGATTGCCTGTTCCGCCTGCTGCGGGTCGACGTTCTTCGCTGCGTCACCGAGCTGCTCGCCGATCTTGCCGAAATCTACCATCGGTATTCCTTCTCGTTTCGATTCATTCTGCGGTTGGTTAGGAACGTCGACCCAGGCCGACCTGCACAGTTTGCAGCGCAAGCCTGACCGTTGGCTTGAACCAGTTCTGCGCCCAGTCACAACTCACTCGAATCGTCGCAAATAGCCGACAGATTAATAGTTGACCATGCTCCAACCCTGTATTTCCGCCGATATTGTGGGATACTGAGTCAGTTCGATTGCAAAATCAAGCTTTGACACACGTCAACGCTCGATAGTTGAGGGAAGCATGCGTTTTCGGTTGAATCAGTCGCGCAGGGTCAGTCCTTCATTCTTGGGCCCCAAAAACGGCCACCCCAGAACCGCCAATCCCCTTCCATCATGGTAGTAATGGCGCCGAAAGCAATCACGGAATCGGCCAAGCTGTGGGAAAAGCGCTACGAACGCCGGCTTGCAATCACGGACACCATTATCGTTGTATTCGCCGTAATTGTCGCGCAATTGCTTCGTTTCGGCGTTGACCGGTCTTCGCTCGAGGTCAACCCGGCGGTCGCTGATAACAAAGGCTTCGAAGTCAGCTACACCGCGATCTCCGTGGCGCTCATCGCCGCTTGGCTCATCACGCTTGCGATGTCGGGGAGCCGCTCGCCGAAGGTAGTCGGCATCGGCGCAACCGAGTATCGCAACGTCATCTCGGCGACGTTCGGGGTGTTCGGGCTCTTGGCGATCATCGCGTTCGCGCTGCGCTCGCAGGTCGGCCGCGGCTACGTCCTCATCGCGCTCCCCCTCGGTCTGTTCCTCCTACTCTTGGGCCGATGGCTCTGGAGGAAGTACCTGCACCACCAGCGCGAGCGTCACCACCACATTTACCGGACGCTGATCGTTGGCGATCGAGCGAAGAGCGCTACTGTGGCCGAAGAAATCGCCCGCACCTCGTACGCAGGCTTCGACGTCGTCGGCGCCGTCACCGAGCACGGCACGAACCAGGAGCTGGCGCCGGGCGTCCCCGTGCTCTCGGGCTACGAGGGCCTGATGCACGTGGTGGATGCCTACCACATCGACACGCTCATCCTCACGAGCGCGGATGCGCTGACTCCCGAACATCTCCGCGAAATCGGTTGGCAGCTCGAGAACCGCGATGTCGACATCATCGCGTCGATCGGCCTGACGGGAATCGCCGGGGCGCGCATCCACTCCCGCCCGGTCTCGGGAATGCCGCTCGTGCACCTCGAGGTGCCCGAGTTCGAGGGCGGCAAGTACTACACGAAGCGCGTCTTTGACATCGTCGGCTCGGCCCTGGCCCTCATCCTGATTAGCCCGCTCGCACTCGTCATCACGACGCTCATCCGCCTCGATAGCCCCGGCCCCGTCATCTTCAAGCAAGAGCGAGTGGGCATCGGCGGCAAGCCCTTCACGATGTACAAGTTCCGCTCGATGACGGCGGATGCGGAGTTGCGGCGCGACGAGCTCATGAACGACGAGACGCGCAACGGGCACCTCTTCAAACACAAGTCAGACCCCCGCATCACCCGCGTCGGGAAGGTGCTGCGCAAGTTCAGCCTCGACGAGCTGCCGCAGTTCTACAACGTCCTGCGTGGCGACATGTCGATCGTTGGCCCGCGGCCGCCGCTGCAGAGCGAGGTCGAGAACTACGAGGCCTGGGTGCATCGCCGGCTACTCGTGAAGCCGGGCATCACCGGCCTGTGGCAGGTCAGTGGCCGTAGCGATCTCTCGTGGGAGGACAGCATCCGCCTCGACCTCTATTACGTCGAGAACTGGTCGCTGATCGAAGACCTGCTGATCGTGCTGCGCACGGTGCGGACCATGATTTCGCCGAAGGGCGCGTACTGATGCCGACACCGAAGGAGACTCAATGGCGGGACTAATCGCCCAGGACTGGGTTGAGCCCTACGGCGGTGCCGAGAAGGTGCTTTCGGCCCTCATCGACGTGCTCCCACCCGCCGAGCTCGCGTGCCTGTGGAACGACGATCCTCGCTGGCACTCTGTGCTTCCGGTTCGCGAGTCGTGGCTGAGCCGCAGCCCCCTGCGCGGGCACAAGGCGATTGCGCTGCCGCTGATGTCCCCCACCTGGCGATTCGAGCTGCGACACCTGCAGCCCGATTGGGTCGTCACGAGTTCGTACGTGTTCGCGCACCACCTGAGCGCAGCCTTCCCCGACGTTCCCCGGTTCAACTACGTGCACTCCCCCGCGCGGTACCTCTGGGCGCCTGAGCACGACCAGCGCGGCGATAGCGCGCTCGTGAAGTCGGCGGCGCCCCCGCTGCGTGCGCTCGACCGGATGGCCGCCGGCCGCACCGGCTCCTTCGCCGCGAATAGTATGTTCATTCGCGACCGCATCCGCCGCGCCTGGGATCAGGATGCCGTGGTGATCCATCCCCCGGTTGACTCGGCACAGATCGCCGAAGTCGAGGACTGGGCCGAGCAGCTCACCGAACAAGAGCACGCGGTGCTCGAGTCGCTTCCCCGCGACGAGTTCCTGCTCGCGGGCTCGCGCATGGTGCCGTACAAGGGCCACGCGAAGGTAATCGAGATGGGCGAGACGCTCGGCCTGCCAGTGGTGCTCACAGGCAGCGGCCCCGAGGAGCAGCGGCTTCGCGCGCAGGCGGCGGATGCGCGTACCAAGGTCTTCTTCCTCGGTCGCGTCACGAACGAGATGCTTCGGGCGCTGTACCAGCGTGCGCTGGCCTTCGTGTTCCCGCCCGTCGAGGACTTCGGCATCATGCCGGTCGAGGCGATGGCCGCAGGATGCGCCGTGATCGCGAACCGCGTGGGCGGCGCCGCCGAGTCGGTCGTTGACGGCGAGACCGGCGCGCTGATCGACCCACAGGATGCGCTGAGTTGGACCGCAGCGGTCGAGATCGCGGCGCAAGTGCGCCGGGATGCGACGAAGGCTCGCGCGCTCGAGTTCGACAACGAGCACTTCGCGGCGAAGGTGCGCGCATGGGTGGAACCGTCGATCAAGGTGTAGACGACGGCTCCGGCCGTGAGCCGCGTCGTCGCGGGGCGTCGCGAACGATCCTGTGGGTCGCGTTCGGGCTCTGCGTCGCGGGCGTCCTCGCCATCGTGTTTCTCCCGATCGGCTGGATGCTCAACCGACTAATCGTCTGGCTGTACTACGCGGGGAAGAGCCTCGGCATGCCCGGTGTCGTGACGCTCGGGTGGTACGAGTTCGGGCTGAACGTCCTGCTGTTTGCTGTGCCGGTCGCGTTAGCGTCGCTGCTCTGGCGCCGCGTGCCCTGGTGGGTTTGGCCGCTGCTGGCGCTCGTTGTTTCTGGAGGCATTGAAGTCGTGCAGCTCGTGTTCTTGCCGCGGGAGTTCTCACTCCGGGATGTGGTTGCGAACACGTTGGGGGCGGTCTTAGGAGCGGCGGTTGTCGCTCTGGCGCGAGCCCGCGGAAGACGAAAGGTTCGTGAGCCCTGATCTCTTCCAGAAAATCTCAGCCATCAAGTCCTGCATTAGAGACGGAAAGGGTGTAGCGGTGACTACCACTCAAACCAACACATCGCGTTCACACGGCATGGACGCTCTGCGCGGCATCGCCGTACTCCTCGTCATACTGCAGCACTCCAACGGCATCCCGCGCACCTACGCCGACATCAACGTGGCGGAGTTCCTCGACTATTCCACGGGGTTCCTGGCGCCCTACCGCATGCCGATGCTACTGCTCCTGTCGGGGCTGCTACTAATCCCGTCCGTTCGTAAGCCCCTACCCACCTATTACGGGGGCTAGGTCCGCAAGGTCGTATGGCCCTACCTTGTGTGGGGTGTAATCATCGCGTTAGTAACGCTCTCGCCAGAGAGCCTCTTGACCATCGAATTCTGGCGGGGCGGGCCGAGCCACCTCTGGTTCCTCACCGTACTCATGGCCTGCTATTTGATTGGCCCGGCGGTGCGTTGGGTTCCACCTTGGATCATCCCGATCGCTATGATGGCCGTCCTCGTGATCGTCGATCCGTCGACCAATTTCTATCGACGCATCCTCTTCTTCGGCGCCTTCTTTTTCATCGGCGCCACCGTTTATCGCTACTTGCCATGGATTCAGTCCCGAGGACCTTGGCTCCCGGCCGCATCTGGGCTGGCTGCAATAGTCCTAGGAGTAGGCAGCATGTTGGGACATGTGGCCGTCAACCATGACGCGCCGTGGACCCTTCTCGTAAGCCTGCCCGGCCTGATCGTCGCGTTGTGGATCATGCCTCGACTCCCACGGATGCCGTGGCTGGAGTTCGCGGGCCGCCGGTCAATCGTTCTCTACTGCGTCCATGCGCCGGTCATGATCGTTCTCACACTCTTCGCGGGTGGCCTTGCGGAAACCTCGGCGGCATTGTTCTACGCGTTAGTCCTCATTGCCGGGTTCGGCGTCCCTATCGTTGTGGCGATCTTCTATGACCGTTTCAAGCTGTTGTTTGAACTCCCGTCTATACGGAGTGCGAGTCGGCGAAAGAGAGACTGGAAATCAACCTCCGACACGACGCTCAGCCCGCCTACTTCTGACGCGCGAAGCTAAAGAGGATGCCGACACGATGCGGCATCTGTCGCAGTCACGCGCTAGTTTCATATTCTCAAGAGCCCGAGAGCAACCAAACCCCTCAGCTGGTTTCTTCACAATTTTGACTAAACTAAAGACCAACGGCAAATAACCAAATGTGCGCGTTCTACGATTCGACTTCAATGACAGAATCGTAGAACTATTACAACTTTGATGTGGTCAGGCCACGCAAGTCATCGGCGATAGTTTCCCACATGCTATCGAAATTAAACTTCGACTCAACACTTCTTCGCGCAGCCTTTCCGATCCGATTGAGACGCACTTCGTCCGCCAATGCGGATGAAATCGATGACGCCACCCCTTCTGCGTCATGAAGTGGCATAAATAGACCGGTTTCACCATCAATTACGTATTCACGCATCGGCTCAGTATCTGTAATAAGCACTGGCCTGGCACAGGCGGAGGCTTCGAGTAAAACGCTTTGCCCCGTTGGATAGGCAAGATCGTGCGTGGGAATCACGACAAGTTTCGCAGATCGAAGATTCTCCCGATGTTCCTCGAGTGAGACAGGTGAATTTACGGTCACGTTGCGGGGAAGATCATCTGGCGAAAAACGCCCCGCCTGGGTGAAGATTTGGAATTCAACCGCTGGTAACAACCTTGCTGCATCAACTAGTGATTGATAATCACGCCCCCTGTCGATACCAACTGAGAGCACTTGGAAACGCCTCGTGGAAGTGGGCGCGGGGGTGAAGAAGTCGTGATCGACGCCGAAATCGACCGGTAAGACCCGGTCGCTCTGAATCCCGATTTCCGCAAAAATGTCAACTTGGTTTTGACTGAATACATAGATTCGATCTAACTCCTTCGCGATTGACCGAATTTCTTGGATCCGCGCGGTGGATCCTGCTTGAATTTCCTCGGCCCACCAACAAGAAATCGTGGCAAGCCTCATCCTCCTGTATGGAGGCAGTCGCCTCTTGCGGAGCTTCGCCGGGAGGACGGCGTGTTGTTCAAGGACACATAAAAGCGCGTCGGCGGCAGGAGAGCGCACGAGCGCGCGGAGCGGAACGTCGATGGACATCCCCGATCGATGCTCGACGACATCACGGATCTTCTTGAGGGACTTCAACTGCAATGGGGGCACCGGCTGAAGTCGGACCCCAGACTTCGCTAACTTATCCACTCGATACGGCCCAGGTAATGAATTCAGTTCCGAACTGGTAAACCCGACTCCACTGGTAATATTGTAAAGACCCTGAACTGTTGGCATTTTCACAACATTGACCTTTCGTTCACTCTGGCAGAGAAGCGCACTTACTCGTCTACAGATTTGAAATTATTGATCAGTTTGGAATTAGGAATGCTCCCAAACACACGATAACGCAAGTGCCCCCCAACCGTGCCGAGCATCCAGCCTACACCTCGAATATTCTGCTCGAGCGAAATACGGTCCGTAGAAGATATTGTTCGAAGTGCCGCCCGAACCATCGGTCGCACCGTCGAGCGCAAGCTAATGCTTTGGAGCTCGATCTCTTCGTGGTGCTTTACCCAAAGTTGAATCGACGTATGACCATAATGCTGATATTGCCGAAAAGCGTCTCGCAACGTTGAACGTTGCCGATAGTCATACACCGCAGTTGGGACGCCCACCATTTCGTATCCAAGCTGCTGTATGCGTCCACAAAAATCGACCTCTTCATGACCTCGAAATGATTCGTCAAAGCCACCAGCCTCCAGCATAGTTTCGCGTCGCACGCCGAGCGCGCCTCCCAATGCGTATTCGGGAAACCAGAAGGGGCCAGGACGGAGTGATTTGGGCTCCTTTGGGATCGGAGGTGGAGCCTCACCCGGCATGCTCAACAGCGGTACGGAACCCACGAGAACGTGCCGCTCAAGCGCACTCCTCATGGCACTTACATACCCCATCCGCAACTCGTCATCGGCGTCGACGAACAAAATGTCGCGGCCTCTAGCCATTAACGCACCGATGTTGCGTGCGTGCGAGGGGCCCCGGGCAGCGGATGCGTCAACGACCCGGAATGCACCGAACGCGTTTGCATATGCCTGCGCGACAGTTGCTGATCGATCCGTCGATCCATTGTCCGCAATCACGACATCCAGCTCGTCGGCTTCTGGCTGCATTGCCAATGAATCGAGCTGATCGCTCAGGCCGTGTTCTCCGTTGTACACCGGAATTACAACGCTCAACGCAAACGTTGGTTCGCGATGCGTAGGACTTTCGCCAGCATCACAGCTAACGTCAGGACCATAGACGGCGTGGACCCTCCGCTTGAACTGCTTCCACCCAAACCGATGACGGATCCACGAATCCACATCGTCGAAGCGCTCGTCGGCGGGTACCGGGTAGTGATTCTCAGCCCGCTGGTGAGCTGCACTCGGATCGAACGAAGCTGCACTGCGCGCCATAAACGGTGGAAATATTACGGTCGCGTTGTTCACCTCGGCCAATCGCGAACGAGCTTCCGGGCTGAATGTAATGACAGTGTCTGCGACACCGCTGGCGCGGCGTTCCGCGCGGGCGAATTTCCGTGACGCTACCCCGGGCGGTGTCGTGGAGCGATCGGTCGCCACGTCGGGAAGAGTCACAGTAATCCGTGCGGAGGGGAAGCGCTTACGAAGTGACATCGCCAAAGGTGTGGATTCCAACCCATATAGTTCGATGACTCGCGCGTTATCCATAATCGCCACGATTTCAGGGTCTTCAAGCAACGCTCGGGCGAATCCTCGGTGCGCAGGAAGGGGCGATGTTAACGGTCGAACTTGTCGCCTCGTTCCAGGTTTCGCGTTCAGCTCGACGAGCCGGTGCCTTGGCGCACCGCGTGCCGCAGTCCTTCGATTCCTCATGGTGTCCGGAGAAAAGATCAACGGATTGAAACTGTCCAGTGCCGCCACGAGGTCGAGCAGGTATCGTCCCGCTAATCCCTGCGTGTTCTCATCGGGTATTACAGGCGCAATGATGACGACCTCGGGTCGCGGGCTTGACCCCGATTCGACGTTGTTCATTCAGGTAACTTTCCCAATTCGACGAGCTTAGCGAAGTCCGAATTGGTCGTGGTCAAATCGCCAAACGTCCCTTCGGATTCAACCTTCCCATCTTTCATGAAGTAAATGCGATCAGCGTTCTTCACCGTGGATAGGCGATGCGCGACGACAATGATGGTGAGCTTGCCCTTCAGCGTCTCAATCGTCTCAGCGATGAGAGCCTCCGTAGCGTTGTCGAGGGCCGAGGTAGCTTCGTCGAGGATGAGCACAGATGGTTCTCGGTAAAGCGCTCGGGCGATTCCGAGTCGCTGGCGTTGGCCACCCGAAAGTCGCACACCTCGTTCGCCGACGCGAGTGTCAAGCCCGTCTTCAAGCTCACTAATTAATTGGCCCAACTGTGCAGCCTCGATAGCAACCTGCATTCGTTCGTCGTTTATTTCGCTTTCACGGTCCCCGAACGCAATGTTTCGTCGAATCGAATCATCGATCAGAAATACGTCTTGTGGAACGATCGCGAGAGACAAGTTCCACGCCGCCGGGTCGTCGTCGATCCTCCGACCACCACATCTAATTTCCCCTCGCGTGGGTTCGAAGAGTCCGATCAAAAGGTCAAGAACGGTACTCTTCCCCGCTCCGCTCGACCCAACGAGCGCGACCATTTCACCGTCGCGGATATCCATCGAGACGCCGTTGACGACTGGCTCGCTCGCGTCTTCGAATTGGAAGACCACGTTGTCAATTTCAATATCGCCACGGTAGCGCTCACTCGTTCGAGGAGTCTCTTGGTATTCCTCGACGCTGTCCAATCGCTCGACCTCCTCTGCCAATAAATGCAATCCCGGCTGCCCGATACGAATCATGGTCATCGTCCCAGACAGCCCGTTGAGCATTGGTAGTAACCGAACCGAAGCGGCTGCAAACACGCCCAAAGTAGATAATGCGGCTTCTGCCGACGAGGTGGCGAACAAGACGAAAGTGAGCGCGGCGATGGTCAAGATGAAGACGATTTCCAACAGGTGGCGGGGCAACTCCGAGTAAAAAGTCGACGATCGAACTGGAGTGCTGTGGAGATTTCGGACAGTGAGCCCCGTAGCATTTCGGGGGAACACTGAAATGAGGAATCCGCAGAATGTCTGCAACACGACGACGATTCAGTCAGGAATTCAAGGACGAGTTATGCCGCGAGGTGATCACCACCTCGAAGGCCGTCAAGACGGTAGCCGAGGAATACGGTGTCGGCGCCGAAACCCTCCGCGGCTGGCTCAAGAAGTACCGGGCCGAGCACGCCACCGGAGAACCGGAGGGCGATTTGACTCTCGATGAACGAGCCCGGTTACGAGAACTCGAACGCGAGAACCGGGAACTGCGCACCGAGGCCGCGTTCCTAAAAAAAGCAGCAGCGTACTTCGCGAGGGAGCCACGATAGTGGCGAAGTATGAGTTTATTGACTCCTATGCCCGCGAGCCAGGCGCGCCATCGATCGCGCGGATGTGCGTGTGGCTGGCAGTTTCTCGTTCCGGGTTCTATCACTGGCGCGGCCGCCCGTTATCGGCGACCGCGACCCGCAGGGCGGCGCTGACCTCCCGGATCCGGTACTTCTTCGACGCATCGGACCAGACCTACGGGTACCGGCGGATTCACGCTGATCTGACCGCGGAGGGGACGGAGTGCTCGCCAGAGCTGGTGCGACAGATCATGCGTGACGAGGGCCTGGTGGCCTGTCAACCGCGCCCGTTCCGAACGACGACGCTGGCGGATCGAGAGGCCGCCGAGGGCATGCCAGACCTCGTGCAGCGGGCGTTCACCGCTGACCGGCCTGGCCGCAAATTCGTGGGCGATATTACTTACATTCCCTCGTGGCAGGGGTTCATCTATTTGGCGACCGTGATTGACTGCTATTCGAAGAAAGTTGTGGGCTGGTCGATCGCTGATCACATGCGTACCGAGTTGGTCGAGGACGCGCTCCGGAATGCGGTAGCGACCACCCAGATTGAGCCAGGCGCGATTTTTCATTCGGACCGCGGAAGTGTTTATACCTCCGCGGACTATCGGGCGCTGGTGGCCCGGCTGGGGATGCGGTCTTCGATGGGACGAACTGGCGTGTGTTGGGACAACGCCATGGCGGAATCGTTCTTTTCGGCGTTGAAGAACGAGCGCGTGTACCGCACCGTGTACGCGACGAAACAGCAGGCGCGACGTGATGTGATCAACTACATCGAGGGGTTCTACAACAGTCGCCGTCGCCACTCCGCGTTGGGTTACCAGTACCCCAACGATGTCCATTACAGTTACCGACAGCTGGCACTAGCAGCGTAAGAAAATCCATCAAAACGCTGTCCGAAATCTACGCAGCAGCCCAAACCACCCCGGCCTGGACCAGCTTTGACTCTCGGTAACTTTCAACAAATCGGTGACCGCTGCCGGTGAGCCGAACGTCCCTGAACCCAGCCAGGACCGGTGTCACGGAACGCCATCCCGAAACCTCGGCTTCGCTCTGTGCGTGCCCCAGCGAGAGGTGCTTCTTCTTCAATATGAGTTGCAGTCCAAGAGTCACACTTGCAAATACCACCACTGCTGCGAGCGTGGCTAAGGGAGCGGTGACGAACAGAACCACGATGATCGCCATGATTGTGGCGAAGTTAGTGAGCAGCGAGATCAAGCCACCGAGCACCGAACCAAACGCGGCGTTCGTCGACGCACCAAGGTGCCGATACATATCGGCTATTTCACGCTGACGATGTGCTGCGTACGGAGACAACACATACTTTCGAAGAAGTTCGGCTGCGCCAACGGCTGTCATGCGGTTCTGTCGCCCGACCAGCCACCAGCGAAACAGAATAGTTGCCAGGCTCTTGAGGACGAACGTACCCGCCACAAGCAGCGCGACTAACACGATGAGGGTTGGCAGCTCTTCACTGCGAAATACCGAGGCGATTGTTGGGAACCACGGTGATTGCGCTCCCATAGTTAGTAATTGCATGAGGGGCAGCATCATGGCGACACCAAGTGTGTCTAATGCTGCCAACCCAATTGATCCGACAACGGCCGCAGTCATCCAGGGCCATTGTTTCCCTGACTGCAACCGCATTACGGTGTTGAGGTCATGAAGCATGTCACGCAAGTTCACTATTTCAAGCCTCCCGCGCGCAGACAAAGATCAAGGGTCCGGTCCGCCCAGACTTCCCAATTGAGCTCAGTTCGAGACCACTCAATAGCGCTGGAGCTGTACTTAGCGCGGAGGCCCGGGTCACTCATCCGGAAGATCGCAGTCGCCGCATCCGCAACGATCGATTCGCCGGATTTGACGAGGAGACCCGTGAGGTCGTGTTTGACAATGCTGGCAACGCCCCCTACGTCCGCCGCGATGGCGGGGAGTCCGTGGGCAGCTGCATCCGTGAGAGTCACGCCAGCCGCATTAGCAGTTGCCAGCTCGATCAAGATATCGGCCTTAACATACTCCGCGCTGAGCGCCTCGCGCGAGAGACGCCCCATCGGTTCCGCCCAAGCCGGTAGAGAGGCCGGAGCGTCGCCAACAATCACGAGCCCCGCCTCGAGCCCTCTGCTCCGAGCCTCCTCGACGGCTTTTAATGCGATGGTGCCGCCCTTCCGTTCCCATTCGGTCGAAACCAGTAGTAGTCGTAGGGGTCCGCTTACAGGAGCAGGTCGTTCTAGAGGTTCAGGAGGCAAGATGGCGGGCCCCGTCGGTGCGACAACCACGTGCTCAGATCTAACGCCGTAGTCCAGTACCAGCGAGTTCTTAGCCCATGCCGACGACGCCACGAACCCTTCTGTCGTTCTGGTGGCTCGCGCCGAAACAGCGTCAGCCTGGATCGAAGACACGGGATGCACATTGCTGAACATCGCATAGAAGTCGCGCATGGCGATTAACGTCGCATCCGTGACTTGAATGATGGGGGCTCCGATTTTGCCTAGGAAGGCGATGTCCGTCGACGCAACAACTGCGAGAACAGCGTCGATTTCTTCGTTCCGGAGTCGCCGCTTCAATGAGCGACCCCTTCGGAGAGCGGTGGCCAGACCGAAGTCCCAAAGGTACTTGCGGTTCGAAATTGCGCCAATTACGCGCGTAGCTACTCGATCAATGATCGCGGTCGACACGGGTTCGGTCGAAATAGGTACGAGCTCGACGCGCTCACCCATGACGCGCTGCATGTGGGCAATCATTCCTGACCAAGCACGTGGATCGTCGAAGCGCCAAGGTGTAACCATGGCGATTCTTGGTATTCGGCGATCTGCCGCTGAGCGTTCGCGACTGACGTCGCGCAGACTGTTTGCGCCGTACACAGACCGAAGGCTGTTCGCGAACTGAATCGTACCGTAGCGGCTGCTCGCCCAATGAGCCCCACTAACTGCGTCGTCGCGGGCGGAAGCTGGATCGCTCAGCACCTGAATGATCCGCGAAGCAAATCCCGGAGCGTCGTCGTATATCTGCGGTTGATAGGTGTTGTCACCGATCCCCTCTGCCGCGATTGAAGTCAGCGCGACGGGAACTCCGCGAGCGATTGCCTCGACGACTTTGAATTTCACCCCTGCCCCTTGTAAGAGCGGCGCCACCGCGATGTCGGTTGCGGCATAAAGGGCATCGAGGTCTTCGACGAAACCTGCATAGGTTACACCGCCCAGTGCTGGCAGCATCGGTCGATATTCTTCCGGGACACTTCCCGCCACTGTCAGCGTGGCGTTGGGAATCGCGTTTCGGACGAGAGGCCAGACGTCGCGAGTGAGCCAGAGGACGCCCTCAAGGTTCTCTGGACGATGGAGCGGACCAATGAACAACGCATTAGGTGCGGTAGTCGCGGCGTCGACGCGCTTCGTCAACTTAGACCGCCGTGCAATTGCTGGATGGATTACAACCGCATTTGCGCCATCGGGAAGCAACTTCCGGTCCTTTTCGCTGAACACGACTGTCGTCGAGTCGTCTGAGGCTAATCGGTGCTCCACAATGGCCGCGTTCGCGAAAGCGAGCGCGCCTCGAATGCGATCTTTCCATCCCGTGGCCGTGCTCACGCGCCGTTTTAGCCCCTGGCTCATCACATCATGCAATGTGACGATGACATCTGCGCGAGGATTGAGGCGTCGGACCATCCGAACGAGCGGTGCTTGCTGCTCCCACTGCAGATCCACTCTGTTGGCGCGCTCGATCAATTCCCTTGCTTCCAAGTCCTGAACGATTCCACGTTCAAATCCGCGATAAGTATGAACCACAAACGTGCGATCGCGCTGGTCCCGAATTGCGCGGAAGACACCCCGTGGCTCCAATCCCGGACGAAGGTTCACGAGGTGATGATTCGGCACATCCGGCGCTGCCGCCGCGCGTCTATTCCCTGGCGTATCAGGGACAATGAACGCCAGATTCTGGCCGTCCAGTGCCGTGAGCAAATCCTTCAGATACCATTCGCCGGCGTTGTCCGGGTTGGTGCTCGGTAGTATCGGGGAAATGATGACCATCTCAGGCTGCCCCTTCCCGGGGGTAGAACTGTCGCACTTAGTGGTCACAGATTTCGCTGATTCGGCGATGCTCACTAGATGCTGCACTCGCCGACGAAATTCAGCCTCAAACGTGTGCTGTGCCATGAATTCCCGACCGGCCTCGGCTGCACGGTGGATTTCGCCCCTGTCTACGGCGAGCCGCTCGATGACGTCCGCCATCGCAGACACATCCCGTTGCGGTACCGCCCAACCAAGCCCCGATTCCTCGATTAGCGGCACCAATGCCTTGTTTTCGAAACCAAGAATCGGGGCGCCCATAGCTGCGGATTCCAGATAAGTACCTGAGGGATCGCCTTGCACGTGCGGCAGGACCATGATGTCAACATCGTTTCGTGCCCATGGCTGCCACTCAGAACGGAAGTCCATCGGAGAAAGGAAACGGATACGGCCATTCTCCGTGTGTTGAAGTTCATCAAGCATCGGCCCCTGACCGACCAAGGTGAATGAATGACCCACTCCACGGCGATTAAGCTCACGGTGCAACCGCGTGGCGAACTCGGGGCCTTTGATTGGAATGAATCGCCCCGAAAAGGCCAACCTCAGGGGCCTGTCATTATCGAATTTCTCACCGAGCTGCTTGCCCGTAATAAGCTCCTGCCCAGATACACGTGTGTCATAAAACCGTATAGACCTATGGTTCAACGCCGAATAAGCGTGCCACGCCGTCCAGCCGTTGCATTGCAGCCCATCGGCCTGTTTCGCAAGACGCCGCAACACAAGTTCTCGTTTCTGCGCACCGAGGATGATGCGGGCCCGTTTCGCTGCTGACCTGGAGCTCTGAAGAGCAGGTTGAGCCCCATCAACCGCGCTGACTTCGCTCACCAACACGACCGGTGCGCCTAGATCCATGAGCGATATCGAACTCAGGTGATGAGGTGCAAGTACAACTGCAGGCCGAATATTTTGCAGGTCCCTTTGAACATCACCGGAACCAATCACTTCAAACTCGAGGTCAGCTGCACGAAATGTCTTCGAGCCGATGTTTCCAGAGGGGTCAGGTCGGCGAAGCGCACCTATCGCCACGACCTTTCCCGGCCAGTAAGACGCGTATGCCGCGAGACCAAGACGGGATTTCTCCGTAAGCTCAACATCGAAGCCATCGGTCGCGATACCACCCAACATGACGACCGCGAGTGTGCCAAGATCACGCGTTGAAGGCTCTGCGAGGCCGGGCGATATCCCCGTCGATAATTTATGTTCAGACATCATTTCGCACGTTATCTGGGCGTCGATATCCCGATAATGAAGCCGATTCAACGAGCAGAGAAATTGCTTTCTCGGCGATATATTGAGGAAGCTTATCGGCGAATCGGTCAATAGTTCGCGCTGACCTAGTAAGGCCGGTCAAGTTGCGCAATCGCGCCGTATTCCTCACCAGTGCACCCCAAATACCTGTGCCTCCGTCCGCTGGTGGGAGCGCACCGACGCCGTGCTTAGCTTCGAATTTTCGACGAGCTGCCCCCGAATGAAACGCCCGAATCACCCTTATCGCGGTCGTGGTTGCTGCAATGTGGTGCGGTGTTTCAAGTTCGGGTGCGAGTACGACATCCAGGCCTGCCTGTTTGGCGCGATAACCCCAATCGACATCCTCCCAACCATATGCGCGAAAGGATCTGTCGTATTCGCCAACGCGTTGCCAACCTGTTCGGGTGACCGAAACATTTCCCGCCCAGAACCGCCACCATTGCTCTTCCGAAGCGGCATACGCATCTTTGCGAAACCGCTCGTCGCGATCGAACCCGTACGCGCGCGCGTACGGCGTTGGCGGATATGTATTTCGGTAAAGCCCGACCACCCCGAACTCGCCTCCGATGTGACGCTCCACATGTGCCGCAACATAGTCGGGCGAGGGTCGAAGGTCGTCATCGCACCGAATCAAGATGTCACCGCGAGCTGATGCAAACCCTGCATTTAGCGCAGCCGAACGGCCACGGTTTTCCGGAAATACGATAGACCGCACCGGTAGATCCGCGGCAGCTTCCTCGACCACCAATGCCGAGTTGTCGATGTCTCCATCAATGACGACGATGGCTTCCCAACTCGACTCGGTCTGCGAGCGAAGCGCCTCGAACAGGTGCGGCAATCGTTCCGCGCCACCGCGCGAGGGTACGACAATACTTGCCTTTGGCGAATCGGTCATGCTGCAACCCGATCGTAAACATTGCCGATCCGGCGAGTCATCTGCGCGACTGAAATCGGTCGACTCGTGAGTTCTTTGCGGCCAAGCGCCGCGCGAATCCGCCCTGCAACCTCGACCACGTTGTCGGCATCAACAAGCGAAGCCTCAGACACGATCTCCGGATTCCCACCGACCCGCGCGGCGACCACCGGGATCCCGCGTGCGACGGCATCCAGGAGTGTGTAGGAGGCGTTCTCCCACACGGAAAGTTGCACGATGGCATCCGCTTCAGCCATCGCCGACTCGGCGTCAACGAATCCGGGCAGGCTCACCGCATCCGCCAAGCCGAGCTGGGAAATCTGCTCGCGCAGCTCGCCCTCGAGCGGACCGCTGCCGGCGATTGTCAGCGTCGCGCCCGGCAGACCTTGCCGCAACAAAGCAAAGGCCTCGATCAACTTGTCGAGTCGTTTCTCGGGCGCGAGTCGGGACAACGAGAGGATGCGCGGTGCACTCGGATCGCCCGCGACACGCTCGAGCTCAGGAGCATCCACACCATTCGGAATCACAATGATCTGCCGCTGCACGGCCCATTTCTCGCGCATTGCCTGCGCCGTTGCTTCCGACACCGCGATTCGCGCTGCGAAGCGACGCTGTCGCAGCGTGTGCGCTGCAGCCATCACCCGGGCCTTGGCCTCCGACTCGTGGTAAACCGAGTCGTTCCCAGCGATGCCGTGTTCCGTCGAGACGCGCCGGACGCCGTCCGGGAGCCACGTGAATGCCGCGATGATATCGGCGTATGCAAGGTGAGAGTGCACAATTTTTGGCCGGAGTGCATTCACTGCCGCGATGAGCGACCGGACTGACGCAACAACGCCCGCATCCGGGCCGAACGCCGCAGCTTGCACGGCCGAGCCCTGGGCGCGCAATGCCTCTGCGAGCGCCCCTTCCGGGCACATCACGACGATGCGCCAGCCAGGGATCCCGAGCCGGGTCGCGTCAAGCACATGCCGCGCCACTCCCCCGATGTCTGGGACAGGCACGAGCCACAGCGCGGTTGGAGTTACATTCAAAGCCACTGCTCCAGCCGGTCAAGCGCCGTCCAGAAGCCCTCGCCGTGGTTGATGTGACCCTGCCAAATTTCCGGGATAAACGGCGTTCCTGGTGAAAGCCGATCGATCGCCGCGCCGAATGGCGGCCAGTCAATGTCGCCCTCGCCAACCTGCACGCCCTCGCCGTCGACGCCAGTCGCATCCACGATGTGCCAGTGAATCGTGTGGGGCGCGAGCAGCTCGAGGGCCTCCGAAAACGGCACGCCGAGGAACGTCGACGCGAGCTTCGTGTGCGAGACGTCGAAGCACAGCGCGGTGCCGGTCCGTTCCGCGAACTCCGCGGTGTCGCGCGGGTCAAGGAAGAGGTTGTGGAACTGCTGCCCGCCCATGAGCCAAGGGAACGGCGGCAGTGTCTGCGCCGCGATCCGCACGCCGTCCGTGTCGAGACGCTTTAGTGCTTCGGCAATTCGGTCATACTTTGCTCTTCGCTCGGATGCGGGGATGTGCCGGTCGTTCGTAAACCCGCCCATCGTCACAACCATGATCGGCTCGGTCTCATTTGGGAACCAGCGGCGCAGGTCGCGCGTCACCTGAATCGTCCGCTGCACTTCCCGAATCGAGCGCACCCAGATCTCGTCGTCTGCCGAGGCGAGGTCGACGAGAAAGTCACCCGCGAAGAGGTCGGGCAGGTGCGTCGTGAAACCGATATCGAGCGGCTCGGCGAAGAACTCGTCCATGTCGACGTCGAGGTCTTTGTACGAGAAGTGGAACTCAAGAAAGTCAGGGTTCGACTGCGCAAGTAGCTCCGCGTGATCGTGGTAGCGAACCGGGAGGCCCCACGGCCGGCGGAACGTGAAGTCGCGGCCCGTCGGCGATGCATTCCGAAGGTCGCCTTCGAAGAAGAAGTCACCCTCGACCATGTCGCGCCGGATCGTGCGACCGAGCAGGAGCGGCAGCTTGTTGGGCTGCAGTCCGCGCCCCGGGCTTCGCACCTGTACGTCCTCGGCCACGAGCTCGTCACCAGCCGCGACCGGCCGCGCGGCCACGAGTGACTTCGCGAGGTTGATGCGGTTCATCGCCTCACCGGTGGAGACCACGCGTTCCTGGTTCGTGCCGATCGACGACTCGATGTCGCGGATCTCCGAAACCATCGCCTTGAACTCCTCGGGCAGCAGCGACACCGTGTGGTCGTTGCCTTCCATCCCGCGGTCGACGGTGAAGTGCTTTTCGATGATGGATGCGCCGCGGGCGACGGCCGCGACCGGCACGTGCCAGCCGCGCTCGTGGCCCGAGTATCCGACGACGCATTCGCCAAGCTCGGCGAGCCGATCCATGTAGGCGAGGTTGAGGTCCTTGTACGGCGCCGGATAGGTCGACTGGCAGTGCAGCAACGCGTAGCCCGCACCGCGGCGACGCAGCAGTTCCACGGTCTCGATGATCTCCGACTCGCGAGACATACCGGTGCTCAACAGCATCGGCAATCCGCGCGAGGCCGCGTCGTCGAGCAGCTCGTGATTCGTGAGGTCGGCGGAGGCAATCTTCAGGCCCGGGATGCCGTAGTCGACCAGCGCCTGCACGCTCGCGGAATCCCACGGCGTGCACATGACGTCGATACCCGCGTCCTTCGCATGGTCGAACACCTCGAAGAGCGACTCCGCGGGCAGCGAGAACTTCCGCAGCAGATCGAGCGTGTACTGCGCCCCGAGGTCCTCCCCGGCAGTCGCACCGCCTGACTGCCGGTAGAGCGAGTCCATGTCCCGCAACTGAAACTTGACCGCATCCGCGCCTGCGTCGACCGCGAGGTCGACGAGCCGCTTCGCGAGGTCAATCGAGCCGTTGTGGTTGTTGCCAACCTCGGCGATCACGAACGTAGGATGCCCGGGCCCAATTTCGTGCGAACCGATGCGAAGCGTGTCACTCGCGTCGATCGCGACGGCCATGAGGTGACCACGTTCATCCACGAGCGGGATGTGGCTCACGCCCTCGCGAAAGAGCGGCAGAATCTCGGCGGGTCGAGCCGTAGCGGGCGCGGTCTGCGTCTGGGTGTTGCTGATCTCGCCGACGGACGTGTCGAGCGACCCGGTCGGGTTTTCGACGATCCAGCGTCGGAAGTCGCCGTCAGAGAACGAGCCCCGCAGAATGCCGTGCGCATCCACACAGAAGACGATGCGCTGCCGGTTCGCGTTGATCTTGCTCAGCGCAGAGAGGACTGGGTCCTCCGCGAACACGATATACGGCGCGAGCTGACGGTCGATGATCATGCATTATCCATTCGGTGTGCCTTGCAGGTCAGCGAGGACTTGCTCCGCGATTCTCAAATCCACGAACGTGTCGATATCAATGCCTTCGGCTTCGTCCATCACGAAAAGGCCGACTTTCCCGCCAATGCGGTTTCGCTCACGCTCGTAAATCTCGGTTCGTGTGAGGTACAGCGAACCGGTCTCCTTATAGAAATAGTCCTGGGGCTGAAGGTCTTGGCGCAGTGGGCGCGCCGCCGGGTTGTACTCGGCAGTCGCGCTCAATCCCGCCGAAGCGGGCGGATGCCAGAAGAACGGAGTCTGCGGCACCACACCGACCAGACTATCAATGTCTGCACTAATGAATTGTTCCACAGCTCGGTCAATTGTGCGCTCAAAGCGCACGGGAGAGGTTGCCTGCAACAGCATCACTGCGTCTGGGCGCAAACCGGTAGTCGTGCGGTACTCGATGGCGTGCTGAATGACGGGCTCGGTCTGCGTCGCATCCTGCGCGAGTTCCGCGGGGCGCAGGAACGGCACATCTGCCCCGGCCTCGCGCGCGATCGCGGCAAGCTGTTCGTCGTCGGTCGAGACCAGGACATCGAGGTCGTAGTCTGCCGCGAGCGCCTGCTCGATCGTCCACACGACGAGGGGCTTCCCCGCGACCAGTCGCTCGTTCTTCCGCGGCACGCCTTTCGACCCGCCACGGACGGGGATGACACAGAGGATGCGCGGGGTCATTTCACTCCCATTTCTTGCAGGCGATTGGCGATCTGCTGGCTCGGTGAGACTTCCGGCTGCACGGGCGGCGGTGTCGGGTCATTCCCCCACTGTGAGAGGCCATAGCGGTGCCAGAACTCCTCGACCCACTCGGGCGGGTTCGCGCAGGTGACCCAGGCAGGCATTCCGGCGGCTGCAGCTTCGAGAATTCCCGTCGAAAAAATAGCAACAATCGGTCGGCCCGAGACGAGAGGTTTGCCGGTATCTTCCACGTCGATGCCTTGCCGCCGCCAGCGTTGGTGCTGCCAACGGGAGAGGCGATCCACCTCAGCCGGATGCGGGCGGTAGGTTGCTCCTGTTTCGCGACAGAACGTGGCTGCAGTCCGAGCGGAGACGCGCCTCGGTAGCTCGGCGCCGTGAAGCTGGCCAAGAAACACGGGGCGCGCATCCGCCACCACCTCGGTCGGAGTCGGTGCGGACGCGGCGTTCCAGAGCATCTGGCTACCGACCGACTCGACGTGGATGTCGGTCCGGCCGGAGCGCCAAAATTCGCCGTCGGCCTCGCTGAATGCGAACAGCCACGCCTCACGCGGAAGCGGTGGCGCGAAGGGTGTGAGGAGTCCGTGCTGCACGACGCAGTATGGCGCGCCGAGCGTGGTTGCCCAGCGCTGGGCCACGGCGCCGGCCGCTAGGAAATGCCCCGCCGAGACAACGACTCGCACCTCTGCGAGGGCATCGGGCGCCCCAGCGGTTTCTTCAACGGCCTGCATGGTCCATTCCTCACCGTCCGTCGCACGGTCAGTGACTGGCAGGTGCTGTCGCTGCAATATCTCGATCGCGACAGACCTTGGCACGAGAATGGCGTACGAGCTGGCGGGGAGATGGGACGCCGGCTCAAGCACTGCCGCGAGCGCGCTCGGCGTCGTCGCGTCAAGGGCGAACAGGGCGGTCGGTTTATCGCTCTCGCGCAGCAGCACGAGGTCGGCCGGTGCCGGCTTGCGAAACGCAGCCCGCAGCGCTCGCAACCGGTTCTGGCTGCGCTGCCAGCGACGCCAAGCGTCGAGGTCTTCGGGATGGTTCAGCCCCATCGTCGCTCGACCTCCTGCATCCGGTGCACGAACGTGTGCTCGATCAGTGTGCGTCGCTGCCCAGCGGCGCGGATGCCCTCGGCCCACTTCGCGTCGCGCTGCGCCCGCTGGACAAGTTCAACGAGTTCCTCATCGCTCGTGTAGACGAGGGATTCGGCCCCCGGCTCGTAGTAGTCCGCGACCGACGGGCGATCGATCAACTGCAACCCGCCGACACCCGGGGCTTCGAAGGTGCGCATCGAGAGACCGTCGTGGCCGTCGCCATGCACGTTCAGTGTCGCAAGCGATCCGGCCATGACGCCGTAGTACTCCGCCCTTGGAATGTCACGGTAAGCGGTGCCACCACCCGGCTTGAACTGGCCGGTCCGCAACACGTCCCACGGATGCCTCGACCATTCGCGGCCATATGTGTCGACGCGGACACCGTTCGCTTCGAGCAAGCGGACGATCCGTTCTCGCTCGGGATACCTCGCGCCGACGAAGTTGACGGCGTGCGAATGCTTCGGCACGAATTTCGTGAGCGCGTCATACGCGTCTGGGAGGAGCTCGGCGTCGATTCCGGCAGCTCGCATCCGGCTCACGTCATTCGGGCTATAGCTCGATACCGCACCAATCGCGCGCAAGCGCTCGACGGAATAGTCCATCCGCTCGAGCTCGTCATAGAGCCACAGCACGACGGGAATCTTGCGCTCAGCCACCGCATCCCACCACGACGGCTCGAGGTCGTCACCTTTAATCACGAGCACGGCCTGGGGATTCGTCTCGCGGAGCAGGCCGATGGTGCGCTCGGTTACGTCAACGCGGTTGCGTTGCCGGGTGCCGAGCCCACGTTGCGCAAGGGCGTTCCGGTACCGCGCGATCGGTGAGGGCGCGTCGTCGTAGCGGTGCGTCACGACGTCATGGCCCAGGCGTTCGAGGGCGGCTTGGATGGCTGCCCAGTACCCGTGGAAGGCAGGGCTCACGAGCAGGACCCGTTTGGCAGTCATCGATGCACCGATTCCATCGCCGTGGTATCCATCTGCGCGGCTTTTCGCTTGCCTTCCTTCGCCGCCGAATTCACGATTTCAATCTCGCGGCGCCACACCTCGCGCGCGCTGCCGCCGCCGGGTCCGCGTAACGCCGCAAAGATCGCGTTGACGACCGTGGCTGCGACGAGACCCGCGTGTAGCCGGCCTGCGCCAGTCCCCCACTTTCGGGCATAGAAGAACCGTGAGCTAAACAGCCACCCAAGTCGGCGGCTCGAATCGGTGGATGCACCACCCGCGTGTTTCACCTGCAGTTCGCCCAGATAGATGGACGGTATGCCCCTATCTCGCAGGCGACGCTGCAGGTCGGTCTCTTCGCAATACATGTGGAAGCGTTCGTCGAAGCCTCCTTCGTCACGGAATAGCTCGGTCGGCAACAACAACACCGCGCCGACCAGCCAGTCCGTGGCTACCGTCGCTCCCGAAACGCAGCGACTATCGTGCCCGACCGCCTCGTGCAGCGAACGTCGGTGGCGCCACCGCGCGAGGGGCCGCAGCCACTCCGTCACATAGTGGTGCGTGCGGGGGAAGTGTCGGCCGGACCACTGCAGTTCGCCGTCGTCACCGACGAGCGCCGGTGCCGACACCGCAGGTTGCCAGGGTGCTGCCGCCGTCAAGAGATCCTGAACGAAGTCCTCCGGGACGTCCAGATCGCTGTTCAAAATCAGCAGCTGCGTTCGCGTTGCGAGCTGCGCCGCAGAGTTTACTGCGGCGCCGAACCCTCCGTTGGTGTCCCGGCGGTGCACGATCGCATCGTCGGACGGCGGGAACGGCACCGGAGAGCAATCGTCCAAAACAATGATCTCGAGTTCTACGCCGTCTCGCTGAGAACGGAGCTGGGACACAAGTCTCTGCGCGTGGGCCGGATCACCGTAGTGCGGGATGACGACCGACACGTCTCCCGCCGAAGGCACGCTCATCTCGTTGCCCCAATTGCGGGAAGAATCCCGTTGAGGAGCCGCGCGATCTCTGCCGCGGCGTCGGCCGCGGCAGCACGGCCCATCCCCACGGGGTCAGCGAAGTCATCAGCTGATGTATACGCAGCATCGTCGTTCGCAAAAAGGCTCAACACCTCAACGCGTCGTGGTCTCCCTGCCAAGAGCCGTTCCGCGCGTCGAATCGTGAGGGTACGGCGAGCCGCCGACGGGTCTTGCTGGATAACCCACTTTCGGTGCCACCGCTCGAACGTCAGGATGAGGTCAGCGGATTCGATCATCTGCCCCGACAGTTGCCGAGCACCCGGCTTCGCGCTGGCGTCGATGCCATACGCCGCGAGGGCGGCAGCCATGTCCGTGTCCACATGGTGCCCGACGAGCGCTTGCACTCCCGCGCTCTCAAATGACCATTCACCCGAAAGGTCATTTCGCGCCTTCGAAAGTAGCTCCGCCGCAGCGGAGCGCACAATGTTCGCGTGACACACGAATAGAACGCGGCGAGGCACTTCCGTGCTCACTTACCCCGACGGCCGCTGCGCGTCTCGGCGGCCTGCTTCGGCCGGCTCGCGGTCTCACTCGTGCGCGTCCTCTTTACTTCTGGCTCGCCAACGGATGCTTGTTCCGCGTTCATGTAGTAACCGCGGTTTTTCTTGCTGTAGTAGTAGCCGCCATCTCCGTCGGTCTTGGTGACGCCGTTGAGCACGACCCCGAGCAGACGAGCCTGCGCGCGGTTCAGCAGCAGACGGGCTTGGCGCAGCTCTGGTTTCGCCGTGCTGCCTGCCTTCACCACGAATACGACGCCGTCGACGATGCCACTCACGATTGCAGCGTCCGTAACGGGGAGGACGGGTGGCGCATCAACAATCACGAACACCTCTTTGCTGAGTGAATCAACCAGGTCTCGCATGCTCGCGGACCCAATGATCTCCGACGGATTCGGTGGAATAGGGCCCGCCGGCAAAACGAATAGGTTGTCTTGTTTTGTCGCACGAAGTGCATCGTTCAAGGCGACCTGACCGCTCAGTACGCTGCTCAACCCGACCGACCCATCGATACCAAGCGATCGGGCAACGGCTGGTCGACGCAGATCGGCGTCGATGATGAGTGTCCGAACGCCTGACTCGGCCATCATTCGCGCGAGAGACACTGCAACTGTGGTTTTCCCCTCGCCCTGGTTCGAGCTGGTGACAACGACGCTACGTAATTCTTCGTCGACACTTGAGAAACGCAGACTTGTGCGAAGGTGCCGGAACGACTCGGCGCCGAGGGTGTCGAGTTTCGGGAGACCCTTCGAGTTCTTGGCCTTCGCCATCTTCGGGATTCGCGCAAGCAGCCCGGCCCCATCCATGGCCTCCGTAACGTCCTCCGCGCTACGCACCTTGATGTCAAGCAGCTGTCGCAGCATCATCAGGGCCAGACCGAGCACGAGTCCGGCGCCAAGACCGATTAGGATGTTCTGCCCCCAGTTGGGTGACGAAGGGGTGCTGGGCGCGACGGCGTTTTCGAATGGGGTCACGCTGAGGACACTCGAGGTTCCGCTCGCAGATCCCTTTTCAATCTCATCAATGACTTCACCAAGTGCTACCAGAGCACCGTTGGCGAGCGCTTCTGCTCCCTGCGGAGAATCGGAATTCGCGGTCACAGATATCAGCGCGCTCGTTCCAACCAGGCTCGCGCTGATGCTTCCCCGTACATCTTCCGCAGGGACATTGAGGTCGGGATTCGACGCGATTTTCTCTGCCACAGCATTACTTGTGATTAGCGTGAGGTAGGCCTCGATGCGTTCAGGTTCGTCCTGCGCGACGATGCCTGTTTCGCTGGAGGTCTCAATGAACCCTGACGATGTCGCTGTGTACACGGGTGTTTGCAGCGCCGAGTATCCGACCCCGGCGATGCCCCCGAGAAGCACAATGGTCAACAGAAATTTCCAGTGCCTGCGCAATAGCAGAACGAAATCGGCGACTGTCAATTCGGCCACTCCCTCGATGCATGGGGCCGGACGCGACCACTTAGATAGACCAACTTCGAGTATAACCAGCGACTACCGCTCTGCTGAACTGTCGCAACGCTTCGATGTGCTGCAACAATGGATAGGTGAGTGGAACTACAGCTTTGCACACCTCCGAGACCAGGCCGGTTTCAGGCTCGCTGATTTTCCCCCGCGGGCATTCTGCGCGGATCATCGACGCCGTCCTGATGGGGTGCATCGTCGTGCGCGTTGAGGTGCCGTTCATCCCTGCGGGAGTGCCTTTCGCGCAGGTGGCGCTAATTGTTCTGCTGTTCATCGCAACGTTCCGCCGACCAATCAGGTCGTTTGAGCGAGCACGGTGGTTTCCAGGCATTGTGGTGGTGCTGATTGCTTACCTCACAATCGTGTCTCTCGTGAATGATGTCGATTTCATCCGACGCCTCGGCAACATAGCCGTTCTGTTTACGGTCGCAGGTTTCTTGGCCAGCGGTCGCATCGACATCGCGTCGGCCATCAAGGGCATCTGCGTGGCCCTGGTGATAAATTTGGCCCTCTTTTATACCGGGATCGCGCCTGATACATATGGCGGAGTCCTAACCGGGTACCTCGCCGACAAGAATGCCGCTGGACTCATTTACGGTATGGCTGGGCTCCTATGTGCGCTCACGACCAAACGGATATGGATCCGTGTGCTGATTCTCGGCGCGGGGGCGGGAGCCTTGGTCTTGACTGACTCGAGAACCTCGATGGCCGCATATGCCATGGCCATCGTTTGGATTTCGTTTTCCCGCTGGTCAGGAGTGATCTACAAACTTCTGATCGGCGGTGGCCTCACGGCCGCCTTCTTCTGGGCGGATGCGAACCTATCGGATGTTGGTCAGTACGAGGAGTCTCGCGCTGGTTCGGATGCACTGCGAGACCGAATCGACGCAGCGTCAGCCGCGAAGGTCGCCGAGACACCATGGTATGGCGGCGGTCTTGGTCAGGCAGTTGTCGAGGTCGAAGATCGTGACTGGTTCTTTCATAATTCCTATGAGGCACTTCTCGCTGAGGGAGGGATCGTCGCCTTGGCCGCTGTGGTTGGGCTCTATGTGGTTGTCGGTTTCGGCCTTGCGAACCGGAACCCACCGTCTTTCGCCACTGCAGTCGTCGGTGGCGCGACTCTGTTCCTCTTATTGGCCGCGACCAGACTCGGTGAAGTCTTCTTTGCCCCGATTGGACTCATCCTGTTAGGCATCGGACTCGCGCTCATCATTGAGCAAGATCTGTTTCGGCCGAATCAACGCCTCCATCCGACCGCGATAGTTCCTATGTGACGACTAGGGCACAAGTTCCTCGAGAAGTCTCGCGACACGTATTCGTCCGGCATCAGGCGAGTAATACGATTCCCACCTTTGGCGCAACGACGTCGCTGCGGAGTCCCTCACAGGCTGGTCCTCCGCCAACCGCTCTATTGCATCCGCAAGTGCCCCCGGCCGACCCTTCGGAACGACGGTTCCGTGGCCCCCGACCACTTCGGGAAGTGCGCCAGCGTCGCTCACGACGAGGGGAACCTTCGCAGCCATCGCCTCGGCGGCGACTAGTCCAAATGACTCTGCCGCGAGAGAAGGTACTGCGAGCACGTCAACACCGCTAAAGAACTCGTCACGGCTGACCCAACCGAGCCTATCGACCACGTGATCGGCCTTTTGCAGGGCTCGTTCGACCGAGTCGACCGCACGATTGTCTACAAACTTCGGTGTGCCCCCGAGCGCTAATAGGTATCGCCCCGGGTGACGGACATCGAGCTCCAGCATCGCCTTAACAAGCACTTCAACACCCTTGTCGGTCGAGGGCCGTCCGAGGAAGCCGACGATAACGGGGGTGGACATCTGACGAGGCTGCACGGTCACGTCGTCGCACCAGTTTTCGAGCACCGTGGCGCCCGGGAGCGCTTCAAGCATGTTCTTTGATGACACAAGTACGCGTCGCGCACGGAATCGTGCCAGCTTGGCGAGTAGGTTCTGAGCTGTCCCGGCAGGCCGTTGATGAAAATGCACGATTCGGTCGGCATGTCCAATCGTTGCGACTGCCGGAACCAGACCATTGCACCAGAGCAATCCACGACGCTCGCGAGCGTCCCACGATCGCAACTGACGCATCCACTCAAATCGCGATTCTGCGGGTAGAGTAACAACATCGAAGCCGCGTCGACCAGCTTCGTCCCCGAGTTCCTGAACTTCACCGTTCCCGCCAGGGGCAACAACGGAAACCGGAACGTCGAGGTCTCGCAGAGATTCGGCGATGTTCAAGAGCATGACCTCGCCGCCGCCGATGCTGCCGTTGTTAGCTGCGATAGTAATCTTGGAGCTAATTGACATTTCAGTTTGTCCTTTTCGCAAGACCCTGCGCGTCAAGATCCCGCAAGAATGCTCGCACGTCGCTGCCGAGTGCCAAAGGAGATTGTGCGAACGCTTTTGCTACCTCCGCGATGATGTCTTCTTCAGTCCGAGGAGTCGCTCCGAGCGTTCGCCAGATCACTGCTGCGGAGCCCTCTAGCATTCGTGGCGCACCTGCTGGCGTAATGGCAAGAGGCAGGAGTGCGACATAGGTTTCACGATCCACGAACGCGACGTGATCCGCTCTGGACCAACGTGTGCCGTAATCCACCCTGTTGTCCACTGCAATAGGATAGCCGAGAGTCAAACGGTCACTTCTCTTTGCGTAGCGTACGAATCGCGGCCGGGGCCGTGCGAATCCCCCGCTTTAGTCGGCGCCACCAGCGATAAAACGTACCGCGAGCACCGTCCCCGCCGGCCGGGTCTATAGCCCGAAGATCGGCGGCGGATGGGAACACGGCACGCCAAACAAGACTTGGACGTTCACGGATCGAAGCGTCTGCAAACGCGTTCAACCATCCCGAAACTGGATGTGCGGATGCACCGTGCAACCGCCAGGCGCGAAGCGCGTCGTCTGGCTCGGTCTCCGGGATCTCGAATCCCACTGCTTCTAGGAATGGCCGGGCCGTCTGTTCCGAGCCAGTGTCGGCCGCCGCCGCACGGATATCCGCCGACAAGCCATCGTCCGCCACCACTCGCTTAATCAGGTCATCGTAGGCGGGGATCGTTCGGCCTCTGTTCCACTTCTGGGGTGCTTCACGCAGCAAATGGAGTGCGAGGATGAGTGCGGTATCAGCACGCCCGGTCGTCTGAACCGGAGTCCCCGCGAGAGTCATCTCCCGTCGTCGTTCCCAAAGCCTGTCGAACACATTGGATGCCGGAGCGAGAAATCCCGGCCAATTGAAGTGCACATCGATGTCGATCCCCCACTGAGGGTGAAGCAGCGCCCGCGAATGTGGCGGGAGGAGGGTCGGGAATTGAGGCCATGGTCGAGGCGACCATCCATGTTCGGCGAGCGCAGAGATAAGTCTGTCAACGTCACTCGGCAGGACCAATACGTCAACATCAGTCGAGGTTTTTCTAGCGCGAAGTCCCGACTCGTGCGCCAGGGGACCCTTAAGAATCAAGAGCCGAATGTGAGCATTTTCGGCGACCCATTGCGCGAGTGCCGTCGCCAACGGAACCGATTCCTCATTGGTGATACTAAGCGCTTTGGACTCCGGACCGGACATGAGTCGTTCAACGAGTTGGTGTGGCTGTCGGTGGGCGGACACCGTGAAGGTTTTCATAGATGTCACTAATGAACGCAGGGATCGCGATGTTGCCAATTTCTGGACCGCCTGCGAGAAGTCCGTCCATCCCCAACAGCACGGCAGCCGGTGTCGGCCAGTCCGAAATTGAACCACTGACATACCCATGTGGGTCATGCAATGTCTGCGGCGCAACGACATCCGTGAGCGTAGAATGTTCTGGCAGCGCTCGTATTAGTAGACGTATGTCGACTTCCGGAAGAAGTGCCCGGTAATCTTTTACGCTTCGGATGATGGACAAACACGCTCCACATCCTTCCGAGACCGCCAGGAGAAGCACCGGTTTTTCAGCTGCAAGGCTGCGTAAGTTAATCACTGTCCCATCGGCTTTAGTCAGTGGGACTGCCGGAGTGCGTGTTCGGACATACTCTAATTCCGGTTCTTGAGCATCCATCAACGAACTCCCTGACGATGTTGAAGACAAACCCATAACGACATCGTCGGCGGGCTCTACTTCTTCGGGGCGGACGATTAGGTATGTGCTGATCGCAACGACCATGAGAGGGATCAGCCAGCCGCCCTGACCTGATGAGACGATGGCGACGAGTGGGCCGCCGAGCACGGGGGTCGCCCCAATCGCAAAAACACTAACAATGGACAGCCCGGACAGCCATATATTCCGGATGAGCGTGCGTCTGGTTACAACAGCAGGTTCCCCGAAACACGAACAGGCTGTAGGGCCGCTTGATCGTAGTACACGGATGATTAGCAGCGTATAGAATCCCATAAGCGCCACTGCTGCCATTGCGGCGATTGCGCCAGGGACTCCCCCGAGCAGAGTGAGGCCTAACGCGATTGCGATCTCAGCCCACGGATGTAGCCGGAGTAGCCAGGCACGGCGCAGTCTGTCCGGTACGCCCAGGTCGCGCCAGGTTTGCAATTGATCTGGGCACCGAAGTTTCCCAACGCCACTCCAAATGAAAGCAACCGCAAGAATCAGCGGAAACGTCAATAGAATCGTGGCCATAACCTGGTGCTCCCAGTGCGGTTGAGATGCTGCAGTGAGTAAAGAAAAATCGAAACCACTGACTAAATCCTCAGGCCGGGTTCAGCAGGGTGTCCCTACCGCGCCCGGCCTGAGGAGGCGTCATGTCGCAGATAACGCGGTTCCTACTTACGACCCAACGTTAGTGCGGAGCAGGACCAGTTGGCTGCGGCGGCGTCGAGTTGCAGTTCACTCCACTTGCAGGAGCGGAAATGGTGCTGGATCCCGAATAGGTGACGCCGTCCTTTACGTAGCTCCAATCGTAATAAACGGTGGAAACTCCGTTTGCATTGTCACTGGCACCGGTGCCGTCGATATAGAAATCGTGCGTGCCCGCAGGAATGTCACGCTCAGCTTCCAACGATCCATTGACACTAAAGCGGGCGTTGAGGGTCTGAGTATTATCGCCAGGGACGACCCAAGTGCCGAGTGTTACTGTGACGGGCACACCGACGGTGTTGTTGAAACGAAACACGCCGTGATATTGCTTCGCGTTCGAGTGCTGACAGAAAGTCCCAGGTACAGCTGACGGATCCACCGGGCTATCGGGCGAAGCTGCGAACGCCGGCGAAGCTGATGCTACCGCGATTACGGGAACGGCCCATGCTGCACCCTTCATCAAGGTACGGCGACTGACGCCCTTGGACTCAGGCGTGTTAAAGTCATCGTTGGTCGTCATGTGGTCTCCCAGCCTCTTTTCACAAGATCGTCGGGTATTTGTGAGCGCGCCTCATGACGCGTGCAGACAAAAGACTATCGGAGTGGACAACCGGAAGTCCAGTTCGGTGCATCAAAACGAACGGATGGATGCGACTAAGCTGTCGAAAAGCGGGAATTGTGTTCGCCGTACTCCCCAACCCTGCTGTTCCAAGCGGAAACTTCGGAGGATTCGACGTGAAGTTTAGAGTTTGCGTGCTCGGGCAGCCCTTCATCGTCAGCCTCGATAATTCACTCGACGCAGGGCTGCAAGCAACCATCGTCGATCAATGGCGTCATCTGCAATCCCCCGCTTCCGACGCGGCAGTTGAAACGTTTCACCTCACTATTGCCCAACTCTCGAATACAGACGCACCCGGCTCAACACTTATCGTCGCGCGTGACGCAGAACATGCTCCAGATCTACTCGCCTCACGACTGACGCTTGCTGGCATCCGTGAACTTGTCGGGGCAGCCTTCATGTTCCACGCATCCGGACTTGCGACGACTGATGGGCGCGTCGTCGCCCTTGTCGGCCCATCCGGCCGAGGAAAGACAACTGCCGCTCTGGCATTGGGGCAGTCCATGGGTTACGTCACCGACGAGACCGTGTCTTTCCGAACCGACCTAAGCGTCATTCCGTTCGCGAAGCCGCTCTCGATCGGTCGGCGTCCGGGTATTAAGAAGCTATCGTCACCAATGGACTTGGGAATGCGAGTCGCGACGGAGCCGCTGCGATTAGCTTCGCTCGTCCTCCTCGACCGGCGAATCGAACCAATTGAACCCCGCGTCGACACTGTTGATTTGCTCGAAGCTCTCGGTGAGCTCGCGGAACAAACGAGTTCCCTCGCTCAGCTCCCTCACCCGCTTCTCGCCCTCACAGACGTCGTTGCTGCCACCGGCGGGGTAAAGCGCTTCGTGTACAGCGATGCGGATGATCTGATGGGCCTCGTCACAGTGCTGCTGGAGGCGCCGCCCGTTCGACACCCTGTGATCACTGAGGTCGCCATGGAATCTCACGCGCCGACGCAAGTTGGAAACTTTGGTCGCAGGCCGTTCATCGATGCCTTGCTTATAGACGAACGACTCGTGATCCTTACCGAGGGTAAGCTACACGTTCTCGACGGGATCGGGCCAAACCTCTGGATGGAGGCGAATGACACGAGCCTGGTCGAGATTACCGAACGTCTACTTGAGAGTCTAGGAGTGCCCCCGCCGGGCGTGAATCTGGTGGAGACAGTTGCGGCAGCGGTCGATGCACTACTCGAAGCAAACCTACTGGTTCGTAAGGACGAGTGACCCGCGTGGCGACCCACTCAGAACAAGCGTCGCAGGAAGAAGCCTCCGCCCCGCCCGAACCAGGTGGCTCGTCCACGCCGCGTCGACCATCATTCATCCGTCGATTGTTTCGCAACCCCTTGACGCCCTTATTAACCGCGCTCATCCTCGTCTCGCTCATCCAGGGCTTCGTCGTCAAGCTCAACGAGGTGCACTCGACCTCGATGCTCGACACGCTGCATCCGACCGAGCGCATCCTGGTGAACCGTCTCAGCTACCTGTTCGCGTCGCCGCAACCAGGTGACGTCGTGACCTACACGGTGCCCGAAGACTGGAACGAACCGAAACCGTTTGAGATCGATTCGCCGTTCGAGTACGCCGTGCGACTATTCGGCGAAGTGACGGGCATCGGGCCGCCGCTCTCGGTGACGAACCTGAAGCGCATCGTCGCGACGCCCGGACAGGTTGTGCAGATCGCACAGGACGGTTCCCTCCTCGTCGACGGAGAGCGAGCCCCTAACTCATCCACCGGAATCAATTTTGAACCCGGTACCGCGCCAGCAAACTGCTCGAGCGATAAGGCCGAGCCCTGCTTCGAGTTCGTCGTGCCCGAGGGCGAGTACGTCGTCGCTGGCGACAACCGGCCTAACTCGAGTGATTCGCTGAGTCACTGCTGGGGTGAGGCTGTCGATGGATGCGTGAGGACGGTTCCTGAGGATGCGATCATCGGGAACGTGTTCGCGGTGGCGTTTCCGAATACTCGAGTTGTGAACTGATACACGCGCCCAATGCGTGGGAACGACAATTGGGCCAGGCAGTTAATCTGCCCGGCCCAATCGCAACAAGCTTAGGTGCCTGCTCCCTGAGTCGTTAGCTGTTCGCGCGGACCTTGCGGAAGATCAGCAGCAGTGCGCCGGCCAGGGTTCCCGCCAGCCCGACCAACAGCATCGGCAAGAGGTTGTCCGCACCGGTCGAGGCAAGTCCGCCACCATCATCCTTGCCGTCAGCCGAAGGCTTCATCACTGGCTTGGCGGTGTCCGTCGGCTCGGAGCTGGACGTAGGAACGACGGTCTCAGTCGGCTCCGCGGTTGCCGTCGGTTCCTCCGTAGTTGGCGGAGTCGTCGGTTCTGTCGAAGTGGGCGGCGTCGTGGTCGTAGGTTCGGTGGTAGTCGTAGGTTCCGTGGTGGTCGGCGGTGTCGTCGTTGGCGGCACGACTGTTGCTTCCGTAACCTCGATTTCAACTGTCTTCGTCGCGGTCTGACCATCGACAGTGGTCAAAGTAACACTGGCCGTATACGTCCCCGGCTCGGCATAGCGCACAACAGCTGCGTCGCCGAGTTCGCCGGTAATGGTGGGCTCACCATCTAGGAAATCCCATTGCCATTCAGCAACATTGAGCGGCAAACAAGCGGCGCCGGACAGGGTCTGGAGAGTAAGGTCTGCACCTGCGGGCGTCGAGTAGGCCGGTTCGTCGAACTCAACCCACGGGCGCGACACAACCTCGTCGACTACCGAGCTAATGACTTCCTCGATCGTGGCGTCGGACCCATCGACGGTCGTGATCGACCCACCGGCTCCCGCGACGAGGTCAGCATAGTCCGCCTCGATCCATGAGTCCGCCAAGATCGGGAAGAGCTGGACGTTCGCGGCCTGCATTGACGATACCAGGCCACTGGTAGTAAGCGACGGATCCCCCACGTCCGGGTCATGGTAGCCAGCGTCAGTCATCAGGATGATCGCGCGTGCAGATCCGGGTGTCCAGCTGAGCTCATTGAGCGAGTGGTTGAGACCGTAGAGCACGGCCTCCGGGGTGTCGCCACCGTATCCGAGGCTCAGGGATTCCGCTGCCGTCTGAAAAGCAGCGGGGTCATCCGTGAAGTCGGTGAGCGTCTGTGCGATGTAGGGATCGCCTTCATCGAGGTAATCAACAAGGGCGACGTTCCCGCCGGCCGTGGTGATCGTGCCTGAAGCGTCGATTGCGATGTTCTTCATCGCGTTGATATAGCCACCCATAGAACCTGTCGCATCCACGAGAAACACCACGTCGAGTGCCGTGGAGATGCAGGTGTCGTCGTCTGCCAACTGAATTGCAGGGGCCGGTGTCGCATTCGCGGCAGCCGCCGTACCGATGAGCGTTGTTGAGGCAAGCGCGCCGAGGCCGAGGACCGAGAGAGCCCTACGCCTCAGTCGAGAAAATCGAGTCATCTTCGAGAGATCCTTCTACTAGTTTCGGGTCGGACGAAGCGAGGAACCTGTTGTCCCCCTGTTACCCAATTGCCAGGCTATATGCAGGTTTGACTCGATATGGATAATTTATGAACTCATGCCCGGTAATCAAATAACCGGCTAGGCGTTGCGACGACGAATCTGGGACGAGCGGGGCGCTTCGATCCTTTCGATACGCGGCTTCGCCGCTACTCACGGATCTAGACATGAAGAAGGGCCCGCTGCGACCAAAGTCCCGACGGGCCCTAAATCTTCAAGAACTACTTGACGATCTTGGTGACGGTACCAGCACCAACGGTGCGGCCACCCTCACGGATAGCGAAGCCGAGGCCCTCTTCCATAGCGATCGGCTGGATGAGCTCGACCGACATGTCAACGGTGTCACCAGGCATAACCATTTCCTTGCCCTCAGGCAGGGTGATAACGCCGGTCACGTCCGTGGTACGGAAGTAGAACTGCGGGCGGTAGTTCGTGTAGAACGGGTTGTGGCGGCCACCCTCTTCCTTCGAGAGGATGTACGCGGTGCCCTCGAAGTTGGTGTGCGGGGTGGTGGTACCCGGCGCAACAACAACCTGGCCACGCTCAACGTCTTCACGCTTGAGACCACGGAGGAGGAGACCACAGTTCTCGCCGGCCCATGCCTCGTCGAGCTGCTTGTGGAACATCTCAATACCGGTAACGGTCGTCTTCTGGGTCGGGCGGATACCGACGATCTCGACGTCCGAGTTGATCGCGAGGGTACCGCGCTCGGCGCGACCCGTCACAACGGTGCCACGACCGGTGATGGTGAAGACGTCCTCAATCGGCATGAGGAACGGCTGGTCACGGTCACGAACCGGGTCGGGGATGTTGTCGTCAACAGCCTGCATGAGCTCGAGAATGGAGTTAACCCACTTCTCTTCGCCCTCGAGAGCCTTGAGTGCCGAGACGCGGATGATCGGTGCATCCTCGTCGAAGCCCTGCGAAGCGAGGAGCTCCTGGACCTCGAGCTCAACGAGCTCAAGGATCTCTTCGTCGTCAACCATGTCCGACTTGTTGAGCGCTGCAAGGAGGTAAGGAACACCAACCTGCTTCGCGAGCAGAACGTGCTCACGGGTCTGCGCCATCGGGCCGTCGGTAGCAGCAACCACGAGGATCGCGCCGTCCATCTGAGCAGCACCGGTGATCATGTTCTTCACGTAGTCGGCGTGACCAGGAGCGTCAACGTGTGCGTAGTGACGCTTCGGGGTCTCGTACTCGATGTGCGAGATGTTGATCGTGATACCACGCTGGCGCTCTTCCGGAGCCGAGTCGATGGTCGCGAAGTCACGCTGGACGTTGGTGTCCGAAGGGTACTTGTCAGCAAGTACCTTCGAGATCGCTGCGGACAGCGTCGTCTTACCGTGGTCAACGTGACCGATCGTTCCGATGTTTACGTGCGGCTTGGTCCGCTCGAACTTGGCCTTGGCCACTATGGTCCTCCTCAGGACAGTTTCTTGGATTCACCCCACGCGCGAGCGTGAAGCAAGTCTTGGAAATTTGGGCAGATGAATATGTTACCTGGCGATTCAATGGTGAATCTCCGGGTGATTGAGCTTGAGCTTACTCGCCCTTGCTCTTCTGGATGATCTCGTCGGCAACCGCCTTCGGGACCTCCGCGTAGGAGTCGAACTCCATCGAGTACACAGCGCGACCCGAAGTCTTGCTGCGAAGGTCACCGATGTAGCCGAACATCTCGGACAGCGGAACGAGCGCGCGAACCAGCTTGACGCCGGAGGCGTCTTCCATTGCCTGGATCTGACCACGACGCGAGTTCAGGTCACCGATGACATCACCCATGTACTCCTCGGGCGTACGCACCTCAACCTTCATCAGAGGTTCGAGCAGTGCGGGGCTCGCCTTAGGAGCAGCTTCCCGGAAGGCCATCGAACCCGCGATCTTGAACGCCATTTCAGACGAGTCAACATCGTGGTACTGACCATCAAGGAGGGTAGCCTTCACGCCAACCAGCGGGTAGCCGGCCAGCACACCGACGCGCATAGCATCCTGGATACCAGCGTCAACGGAAGGAATGTATTCACGCGGAACGCGACCACCGGTCACGGCGTTCTCGAACTCGTAGACCTTGTCGCCCTCAACCGCCATCGGCTCGAGCTTGATCTGGACCTTCGCGAACTGACCAGAACCACCGGTCTGCTTCTTGTGCGTGTAGTCGAACTTTTCGACCGTGCGACGGATGGTCTCACGGTAGGCAACCTGCGGCTTACCGATGGTCGCCTCAACCTTGAACTCGCGCTTCATGCGGTCAACAAGGACGTCGAGGTGGAGCTCACCCATACCGGAGATCGTGGTCTGGCCAGTCTCCTGGTTGAGCTCGACGCGGAATGTCGGGTCTTCTTCCGCGAGCTTCTGGATCGCGGTACCGAGCTTCTCCTGGTCAGCCTTCGAGTTCGGCTCGATCGCAACCGAGATCACGGGCTCCGGGAAGGTCATCGACTCAAGCACGACGGGCTCGTTGATGTCCGAGAGGGTGTCACCAGTGGTGGTGTCCTTCAGACCGATCGCCGCGTAGATGTGACCAGCGGTAACCGAGTCGACCGGGTTTTCCTTGTTCGAGTGCATCTGGAAGAGCTTTCCGATGCGCTCCTTCTTACCCTTGGTCGAGTTGAGCACCTGGGTGCCGGCCTCGACGTGACCCGAGTACACGCGGATGTAGGTGAGACGACCGTAGAACGGGTGAACGGCAACCTTGAACGCGAGAGCCGAGAACGGCGCATCCTTGGAAGGCTCGCGGATGATCTCGATCTCTTCGTCCTTGACGTCGTGACCGACCATCGGGGGAACGTCGAGCGGCGACGGGAGGTAACGAACCACGTTGTCGAGCATCGGCTGGATACCACGGTTCTTGAACGCGGTACCGCACATGACGGGGAACGCCTCGGTGTTGATCGTGAGCTGGCGGATGCCGGCGTAGATCTCGTCCTCGGTCAGCTCTTCGCCACCGAGGTACTTCTCGAGGAGCTCTTCGCTCGACTCGGCAACTGCCTCGATGAGTTCGGCGCGGTATTCCTCTGCGCGCTCCTGGAGGTCAGCCGGGATCTCTTCGATCTCAGCCTCAGCACCCGGTGCGACGACGCCCTTGGCGTCACCGCGCCACGTGAGCGCCTGCATCTTGATGAGGTCGACTACGCCGATGAATTCGTTCTCGATACCGATCGGGAGCTGCAGGACGAGTGGCTTGATGCCGAGGCGGTCCTTGATGGTGCTCACCGAGTAGTAGAAGTCCGCGCCCAGCTTGTCCATCTTGTTGATGAAGCACATGCGGGGAACGTTGTACTTGTCAGCCTGACGCCAAACGGTCTCAGACTGCGGCTCGACACCTTCCTTACCGTCGAAGACAGCAACAGCACCGTCGAGCACGCGGAGCGAACGCTCTACCTCAACCGTGAAGTCAACGTGACCCGGGGTGTCGATGATGTTGATCTGGGTGTCGTTCCAGAAGCAAGTGGTCGCAGCGGACGTGATGGTGATACCACGCTCCTGCTCCTGCTCCATCCAGTCCATGGTGGCTGCACCGTCGTGGCTCTCACCAATCTTGTGGTTGACGCCCGTGTAGAACAGGATGCGCTCGGTAGTAGTGGTCTTACCGGCATCGATGTGGGCCATGATGCCGATGTTGCGAACCTTATTAAGGTTAGTTTGCACGTCCTGTGCCACGGATTATCTCCCGTACGTAGATCTGATTGAGGGATGCGATCGATGTAACGAACCGACCGGCCAACACGCATTAATACAACATCGTGTTGACCGGTTCGTTTACTACCAGCGGTAGTGTGCGAAGGCCTTGTTGGACTCGGCCATCTTGTGCATGTCTTCGCGACGCTTAACAGCTGCGCCGAGACCGTTCGATGCGTCGAGGATCTCGTTGGTGAGACGCTCGGTCATCGTCTTCTCGCGGCGAGCCTGCGCGTACGAGGTCAGCCAGCGAAGAGCGAGAGTGTTCGCGCGAACCGGCTTCACCTCAACGGGAACCTGGTAGGTCGAACCACCAACACGACGCGAGCGAACCTCGAGCGTCGGGCGAACGTTGTCGAGCGCCTTCTTGAGGGTAGCGACTGCGTCTTCGCCGTTCTTCGCGGCGACAGCCTCGAGTGCACCGTAAACGATGCGCTCAGCCTGCGACTTCTTGCCGTCGACAAGAACCTTGTTGATGAGCTGGGTAACGACCGGCGAACCGTAGACCGGGTCGGTCACGATCGGGCGCTTGGGTGCTGGGCCCTTACGAGGCATTACTTCTCCTTCTTCGCGCCGTAGTGGCTACGGGCCTGCTTACGGTCCTTGACAGCCTGGGTGTCGAGTGCGCCACGCACGATGTGGTAGCGAACACCCGGGAGGTCCTTCACACGACCGCCGCGAACGAGCACCATCGAGTGCTCCTGGAGGTTGTGGCCCTCACCCGGGATGTATGCGGTGACCTCGGTGCCGTTCGACAGCTTCACGCGAGCAACCTTGCGCAGAGCCGAGTTCGGCTTCTTAGGGGTGGTGGTGTAGACACGGGTGCAGACACCGCGCTGCTGCGGGTTTGCCTTAAGGGCGGGCGACTTGGAGCCCGACACCTTGGGCTTGCGGCCCTTGCGGACCAACTGCTGAATCGTTGGCACTTGTTTGATCTCCTTGAGTAGTTGTTGCGTTTCGCAGTGCTGCTTTCGCAGCTACGGCAGGTACCTTCACTCAGAACTCAGGATCCACATTCTGATGCGGATCCTAGATTCGGTAACGCCCGCGGCTTCGGAATTCTCCCCGTAGCTCCGGCTCACGCAGACTCGCACGAAAGCGATGACCGCGCGCGTTTCAGGCACGCCGATAAATGATGTACCGATCCAGCTTACCCATAGAGCAAAATACGGTCAAGCTCCAGGATGCTGGAGTAGCCGTTGTGCGGTGTGGCGGAGGCCTTAGGTCGCGTGTGTACTCAGGGTGAGCGAATCGAGGATGCGATCCAGATCTTCCGCGATCGCATGTTCCTGCACCTTAAGGTAGGTGGCAATCGACGTGACGACGAGTGTGTCGGACGCAACCTCGAGCAATTGTAGTCGATAGCGGGTGCGCACGAGCGCGCCGCTTTGGTCTTGCGCCTCGCTCTGCAGCTCAACCTGCTGCGGCTCTCCCCCGAGGTCGCTCGTGGTGAGCACCCGCGCGCCTGCTGACTTGAGCTGCTTCGACACGATCTCGATCGCCATGTCGCCGGTGACACGGTCGGGCCATTTGTCGAGCGTGACCAGGATGTTCGGTGTGAAGCCCTGCGTCGACACCTTATGCCTCGCTCCGCCGATTGTCCCTTCCCAGTCGAAGGTCTCCCAGGTGCTCGGGAGGTCGAAGGATGCGCGCAGTTGCGGTCCGGTGGTCATGGCTACTTCACGACGATCGGCTCGGAATTGGTCACGGCGCTCAGCTCGCGTTCCTCGGCGACGCGAGCGTCGTATTCAACCTGCTCGCCCTTGTTCAGGCGCGTGAGGCGGCGGCCGCGGGCAGCGATCAGGCCGCCGATCCAGTTCGCCGTCTCGCGCGCGGTGATGAACGCGATGAGTGCGCCTGGGAGGTGTTCCGGCATCCGGATCACCTGGAGCAATGCGTCGGTCGACCAAGCCGCGCCAGCGCTGATGACGTCCTGGCTGGCGATACCGACGTAGTGGCCTATGAACGCGACGATTGCGAGCAGGAAGCTGACGAGCACGTAGGACCACCAGCCGGCGCGATTCGAGAGCACCGACCAGATGATCATGATGACGCCGAAGAACGCGACCGGCACGTAGAACGCCGGGGTGGCGGCGAACGCATACGCGTCGCCCAGGATGTTCGCCTCTGGTGTGAAGATGAAGCGCGCCGCGGCGAACACGAGCGCGTAGACGATCGCGAACACGATCGTCGTCACGACGGCCATGACAAGCGCAAACACACGGTTGCCGCGCTTCTGCGGCGGCATGATGAGGCCCTCGGTCGAGGTCGTGCCAAGCATCGCTGACTCGAAGGCTTCGTCGTCGCGGCGACGCTCCTCCTCGAGTTGCGCTTCCTCCTGCGACTTCCAGCGGTCGGATGAGTCGGCTTGCGTCTCGGCGTCGGATGCGTCGAGCACCTCGGTCTCCTCGCCGCTATAGGCGTTCGTGCGGGGCTCGCCATCGGTGGCGTGCGCATCCTGGGCCTTGGTGTCCCACTGGACGGTGTCGGCCTGGACGGTGTCGGCGTCGGCGGTGTCAGCGCGGGCCGTGTCGGCGCCCGCTGCGTCGGTGCGGTTCGCGTCGTAGCTCGTCGAATCGGTGTCCGAGTCGCTCGTGGCCGCCTTCTGACCCGCAGCCGCCGCGTAGGGAATGGTCCGCGAGCGCTCGACGGCCTCGTCGAGTCGGCTGCGCTCGGCGCCCGTCTCCGAAGAGGCGGCTGCCGTTACGTCGTTCAGTTCGGAAGTCTTCTGGTTCACGGATGCGTCGCTCTCTTCGTGCGCGTCGGCCCGATCGGGTCCGTCAGCGGCCTGGCTTTCGGCCGCCGCATCCTCGGACGAGGTGGCGAGGTCCTGGTCCTGCTCGATGAACTCGTCGGCGTCAATCGTGTCGTCCGACGCAGCCTGGTAGACCCGCGGCGGACGACCGTTTGCCGGCAACAAGTGCGGGTCAATGGCCGAACGCGGGCCGTCGTCGAAAGGCTGCGGAGTCGAGCGCTGCTGATCGTTCATGGGGCCACTGTAAGAGGAATGCCGCTCATTTCTGCGCATCCACGCGGTGCGGGGGCATTTTCCGGGAAACAGAAAGCTGGCCGGGAGACTGCGTTTTGCAGTCCCCCGGCCAGCGTTTCCGGTCGCTGAGTAGCCGCGAAGCGGCGTATCGAAACTTCCGTCAGGTCATCTCGATACGCGCTCCGCGCTACTCAATGATCGTGTGGATTTCGATGCGCGCTCCGCGCTACTCAACGATCTGGATCCTTGAGTAGCGGCACAGCCGCGTATCGAAAGGCAACTAGCTGTTCGTGCTCGGGTCGAGGCCGAAGTCGAAGTTGTCACCCTCGCTGAACGCGTCGAAGTCGGCGTACGACAGGGTGTCGCCGAACTCCTCCGTCGACTCAACGTAGGGGTAACGCTCCGCGATCGCCTCTTCGGTGGGCTCAACAACCTGGTTCTGGTAGACCGGCAGACCGGTACCAGCGGTGATGAGACGACCGATGATGACGTTCTCCTTGAGGCCGAGCAGCGGGTCGGTCTTCTGCTCCATGGCCGCCTGCGTAAGCACGCGGGTGGTCTCCTGGAACGAAGCGGCCGACAGCCACGATTCGGTCGCGAGCGACGCCTTCGTGATACCCATCACCTCGGGACGACCCGAGGCCGGGCGCTGACCGTCCTGAACCGCCTGGCGGTTCTGGGCCTGGAAGCGCTGGCGGTCAACGAGCTCACCCGGGAGCATTTCTGTCTCACCCGAGTCGTTGATCGTGACCTTGCGGAGCATCTGGCGAACGATGACCTCGATGTGCTTGTCGTGGATCGGCACACCCTGGCTGTTGTAGACCTCCTGCACGCCCTTGACGAGGTACTTCTGGACCGCGGTGGTACCGAGAACCTCGAGCACCTCCTTGGGGTCAAGCGGGCCCTCAACGAGCTGTTTGCCGGGCTCGACGCGCTCGCCGTCCTCGACGAACAGTTCCGAACGCTTCGAGACGGGGTAGGTCATGACCTCTTCGTCCTCGGCATCCGGGGTCAGGATGATCTTGCGCGAGCGCTCGGTGTCCTGGATCGAGATGGTTCCGGCAAACTTCGCGAGGTTCGCAGCACCCTTCGGGGTACGTGCCTCGAAGAGCTCCTGAACACGCGGCAGACCCTGCGTGATGTCAGTACCCGAGGCCACACCACCGGTGTGGAAGGTACGCATCGTCAGCTGAGTACCGGGCTCACCGATGGACTGCGCGGCGATAATACCGACAGCCTCACCCATGTCCGCGAGGTGGCTCGACGCCATCGAACGGCCATAGCACTTCGAGCAAACACCGACCTGCGACTCACAGGTCAGCACCGAACGAACCGAAACTTCCTCGACGTTCGCGTTGAAGAGGCGCTCGATGAGCACGTCACCGACCGACTCGCCGGCCTGCGCAAGCACCTGACCATCCGCATCCACGACGTCAGTCGCGAGCGTACGGGCGTAGACGGAGTTCTCGACGTTCTCGGCGAGCTCGCGCTCACCGGCGGCGTTGACCTGCGAGATCGGCAGCTTGAGGCCCTTGCGAGTGCCACAGTCGACCTCGCGGATGATGACATCCTGCGAGACGTCGACGAGACGACGCGTCAGGTAACCCGAGTCCGCGGTCTTCAGCGCGGTGTCGGCAAGACCCTTACGCGCACCGTGCGTCGACGAGAAGTACTCGAGAACGGTGAGGCCCTCACGGTACGAGTGGATGATCGGACGAGCGATCTTCTCACCCTTCGGGTTGGCCACGATGCCGCGCATACCGGCGATCTGACGAACCTGCAGCCAGTTACCGTTAGCACCAGCGGTCACCATTCGGTGGATCGAGTTGGTGTCCGGGAACTGCTCGCGGGTGTCTTCAGCCACACGCTCAGTCGCGGCCTCCCACAGGGCAATCGTCTTCTCGCGGTACTCGCCCTGGGTGGTCAGACCCATCGAGTAGTCCTCACGAAGCTCCGCAACCTTCGCCTCAGTCTCGGCGATGATCGCATCCTTCGTGTCGGGCACGACGACGTCGGCAACCGACAGCGAGATACCCGAACGCGTGGCCCAGTAGAAGCCGGCGTCCTTGATCTTGTCGAGGGTGGCAGCCACCACGTCCTTGTCGAAACGCTCCGCGAGGAAGTTTACGACGTCGGACAGGCGACCCTTGGTCATCCGGTCCTCGAGGTACGGGTAGGTGTCAGGCAGCAGCTCGTTGAACAGCGCGCGGCCGAGGGTGGTCTTGAGCGCGTACGGCTTGCCCTCGACGAAGCCCTCGGGCTCCTCGCCCGGGAGGAACGCGAGGCCCTCGAGGCGGATGGTGACCGGTGCGTTGAGGTGCAGCGAGCCCTCATCCTGCGCCATGATCGCCTCGGCAACCGAGCCGAACGAACGACCGGCACCCTGCGCATCCTCACGATCGAACGTCAGGTGGTAGAGGCCAGCGACCATGTCCTGCGACGGCAGGGTCACGGGGCGACCGTCCGAGGGCTTCAGGATGTTGTTCGATGCGAGCATGAGGACGCGGGCTTCAGCCTGTGCCTCGACCGACAGCGGCAGGTGGACTGCCATCTGGTCACCGTCGAAGTCAGCGTTGAACGCCGAGCACGCGAGCGGGTGCAGCTGAATGGCCTTACCCTCAACGAGCAGCGGCTCGAACGCCTGAATACCCAGGCGGTGCAGGGTCGGTGCGCGGTTCAGCAGCACGGGGCGCTCACGGATGACCTCTTCGAGGACGTCCCACACCTCGGGCTTCGCACGCTCAACCGAGCGCTTCGCGGCCTTGATGTTGGATGCGTGGCCCAGGTCGATGAGTCGCTTGATGACATACGGCTTGAACAGCTCGAGCGCCATCTGCTTCGGCAGACCACACTGGTGCATCTGCAGCTGCGGACCAACGATGATCACCGAACGGCCCGAGTAGTCAACGCGCTTACCGAGCAGGTTCTGACGGAATCGACCCTGCTTACCCTTCAGCATGTCGCTGAGGGACTTGAGGGCTCGGTTACCGGTACCGGTGACGGCACGACCGCGGCGGCCGTTGTCGAACAGCGCGTCGACGGCCTCCTGCAGCATGCGCTTCTCGTTGTTCACGATGATCTCGGGGGCACCGAGGTCAAGCAGTCGCTGTAGACGGTTGTTGCGGTTGATCACACGACGGTAGAGGTCGTTGAGGTCGGAGGTCGCGAAGCGGCCACCATCAAGCTGCACCATCGGGCGCAGTTCCGGCGGGATCACGGGGATCACGTCGAGCACCATGGCCTCGGGCTTGTTGTCGGTCTGCAGGAACGCGTTCACGACACGGAGGCGCTTGATGGCGCGGATCTTCTTCTGACCCTTGCCATTCTGGATCTGCTCGCGCAGCGACTCGGCCTCGGTCTCGAGGTCAAAGTCACGCAGACGGTTCTGGATCGCCTCGGCACCCATGTGGGCCTCGAAGTAGTCGCCGTAGCGGTCCTCGAGCTCGGCGTAGTCGGCGTCGTCCGGCTTCAGTTCGCCAACCTTGAGGTTCTTGAACGATTCCCAGACGCGCTCGACCTGCTCAATGTCGCGGTCGAGTTCCTTGCGGATGCGGGCCATGTCCTTCTCGCCTGCATCCTTCGCCTTCTTGAGCTGGTCGGCGGTGGCGCCTTCCTCTTCAAGAGCCGCGATCTCCTTTTCGAGGGTCGAGAGGCGCTCGTTGATGGCCGAGTCGCGCTGGTTCACGCGAGTCTGCACCTCAAGGTTCTTCTCCTTCTCGAGGTCCGAGAGGTCGTCGTGGCGACCCTCCTCGTCGATCGAGACGACCATGTAGGCCGCGAAGTAGATGACCTTCTCGAGGTCCTTCGGCGCCATGTCGAGCAGGTAGCCGAGGCGCGAGGGAACGCCCTTGAAGTACCAAATGTGGGTTACCGGAGCGGCGAGCTTGATGTGGCCCATGCGCTCACGGCGAACCGCCGACTTGGTGACCTCAACGCCACAGCGCTCACAGATGATGCCCTTGAAGCGCACGCGCTTGTACTTACCGCAGGCACACTCCCAGTCGCGCGAAGGGCCGAAGATCTGCTCACCGAACAGACCGTCCTTCTCGGGCTTGAGGGTTCGGTAGTTAATGGTCTCGGGCTTCTTTACCTCGCCACGTGACCAGCCGAGGATGTCCTCGGTCGTCGCCAGCCCAATGCTGAGGCTGTCAAACTTGGTTGCGTCGATCAATTCTGATTTCTCCCTAGATACAGAGCTAGTTCGCTTGTGCTTCGTTGTCGGGTTGTCGGTTAGATCTCGTCAACCGAGGACGATTCGAAGCGACTGGAGATGTTGATACCGAGTTCTTCGGCGGCGCGGTATGCGTCGTCGTCGTTCTCTTCAAGGCTGAGCACGCCGCCGTCTGCCGAGAGGACCTCGACGTTCAGGCAGAGCGAACGCATTTCGCGAACGAGGACTCGGAACGACTCGGGGATACCGGCCTTCTGGATGTTCTCGCCCTTGACGATGGACTCGTACGCCTTCACACGACCGACGATGTCGTCGGACTTGATCGTGAGCAGCTCCTGCAGCGTGTACGCGGCGCCGTAGGCCTCGAGGGCCCACACTTCCATCTCACCGAAGCGCTGACCGCCGAACTGTGCCTTACCACCGAGCGGCTGCTGGGTGATCATCGAGTACGGACCGGTCGAACGAGCGTGAATCTTGTCGTCGACGAGGTGGTGGAGCTTCAGCATGTACATGTAGCCGACCGAGATCGGGTCCGGGTACGGCTCGCCGGAGCGGCCGTCGAACAGCTGGGTCTTGCCGTCTTCCTTCACGAGGCGCTCGCCATCGCGGTTCGGACGGGTCGAGGCGAGCAGGCCGTGGAGTTCTTCCTGCGTCGCGCCATCGAACACCGGGGTCGCAACCTTGGTGCCGGGCTCGACGTGGTAAGCATCCTCGGGAAGCTCGTGTGCCCAGTCGGGGTTACCCTCAATATCCCAACCCTGCATTGCCACCCAGCCGAGGTGCGTCTCGAGCACCTGACCGAGGTTCATTCGCTTCGGAATACCGAGCGGGTTCAGGATGATGTCGACCGGGGTACCGTCCGCGAGGAACGGCATGTCTTCCTCAGGGAGGATCTTCGCGATGACACCCTTGTTGCCGTGGCGGCCGGCCATCTTGTCACCCTCGGTGATCTTGCGCTTCTGCGCGATGTAGACGACGACGCGCTGGTTGACGCCCGAGCCGAGCTCGTCGTCACCGTTCTCGACGTCGAACACCTTCACCGAGATGACGGTACCGGCCTGGCCGTGGGGAACCTTCAGTGAGGTGTCGCGAACTTCGCGGCTCTTCTCGTTGAAGATCGCGCGCAGCAGGCGCTCTTCCGCGCTGAGCTCGGTCTCACCCTTCGGGGTGACCTTACCCACGAGGATGTCGCCGGGCTGAACCTCGGCGCCGATGCGGATGATGCCGCGCTCGTCGAGGTCCTTCAGCATTTCCTGACCGACGTTCGGCAGGTCAGAAGTGATCTCTTCCTTACCGAGCTTCGTGTCACGCGCATCCACCTCGTATTCCTCGATGTGGATCGAGGACAGGACGTCGTCACGCACCAGGTTCTGGCTGATGATGATCGCGTCCTCGAAGTTGTGGCCCTCCCACGGCATGAACGCCACGAGGAGGTTCTTACCGAGTGCGAGCTCACCGTTTTCGGTCGAGGGGCCGTCCGCGAGGACTTCGCCAACCTCAACGCGGTCGCCAGCCTTGACGATCGCGCGGTGGTTGTAGCAGGTACCCGCGTTCGAGCGCTCGAACTTGCGCAGGAAGTACGACTCCGAGCCGCCCTGGTCCGTCTGCACGATGATCTGGTCGGCCGACACCGAGGTCACGACACCGGCGTTGACGGTGGTGACGACGTCACCCGCGTCGATTGCGGTGTAGCTCTCCATACCGGTACCGACGATCGGCGAGGACGAGCGCAGCAGCGGCACAGCCTGGCGCTGCATGTTCGCACCCATCAGGGCGCGGTTCGCGTCGTCGTGCTCGAGGAACGGGATGAGCGAGGTACCCACCGACACCATCTGGCGCGGCGAGACGTCCATGTAGTTCACGTCGCCTGCGGGAACGAGCTCAACCTCGCCGCCCTTCAGACGAACGAGGACGTTCTCCTCGAGGAACTTGCCCTCCGAGTCGATCGGGGCGTTGGCCTGGGCCACGACGAACTCGTCCTCCTCAGCAGCGCTGAGGTAGTCGATCTTCGTAGAGACGACGCCGTTTTCGACGCGGCGGTACGGGGTCTCGATGAATCCGAACGCGTTGATGCGCGCGAAGGTCGCGAGCGAACCGATCAGACCAATGTTCGGGCCTTCAGGCGTCTCGATCGGGCACATACGGCCGTAGTGCGACGGGTGAACGTCACGAACCTCAACACCCGCGCGCTCACGGCTGAGGCCACCGGGGCCAAGTGCCGAGAGGCGACGCTTGTGGGTGATACCCGCGAGCGGGTTGTTCTGGTCCATGAACTGCGACAGCTGCGAGGTTCCGAAGAACTCCTTGATTGCAGCAACGACGGGGCGCACGTTGATGAGCGACTGCGGGGTGATCGAGTCGATCTCCTGCGTCGTCATGCGCTCGCGCACGACGCGCTCCATGCGGCTGAGGCCGGTGCGCACCTGGTTCTGGATGAGCTCGCCAACCGCGCGGATGCGGCGGTTACCGAAGTGGTCGATGTCGTCAACCTCGAGCGGGATGTCCGTGATCTCGCCACCGTTGCGGGTGCCTTCGATCGTCTGGTCGCCGCGCTGGAGAGCGACGAGGTAGCGGATGATCGCGACGATGTCCTCGACCGAGAGGACGGAGTCGGATACCGGCGCCTCGAGACCAAGCTTGCGGTTGAGCTTGTAGCGGCCGACCTTCGCGAGGTCGTAGCGCTTGCGGTTGAAGTAGTAGTTGTCGAGGAGTGCGCGGGCGGCCTCCGACGCAACCTGCTCACCCGGGCGGAGCTTACGGTAGATGTCGCGGAGGGCTTCCTCCTGCGTCTGGATCTTCGCGTCGTCCTTCGCGAGCGTGTCCATGATGGTCTCGAAGCCCGCGAACTCGGCGCGGATCTCTTCTTCACTGAGGCCAATGGCACGAAGGAACACGGTGACCGACTGCTTACGCTTGCGGTCGATACGAACGCCGACGAGGCCCTTCTTGTCGACCTCGAACTCGAGCCACGCACCACGCGACGGAATCACGCGAGCCGAGAACACATCCTGATCGGAGTTCTTCTCGGGGGTCTGGTCGAAGTAGACGCCCGGGCTGCGGACGAGCTGCGACACGACGACACGCTCGGTGCCGTTGATGATGAACGTACCCTTGTCGGTCATGAGCGGGAAGTCGCCCATGAAGACCGTCTGGGTCTTGATTTCACCGGTCTCGAAGCGCATGAACTCGGCTTCAACGTAGAGCGGTGCGGAGTAGGTCTTGCCGCGTTCCTTGCACTCGTCGATCGAGTACTTCTCCGGCTCGAGGTACGGGTTGCGGAACGTGAGCTGCATCGCGCCCGCGTTGTCTTCAATCGGCGAGATCTCCTCGAAGACCTCTTCGAGGCCCGAGATCCGGGCGATGTTGGAACCACCGGATGTGGCTTCCTGGTAGGCGAGAGCCGCCTTCCACTGTTCGTTGCCAACTAGCCAGTCAAACGAGTCGGTCTGAAGTGAGAGCAGGTCAGGAACCTCGAGGGTGTCCTTGATCTGCGCAAACGACAGCCGGTGCGCGTTTCGACCCGACTTCGGCGTAGGAGTTGCGTTGCTCGCAGCAGCCAAAAGAATTACCTCCACACATCCCGCGGCTAACGGGACGCTCGATGCATATGGTCGTGGGGAATGGCTCGCCGCCAGGTGGTCAATAACTCGCCTGATCACACATTGTGTGTAAACTCTCAGCTGAAGCGACCACCAAGCCGACCGCAATATGAAGGCATGGTGCGACGAAGCGCAAACAACTACTATAGGCACATTTTTTGGGCATGTCTATACCGCAATTCTTGCGTCCGCTCAAGCCTTGGCAGCGTTTGGTCTCATGTTCGTTGCTGACGGGGTTCTTCGCGCGTTGCGGTTGGCGCATCGCGCATGCCGTTGGCCGCGTATTCTCTTGGCATGACGCATCCATTCACGCCAAAGCTGGATTCTTTCGGCACCGTCGAGATTCACTACGCCGAGCTGAACGACTATGAGAACAACTGCTACGTCATCGTCGACACGGTCACTGGGTCGGCCCTGATCGTCGACGCGGCCGACGCCGCGCCCTATGTGTTGCGTCTGCTCGACGTCGCGAACGACGCCGCGCTCGCCGCTGACCGACCCGAGATTCAGCCGGTGGGCATCCTCACGACCCACAAGCATCCCGACCACTGGCAGGCGCTCGGCGAAGTGCGCGACGATCTCGGCGTGCCGACTCTGGCTGGTGCGGCGGATGCTGCGGAGATTCCCGTGCCTACGGATCGCCCGCTTGTTCATGGCGACGAGGTGCACGTGGGAGACCTACGGCTCGGGGTGATTGGACTGCGCGGGCACACGGACGGCTCCGTCGCGTTGTCTGTTGTGTCTTCGGATGCGGCTCCTCGGCTGATCACCGGCGACTCGCTGTTTCCCGGTGGCATTGGGAACACGTGGGATGACCCGGCGCGATACGAGCAACTGCTGACCGACGTGGTCGAGCGCGTGTTTCGGCGTTTTCCCGATTCGACAGTGTTCTACCCGGGGCACGGGTTGCCATCGACGTTGGGAAAAGAACGCGGCTTCCTCAACCGCTGGCGGCTGCTCGGCGGGCTCGAGGCGGCGAATCCGGCGCTGGATGCGTACTCGCCCGAGGGTTAGTGGGCCGGCTGGCGTCGCGGGTGCGCGTCGCGGCTGCGCGTCGCGGTTCAGCGTTGCGGATCGGCGTCGCGGCTGCGCATCGCGCTTCGGCGGCGCGGTTGCGCGTTGCGGGTCGGCGGCGCGTCGCGCTTCGGCGTCGCGGTTGCGCGTTGCGGGTCGGCGGCGCTGCGGCGAGCTCCCCCACTTCGCAAATCCGTCGCGCGATGCAATCCTGGGCACCAGGAGTGCATCCAGTGACCAGCCTGCACGCGCCCTCCCCCAAACCCGTCACTCGATGCAGTCTCCGCTCAGCAGAGTGCATCGAGTGACCAGCCTCCGGCCACACCTCCGCGAACCCGTCGCTCAATGCAATCCACCCGCGGCGGTGTGCATCCAGTGACCAGCCTCCGGCCTCCTCCCCATAAACCCGTCGCTCAATGCAATCCGTCTGTGGCGGGGGCATCGAATGACCGATTTATGGCGGGCACCCCTCAAATCCGTCATTGGATGCGCTCCGTCAGACTGAAACCGCGCACCCTCAGAGGATTGGTCGAATGTCGGGGTTATGAGGGCATATAACCCCGAAATGTGACCAGCCCTCCCACACAAACCCCGAAACGTGACCAGCCCTCCCACCCAAACCCCAAAACGTGACCAGCCTTCCCGCACAAACCCCGAAACGTGACCAGCCCTCCCACACAAACCCCGAAACGTGACCAATCTTTGGATGCGAGCACCGCTACTCGGGCGCCATCAGTCGGGAAAACCCCGCACCGTGACCAATCTCCGCGCAGCCGAGCTCTGCCGGGTGCCCCAATTCTTCAGCGCACGCTTTTCGAAGGCCGCACTTCTCCGCCAATCAAGTCTTCGCAGCCCGTCCCCGCGGCTAGCTCCACTTCTTCAACGCGGCCTTCTCGGCCACGGCAAAGAGGCTGTCGCAGATCTTGCCGATCACGGCGAGCAGGATGATCGCGAGAATCATGCGGTCGACACGGCCGTTATTCTGCGAATCGACCAGCAGGAACCCGAGGCCCTCCGAGGACGCGAGCAGCTCCGCCGCGACCACGAATAGCCACGCCTGCGCCAGCGCCAAGCGCAGGCCCGACAAGATCGCTGGCAGCGCCGCCGGGATGCGCACCGATACGAGCAACGACACTCCGTGCAATCCAAAAGCCTTGCCCGCCTCAATCAGGTGCGGATCCACGTGGCGCAGCGCGGATGCGACGGTCGTGTACACGGGGAAGAACGCGCCGATCGCAACCAGGGTGACTTTCGCATCCTCACCGATACCGATCCACAGCGCGAGCAGCGGCACCCACGCGAGGCCGGTGACCGCGCGGAATGCGCCGATCGTCGGCGCGAACAGCATGTGCGACAGCCGCGAGAGCCCAATGATCGAGCCGATCACGACGCCGAGCACGGCGCCAATGAAAAAGCCGAGCAGCACGCGCTGCAGGGAAATTCCGATGTGGCCGAAGAGCTGCCCGCGGTCGACTAGATCGACGGCCGCGTCGTATACCGCGCGCGGGGCCGGCAACTGCACGGGCGTGAAGAGCCCAGCACTCGTGCTCCACTGCCAAAACACGAACAACACAAGCGGCACGATCGCCCCGACAGCCCAGCCAAGACCACGGCGTCGCCGCTTCGAAATCGGCGGCGCGACGGGCGCTTCCGCCGGCGGTTCGGTCGCCACGACAGCAATCACGGGATCTTGCGCGGTCGTCGTCTCGGCGTCAATGCTCATGTTTCTCTCGACTCTGGTAATTGTTGCTGGGTTCTATGGCATGTCTCCCAATAGTGTTGCCCAGGTGAGGACGGCGTGGAGGACGGCACCGGCTCGGTAAGTGATGGCGAGTTTGTCGTAGCGGGTGGCGATGCCGCGCCATTGCTTGACAAGGGCGAAGGAGCGCTCGACGACGTTGCGATCCTTGTACGCGCCTGCGTCGAAGCTCGGTGGACGTCCACCCTTGTGTCCTTTGCGTTTGCGGGCCGCGATCTCGTTGCTCTTCTCCGGGATCACCGCACGAATCCCGCGGGCGCGGAGCATGCGCCGGTTCACGCCGCTGCCGTAGGCCTTGTCAGCCAGCACCGCGTCCGGTCGGGTGCGCGGTCTGCCGCCACCGACCCTGGGGACGCGGATATCGTCCAGGACTTGTTCGAGCATCGCGCCATCGTTACGCTGCCCGCCAGTGACAACGATCGCCAGAGGCAGTCCGTGACCGTCGACCGCGTGGTGGATCTTGGTCGTCAGCCCGCCGCGGGAACGGCCGATGCCGTGACCGGCGGGCTCGATCTCATCAAACGGCAGATTCTTGTAATTCGACAATGCCCCCTGTGTCCTGGTCGGGGCGCGTGGTGTTCGTGGCGTGCTGATGCGCCCGCGGGCTTGTCAACTGGTTTGTGTATGGGACTTTCAGAAGTTTCGGTTGATTCGGTCGGGGTAGGCCACTGCTAGCTGGGCAAGGGCTTGTTTCCAGTTCGTCGTGATCTGTCCCTCGACGAGCCGCCCGGAGGCCTTCCTGGGGCCGGGTTTGCCGCGTTCCTTTTCGCGTTCCCGGGCGCGTTTGTCCTCGATGTTGCAGATCGCCAGCCAGAGCAACTTCACGACGGAGTCATCGGTGGGGAACTGGGAGCGGTTCTTCGTGACCTTGCGCAGCTGGTAGTTCAGCGACTCGATGCTGTTCGTCGTATAGATCACCCGCCGCACTTCGGGCGGGAACTGCAGGAACGGTGTGAACCGGTCCCACGCGTTCTCCCATACCGCGACCGCTGACGGGTACTTCTGCCCCAGCGGGGATTCGGCGAACTCCGTGAGCGCCTGCAAGGCGGTGTCCTCGTTCGCCGCGGCGTAGATCGCTTTGAGCCCCTTGGACACGGCCTTCCGATCCCCGTAGGCCACGAACCGGTTCGCGGCCCGGATGAGGTGCACGACGCACGTCTGGACCAACGAGTCCGGCCAAGTCGCCTCAATCGCCTCAGGCAGACCGGTGAGCCCGTCGCAGCACACGATGAGCACGTCCCGGACTCCCCGGTTGGCCAGCTCGGCGCAGACGTGGGCCCAGAACGACGCGCCTTCGGTGTTCTGCACCCAGATGCCGAGCACGTGCTTGATCCCGTCCATGTCCACGCCGACGGCGATATGCGCGGCCTTGGATCGAACGTGGCCGTTGTCGCGGACCTTCACCCGGATCGCGTCGAGGTAGATCACGGGGTAGAACTCCTCGAGCGGCCGGTTCTGCCAGTCCATCACCGCCTCCAACACCGCGTCAGTGATTGTGGAGATCGTCTCGTGCGAGAGCTCGGTGCCGATCGTCGATACGAGGTGATGCTGGATATCCCGGATCGTCATCCCACCGGCGTAGAGGCTGATGATCATGTCATCAAGCCCACCGAGCCGCCTGGAGCCCTTCGGCACCAAGCGCGGGGTGAACGACCCGTCACGGTCCCGGGGCACGGCGATCTCGATATCGCCCACCTCGGACGCCACAGTCTTGGCTGACGAGCCGTTCCTCGAGTTCGCCGTCGCCTTCGCTTCGCGATCGTCCTTCGCATACCCCAAGTGCGAAGTCATCTCCGCCTGCAGGCCGCGCTCGAGGGTCTCTTTGATCAGCGCCGGCACGAGCCCGCCATCACCGGTCAGCTCGACCTCGCCGGAATCGATCCGGGAGAACAGCTCGTCAAGAGCACCAGACGCCTTGAGCTCAGCGACGAGCTCAGCAGCTTGTTTCGGGTTCGAATGTGCATCGGTCACAGTCACCATCATGTCCTTTCACGAGTGACCCCGTACACAAACCATCTGACACCCCCGCGCCCGCGCGATCGTCGCGTCCACGGACACGTCCCAATCGATCAGGCCTGCAGCGTCAGCCTGCGCGAGGAGGGCTTGCAGCACGCGATCCCAGGTGCCGTCGCTGGCATAGCGGCGGTGTCGCTTCCAGATCGTCTGCCACGGGCCGAACTCCTCCCGAGGGATATCTCGCCACGGAGTCGAGGTTCGGAACCGGTAAATCATTCCGTCCACGACACGACGATCATCACCAAACGGATGACCACGCCGTCCCTCATTCGATGGGAGTAACGGCGCGATCAGCGCCCATTGCCTATCAGTTAGTCGACGAGAACGAGAACCCACAACAGATGCCACGAGTCCACAATTGCGGATCAATCACGAACCATATGGGAGACACGCCCTAGTCAATGGCTGCGCGGGCGTGGTCCCGGGCACGTCGCCGCAGGCTGCGAAAAGGTGCTTTCCAACGGGGAACCCGGCGCTCCCGGATGCACAGGTCGCTTCCCTCAAAATTGCCTACGCCTCTGAGGACAACTGCACCCCGAGATTGTCGAGCAAGCGGTGCCGCAGTTCGGCAAACTCGCGGGATGTTGTGCTTCTGGGTCGCAGTTCGCGCGGCTGCACCACGTCGATGACGGTGGCGCCGGGAACACGTTCCGCGTCGCGGGTCGCGGTGGCCGGTCGCTTCTGCGTGCCGAGCACGAGTACGGTGTCGGCGAGCTTCAACGCCTCGTCGACGTCGTGAGTCACGAACAGCACCGTCGTCGGGGACGCGGCGTGGACTTCGAGCAGCAGGTCGTGCATCCTCAAACGTGTCAGCGCATCGAGCGCGCCAAACGGCTCGTCGAGCAGCAGAACTTCGGGGTTGCGTGCGAGTGCTCGAGCGAGGGATGCGCGCTGCGCCATTCCGCCTGAAATCTCGCGCGGTCGGTGGTCGGCGAAGCCGTCGAGGCCAACCAGCTCAAGCAAGTGGCGCACCCGGGCCTCCCCCGCATCCTTCGCCGTGCCTTTCGGCAGACCGAGCGAGACATTCTCGAAGACCGAGCGCCACGGCAGCAGCCGTGCTTCCTGGAACGCGACCCCGCAGCGGCTGTCGTATTCCGCAATCGTCGTGCCATCGATGGTGGCCTCGCCCGTGGTCGGCCCATCGCCGAGGCCCGCAACGAGGCGCAGCAGCGTCGATTTGCCGGAGCCGCTCGCTCCGATTATCGCGACGATGTGCCGCGGCGGGATGGACAGGGTTATGTCCCGCAGGACGAGGTGGTTGCCGTCGTTGGTCGCGAACGACTTCGTCACGTCGCGGAGTTCGACGGTGCCCGCGGTCGTGCTGGATGCGGTGGGATCAAGCACAGTTTTCATCGACATGGCAGCTCACAATCTCTTCGCGGTGGAACCGCTCCACCCTAAGGGCCCCGGGTTAAGAGACGAATGTCGCCCCGTAATATTGCGGAATTTTCCCGGTTGCACTCGCCCTTTGCCGCAAGCCCGTCACTCGATGTACATCCAGCCGCGGAAACGAAATCGGGCCCCGCGGCAATCCGCGAGGCCCAATTTCTAGTGTGCTCTAGGAGCGGGACTAGTTGTCCTTGTCCTGGCCCATGCCGACAACCGACACCGCACCGGCGTTCTCGTGCCAGCGCTTCTCGATGCGCTCGCCGATGGTCTGGTCGACGTTCTTCCAGTACTGGAACGCGTTCGACAGAACCGGCTCGATGACGCCGTCAAGCGCACCGGCGACGGTCTCGACGAACTGGTCGCGCTGCGCGTCGTTGAAGACCTCGCGCACGAGGGTGCCGGGCTGGCCGAAGTCGTCGTCCTCGGGGAAGAGCGCCGAAGCGATGCGCACGAGCTCGCCATCGGAAGTCCAGTTGTTCTCGACCGGACCGGTCTCGTCAGCGTGCGGGCGACCGAACGAGTTCGGGGCGTAGACCGGGGCGTTGCCCGAGTGGTCGAAGCGCATGTTGCCGTCGAAGGTGTAGCTGTTCGTCTTGACGATCGGACGGTTCACCGGCAGCTGCGCGAAGTTGGTGCCGATGCGGGCGCGCTGTGCGTCTGCGTAGCCGTACATGCGGCCCATGAGCATCTTGTCCGGCGAGATGCCGGTGCCGGGGACGTAGTTCGACGGAGCGAACGCCGCCTGCTCGATCTCGGCGAAGAAGTTCGCCGGGTTCTCGTTGAGCGTGAGCTTGCCAACCTCGTGCAGCGGGTAGTCCTTGTGCGACCAGATCTTGGTGAGGTCGAACGGGTTGAAGCGGTACTTCTTCGCGTCCTCGTACGGCATGATCTGCACCTTGAGGGTCCACGACGGGAAGTTGCCCGCGGCGATCGAGTCGAACAGGTCGCGGCGGTGGTACTCGGCGTCCTTACCGGCGAGCTCCTCGGCCTCCTGGTTGCTGAGGGTGTGCACGCCCTGGTCCGAGATCCAGTGGTACTTCACCCACGAAATCTCGCCGTCCTTGTTGATCCACGAGTAGGTGTGCGACGAGTAGCCGTTCATCTCGCGCCAGCTTCGGGGCAGGCCACGCTCACCCATGAGGTAGGTCACTTGGTGCGCCGACTCGGGGTTCTGGGTCCAGAAGTCCCACTGCATCGTCGCACTGCGCAGGCCCGAGTCGGGCAGGCGCTTCTGCGAGCGGATGAAGTGCGGGAACTTCATCGGGTCACGGAGGAAGAACACCGGGGTGTTGTTGCCCACGATGTCGAGGTTGCCCTCCTGCGTGTAGAACTTCAGCGAGAAGCCGCGAACGTCACGCCACGTGTCGGGCGAGCCCTGCTCACCGGCAACCGTCGAAAAGCGCGCAAGCGAACGGGTCTTGTTGCCCTTCTGGAAGATGTGCGCGTGGGTCCACTGCGACACGTCCTCGGTCGCCTCGAACTCACCGAATGCACCGGCGCCCTTGGCGTGCGGGTTACGCTCGGGCACACGCTCGCGGTTGAATGCCGAAAGGGTCTCGACGAGCTGCACGTCGTGCAGAACGATCGGGCCGTTCGAGCCAACCGTGAGTGAGTTGCGGTCGCTTTCTGCGGGGGCGCCGTTCTGGCGCGTTGACGGCAGTGTCGGGTCGATGTTGGATTCGAACTGAGTCACATTCACTCCTAGTGATTCGTGGGACTGTCGGGGGGTTTCTCTGCGCAATCGAAAACTCAGGATGCGATGGCTAGCGCGGCGCATTCGGGGCACTGGCCCCGATAGACCACTTCAGCGACGCGAATGTTGAAGCCCTCTGCGTGCCCCGGAATGAGACACGGTGCCTCGCCAACCGCGCAGTCGACGTCGATGATCTTGCCGCAGTCATCGCAGATGAGGTGGTGATGGTTGTCTGCGGTGCGCGTTTCGTAGCGCGCCGGCGAGCCATCGAGCCTCCGGATGAGTCCACTCGCGACGAAGTCATCGAGGCTCACGTACACGGCCTGCTTGGTGAGGCTAGGCACCAGGGCCGCGGTGTGCTGGAAGACTTCGTCGACCGAAGCATGCGGATGCGCGTCAAGCGCCTCCAGCAGTGCGAGTCGGCGCGAGGTCACTCGCAAACCGGCCGCACGGAGGCGGTCGGTCCAAGAGATCATATCGCGTTCGGTCACGCTCGCCATCGTATCGCTTTCTTGACTCAATCAAAAGATTGTTTTGAATTAATCAAAAATTGACAGGTTCCGTTAAGGCAGCGCTGAGGCAACGCCCGGTATCCCGAACCCGGCTGCCGGATCCGGTACCCGGTACCCCCGAAAATACAACGGACCACGTCCAGGGGCACAGTAAATTGCATTCTCGGGAGTACGCGGCGAGGTGCGGGAGTACGCGGCGAGGTGCGGGGGTACGCAGCGAGGTGCGGGCGTACGCGGCGCGGAGGTGCGCGTTCAGGGGACCATGAAGGCGCCGTTGAGGCGGCCACCGGCGTCCCCAAGCGGCGCATCCGTGCGAGGATTGCCGCATGGCACGGAAGCGACAGGACACCGATTTCACCGCGACACTCGCCTCCGGCCGACAGGCAATGGCAAAGAAAGACGGACCACGAATCACCCTGTTCGTCGACGGCACCCCGCAGTCCGAAATCAACATCGAGGACCCGGGCGACCTCAGCTTCGGGTATATCCGCCACATGAGCCACGTGCTCGATCTCGCGTTCCCACTCGGTGGGCCCATCACCGCGGTGCACCTCGGCGCAGGCGCCCTCACCATCCCCCGCTATCTCGAGCACAGCCGTCCCGGCTCGCGCCAGCAAGTGATCGAGCTCGAGCGCGACCTGGTCGAGTTCGTGCGCGAGGTCGCGCCGTTGCCCGCTCACGCATCCATTCGCATCCGATATGGCGACGCACGTGAGCAGCTCGCGAAGCTACCTCGCGGGCTCGCAGGCAAGGTGGATGCGCTGATTGTGGATGTGTTCGCCGGCTCTCAGACTCCGGCACACGTCACCTCGCTCGAGTTCTTTCAGGAACTCGGGGCCTTCCTCGCGCCAGATGGCGTTGTACTCGTGAATATCTCTGACGGCCACGATCTGACGTTCGCTCGCGGCGAGGTGGCCACGATCCGGGAGGCGATTGGGCCTACGCAGCTCATCTCGGATCCGGCGGTATTTAAGGGACGCCGCT